>NZ_JBRRBV010000015.1:0-110421 GCF_056756445.1 Stenotrophomonas sp. STEN225 | reverse complement strand
GCTGAGCTGGAACCTGGGTGTGACCAGCCGGGCCAGCGAGCGGCTGTCGGTGATGGTCGACTATGTGGGCGAGCGCCGCGACGGCCAGCTGCAGAATGGTGTGCAGCTGGGGCTGGGTTACCGGTTCTGATGCAGGGAGGACGTCCTCGCCCGCCGGGCGGGGACGTCCACCGGCGGCTGATCCGCCTCTACCGCCCGCACAGGTTGGCGCAGGAGTGTCTTGAGTCGCGAAGGAGCGGTCTTCCGTGGATCGCTCAGATGGAATCTCATGGTGCGGGCCGGCAAACGTGTAGCCTGGTCTGGTAGCGCCGGGCCATGCCCGGCGGGATGTGAGCTATGTCGCATTTGCACCGTAAAGATCGTCCTGCTTCTGAACAGATGTTCCAGAACGACGGTATCGGCAGGGAGTCGGTTGGCTGTCCATAACCCCGTGGACAGAGTCGGATTCCGGGCACGTCGGCAAATGGGGCAAGCATTGCCACGGGGTGTCGGAAGTCGGCTGATGGCTTCCCTTCTCCCTCTGTGCCTATACTCGATGCAACCGCATACAGCGGCCCGATCCATAGCACGGAGGCTTACCACGATGTCCATTGGCGCGATTCCTGACGTTTCTCTGGTCGATAACAGCGAACAGCGCACACCGCTGATACTGGTACTGGACTGCTCCGGCAGCATGGATGGTAGCCCGATCGAACAGCTCAACGTTGGTCTGAAGCTGCTGGAGAAGGAGCTGAAGGACGATGTGATAGCGGCCAAGCGTGTGCGCGTGTTGCTGGTGGAATACGGTGGCATGGACAATGCCGCCGTACGTGGTGACTGGTGCGATGCAATGGATTTCACTGCGCCCACCCTGAAGGCCAACGGCACCACCCCCACCGGCGCGGCGGTGGAGCTTGCCCTACAGGAAATCGAAGATGAGAAGCAGCGCTTCCGGCAGGCTGGCGTGGCCTACACGCGGCCATGGTTGTTCCTGATGTCCGATGGCCAACCGACCGATGCCTGGGAGGCGGTGGCCGAACAGTGCCGCAGTGCCGAGGAACAGAACAGGGTGGCGGTGTTTCCAATTGCAGTGGGTAATGCCGACCTCGGTGTGCTTGCCCGGTTCAGCCGCAATGGCGAGCGCGGGGTGAAGCGTTTGCAGGGCCTGCAGTTCAAGGAGCTGTTCCTGTGGCTCAGCGCGAGCATGCGCGTGGTGTCCAATTCGACGCCCGGCGGGCAGGTCCAGTTGCCGGCGACCGATAGCTGGTCGCACGTGCCGGTCTGACCGTGAGTTGGCGCGTTATGGCTGCCTCGGCTACGGGGCGGTCGCACGTGGATCGCGGGCAGCCCTGCCAGGACGCGCATGCCGCGGTATGCAGCGGTGCGCTGCTGGTGGCGGTGGTCTGCGATGGTGCCGGTTCGGCCTCGCACAGCGATATCGGGGCGCAACACGTGTCGCGCAGCGTCGCCGCTGCAGTGGCGGCGGCACCGGCGTTGGGCGACGCACCGCTGACGGTGCCCGTGGACGTGCTGCGGCCGATCATCGAAACGGCCATCGATGACGCGCGCGGTCAACTGGCGCTGTTGGCCGCCGGACGTGGCCTGCGCCTGTCCGACCATGCCTGCACCCTTGTGGGGGTAGTAGCCGATGCGCGTGGTGGCTGGTTCCTCCATATCGGCGATGGGGTCGCCGCCTGCGCGTTCAGCGATGGCACCGCCGATGCAGTGTCGCTGCCGGCCAACGGCGAGTACGCCAACGAAACCTGGTTCGTTACCGGAGCCAATTGGCGTCAACAGTTGCGGCTGACCCGTTTCGAAGGGGCGGTGCAGGCGCTGGTGCTGATGTCCGACGGCGTGCAGCCCTTTGCGATGGGACGCCGAGGGGACACCTTGTTCCAGCCGTTTTTCGGGCCGGTGCTGCGCTATCTCTCTGCCGTGGATGAAGCACATGGCAGCCAGGCCTTGCAGGCGACCTTGTCCGACCCGCGCACGGATGGCATTACCGGCGATGACAAGACGCTGCTGATCGCATTGCCGGGCTGAGCACATGCCTGGCCGCAGTGGAGAAATCATCTTCGACCAGCGGCGCCAGCCGCTGACCCTGCTGCGCCTTCTCAAGAGTGGTGGCGCCGGCAGTGTGTTCACTCTGAAGGAGCGTCCGCGCGAGGTCGCCAAGCTGTATCACTCGGCCAAGGACGTGCCGTTCTACGAGCGCAAGCTGCGGGCAATGCTGGAACTGCAGCCGGATCTGCCGACGCTCCGTGAGGGTGGGCGCGAACGTGTGCAGATCGCATGGCCGACCGGTCTGCTCCGTGACCGTGGCGGGCGCTTCATCGGCTTCAGCATGCCGATCCTGGACGTGTCGGCCACCACCGATCTTGAGCATGTACTGCAGGAACGGCAGGCACGCGTTGAAAAGCTGCCCACCGGTCTGGGCGCGAAGATGACCCTGGCTGCGAATCTGGCGGCGACCTTGGCTGCCTTGCACCGCTGTCAGCACTACGTGGTCGATCTCAAGCCGCTGAATGTCCGCTTCTACCGCGATTCGCTGTTCATCGCCATGCTTGATTGCGATGGCTTCAGCATCCAGGGCAAGGACGAGCGTTTCCCGGCCGGCCAGGTGACCACCGATTATCTGGCGGCCGAGTTCCAGCAGCGTGGGGTCACGCCTGGCGAGGAAGAGGCGCAGGATCGCTTCGCATTGGCGGTGATCGTATTCCAGCTGCTCAATTCGGGCCTGCATCCGTACGCCGGGCGCCCCCAGGGGGGCGACGTGCCCAACGACCTGCCTGGGCGCATCGCTGCGCGGTTGTATCCCTACGGCCGGCGCGGCATCAGCCGCCTGCTGCCCGCACCGGTCAGTGGCCATGAAATGTTCCCGCCGGCTCTGCGCGATCTGTTTGATCGCGCGTTCTCGGCGCAGCCGCAGCGCCGTCCATCGGCGCAGGAGTGGTCGTCGCTGCTGATGGGCTACGCGCAGCGAAGCGGCGGCCAGTTGGTGGCGTGCAGTCAGGATGCCAGCCACCAGCACTTTGCCGGGCTACCCTGCGCGGCGTGCGCGCGCGCCGGCCTGGTCGCACGCAGTGCGCGCGTGGCACAGCAGACGAACGGCGGCAAGGGCCGCGGTCGCAAGCGCAAACGTACCCGCACGGCCTCGCCCCTACAGCCGCCAGTAGCGACGCGTCCGGCAGGGCGGCCGGCAGCTAGGCCGGCCGCTCCGGGCACTGCTGCCGCGACCAGCCAGCTTCCCGGCCTGGGGTCGCGCGTTACGATGGCCGTGATCGGCACCCTGCTGCTGGGCTGGGTGGCCGGCTGGGGCATGCCGGCTTGGCGTGCCTACAGCGCGCTGCCCTCGCCGGGCTGGTGGGATGGCTTCGAGCTGGCCGTGCAGTCCGGCATGCTCCTGCTGGGCGTGCTGTTCTACATCCTGTGCGTGCCGATCGTGATCCTGGGAAAGCGGCCGTGAAGTGGCTGGGCTGGCTGGCCGTTCTGCTGGCGGTTCTGATTGGCCTGACGCCGTTGTGGGCGTGGCTGGGCGGTCAGGTTTACTCCACGTTTGATGTGCTGGGCCATCTGGGAGCCCGCCCTTCCATCAGCGATGGCCGCGCTGCCTTCCGTGCAGCGGTGATGCTGGGCGGCACGGTGTCGGTGCTGTCGCTGCTGCGCGTGGCCTGGCTGGATCGGTCCGGCGATTACCTGGTGGCGGCGCTGATACTGGGCCTGGGTTTTGGCGTGGTGGTGGTGTTTTCCGGTGGTGGGGACCCTGTTGATCGCAGCGCGCCACATTCGATCTACGTAGGGGCGAACGACCCGGCGCGTGAGAAGCGGCAATGGAGTTCGCGCGAGGCATTCGAACAGGATTCGCTGCAGACACTCGAGGTGGCGATGCGCGCCGGCGCCCGCGGAGACCTGGCGCAGGTCGATCACCTGTTGGACGGGCTGAAGGCATCTGCTCGGCTCTGGCCGCGCTCGTCCGACCATTCGACTGAGTTCGCGCGCCTGCTTGACCAATACAATGCAGTGGTGGGCAAGATGAAAGCACTTTCGCCGCCCAGCCGTACCGGCGCCACCGATCGCAGCGTATTGGAGGCAAGGCGGAAGCCGGAATACAAGGCGCTGGACGCAGAAGCGACCGAGCTGCTTCGGCAGATGTGGGCTGCGTCGCCACGCCGCCCGGCCATTGCTCTGGCGCTGTTGACCGAGGACATGCGAGCGCTGTCGGTGCGCAGCTTCTTCGGCAGGCGGCAGCTGCCCCCTGCGTTGGACGAGTTGCCATTGCAGGAGCGCCTGTATCGGATACAGACCCTCTTGGAACAGGTGCTGGCCTATGCGCCCAACGAAGTTCCTGTATGGGAGGCCTACAGCGAAGTGATGGCCGACCAGGACGAGGAACTGGCGCTGGGCGCGCGCGTGGTAGCCGGCCAGTTGGAACGACGGCTGCGCAGCGGCGTGGACTCGCGTGACTACCTCAATACCGGCAACATCCTGCTGGGCAGCGACGTGCGCCTGGGGGCCATCATGATGTCGCGCGGCAGCAGGGAGCGCTCCCGCATTCTGGAGGCGCGGGCCTCGGTGCTGCTCGGGCCGGCTGCCGACAAGGTTTCTGAGGGTACAAGTGATGACGCTGGCGGCGACACGGCGGCCTCGCCTGGCGGGATGGCAGAGCCGGGCCTGCCAGTGGTGTCGGCGACGTCGCCCTCGGATGAGCCCGACGCAGAGCGAGCGCTGCCGCCACGCGGAACGCTGGCCGATGGCACAGGGTTGTGGGTGCCGCCGCGGCCCCGGGCGCCCGCAGCCCCTGCGCAGGAAGACGGCGGGCCGCCCAATACGGCGGAGGGCGATCGGGGAACGCTACGTGTGGATCTGGCCGCGGCCGGCTTCACACCCGAGCCGTTGCCGCCTTTGCCGGAAGGCACCGTCGTTGCCCGTAACGTGCGTATGTTGCTGGTGGTTGATGTCTGGGAGGACGGGCAGGTGACCTCGGTCCTTGTGCAGAGGAGCAGCGGCGTCCTGGCGCTGGACCAGGCTGCGCGGGCGGCGGCGGCGCGCTGGCGCAGCGCAGTCAAGGTACCGGCTGGCGGGGAGCGGCGAGGGGTGGCAGTCGAGTTCCTGCCATCGGGTGGCGAGCCCCCCGTGCTTCGCTGACTGCCTTCATCCGCGGTTCCCCCGCCGATTGAGGCGGACGTCATTGCGTATCTGGCCCATGCGGATGATGTTCGGCAGCAACAGCCAGACGGTGGGCGAGCAGGTGCTGAGCTGGAACCTGGGTGTGACCAGCCGGGCCAGCGAGCGCCTGTCGGTGATGGTCGACTACGTGGGCGAGCGCCGCGACGGCCAGCTGCAGAATGGCGTGCAGCTGGGGCTGGGTTACCGGTTCTGATGCAGGAAGGACTTCCTCGCCCGCCGGGCGGGGGCGTGCTGCGGGCGGCACGTCGGCTGTGATGCAGGCGCCAGCGATGCGGTCCGGTCGCCGGTTGTCAGGCGTCCACCGGCGGCTGATCCGCCTCTACCGCCCGCACAGCGCAGTCAAGGTGCCGGCTGGAGGGGAGCGGCGACGGGTGGCAGTTGACTTCCTGACAACTGGCGGCGAGCCTCCTGTACTGCGCTGACTGCGTTCATCCGCGGTCCCCTGCCGATTGAGGAGGACGTCATCGCGTATCTGATCCATGCCGATGCCGATGCCGAGGCGCAGATCCGTGCCGCTCTGGGTCGTACGCGATCGTTCTCTGTCCGGCTCTCGTCATTCGCTGCACACGCGCCACGCCGCAGATCGATTGCGGAACAAGCGTTCCAGGAGATGCTGCCAACAGTAGCGTGCCGCACGGTACGCATTACGGCGCTGTCCCGATCACGACGCCACTTCCATCAGCCTCCGCAGCGGATAGGCGCAGAATGCATCGTCACTTGCTGAGGCGACATGCCTTGGGCGTCAGATGGCAAATGGCGCCTCCCGGGCGTGCGAGCCGGCAGCTCAGGGCTTCGCAGTCCCCGGGGCGGCCCCGTTTGACGATGGTGCCCAGTAACGCGCAACTGTCCATTTCATTTGGCGGCGGCGTCCAAATGCATGGTTGTATGTACTCATGCCGCTGCTCGTACTGCAAGCGCGTGTCACTCGATACGGCGAAGCGATGGCGGTCAGTCAGAGTTCCTGTTGTACAGGGTGGGGCAGCGTTGATTGGCGGATCCCTGCTCGAGTTCCAGGATCCGCCGTCTTGCTACCTGGAGGTGATCAGTCTCCAGACCGTTGAAGGTTCAAGTGTGCTTCATGACTGACACCAGCGTGGCGCTGCGGTCGCAGTCGCCTGTGCGTTTGCTGCCGGCATTCACTGCTGTTCGATGGGGCCAACTATGACCCGCCCGCAACAATCACCACCACCACCACCACCACCGCCACCACCACCACCCCAATCGCCCCAATCGCCCCAGCTCCCCCCCCCGTAGCCTCCGCCGAAGTCACCACCACCGCCGCCACCACCCTGCGCGGGTGGGGGCAGAACCGTTGAAATGACCGTTCCGGAATTGAAGCGATCATTTCCGCGCCAGGTGTACTCGACGCATTCGATTCCGTTGCAGACCACCACCGTATCGCCTGTCTTCAGCCCTTGGGCACCCCAAGCGTTCAATCGCCCTTTTTCGCCCAGTAGTACACTGCGGGTGCTTCCATCCGGGTCAGGCGTGCTTACCGCGCAATGACCGCATTGCAGGACACTGGCTCGCTTGGCTGCATCCGCAGTATCAATGGCCGTGCAGAACGCAGCTGCAATAGCCGAGGCACAGATCACTCCCTTGAAACTTGCAGCGTTTGCAAAACGCTTACTCTGCATGCTTGATTTCCTTATTGTTTAACGCAGCATTTGTTGTAGATCTCGTCAGAAGCAGACTTCGCTCGCATCATTTCCTTTGCGTTCAATCTCCTTTCCATATCGGACACCTGGTCCGGGGCGATAAAACTGGAGTTCACCCTGCTCACCACGCGCGAGTACGCGGCTGCCATGACAGGGTCGGCGTCGACCACGCCGCCGTAGGTGTAGGCGCTGGCGAGATCCCAGAGGGCGGAGACGTTTCCTTGACTGGAAAGCTCTGTCAGGTACTGCCGGGCATTGCTCCGCCATTCAGCCACCTTGTCTGGATCGCTGACCGCCTTGTCCAGCGAGCCCAGGACTTCCTCCGGCGAGTTCGCATACGTCCTCATCGCCGACTGCGAACCCATCGCGGCGGCAGTTGACAACCAATCTTCCTCATAGATGTCTTTTTGCAGAACCAGGGATTCGCATTCCTTGAGTTTTCGTTCGGACCTCTGCAGGAACTGCCCTTCGTTTCCAACCGATCTGGCCGACTCCGCAAGTTCATCCGCGTGCTGCGAAGTGAAGGTATTGCACTCCCTTACCGTCAGGTAGATGTCGTAGGCCGCGTTCGCGTCACCTGATCTGGATCGGTCGATCAACTGCAGTACGTGTGCCAGTGCATCGCCGGGAGGCCGGATGTGGTTGCCGCGGATGATTTCGTAGGCTTTGGGGCCCATGGGCTTGAACGAGCCTGGCGGAATCTTGTTCTCTGCCTCAAGTCTCTGCGCCGCTGCGAGTGACGGTACTGAAGCAGCGCCGTTCTGGCCTTGCGTCAGCGCCACTACGCCGGTGTTGGCGCCGGGAGCGGGTATCTGCGAAGTGGAGTAGATCGCGGCAAACGTGATCGCCACCACTGCCCCTGCTACAACTGTTCCTGTAAGCCATCTGTTCATTGGTCGATATGAGTCCCTTGGTGGAGTGCGCGGTCAAAGACAGCCATTCCGGATCGGTGCGGGCGCAAGCCTCCTGCGCGGGATCCAGACGATTCCGCAGGCAGGTTTTCAACATAATTTAAGGGTGCTGAGTGTCGGCCCTGCACCGCGTTGGTGGTCCGACACATCGACATGCGAATCCCCGATTTCAGGATGTGATAACGCTGCATGGGGAAAGTCTCGCCCAGTCCTGCACCTGAGTGTTCATGATTCATTCATATGGCATCGGGGTGGCATTAACGACACGCATCGCGTCGCTCGCCCAGATACGCCCGACATCCCGGTCACCGTCCGCGCTCATGCGGTTGCGGCTGGCCCCTTCAGTTCAAGGGTGTTGCCATCGGGGTCGTTGAAGTAGAGCGATGGTCCATCGCCCTCGGCGCCGAAATTGACTTCGGCCGGGCCGGCTACCGGGACGCCAAACGCCTGCAGGTGTGCCGCCAGGGCCGCCTCGTCGAAGGGAGTGATGCGCAGGCACAGATGATCGGTGTTGCGACCCTGCGCATCGGGTCCGCGCCCGCCGCGCTGGCCCAACGAGCCGTCCAGGCTCACCAGGTCGATCATCGAAGCCCCGGCGCGCAGATGCACCAGGCCCAGATGATCGCGCCGCCGCACCACTTCGCAGCCCAGCACCTGCTCGTAGAACGCCACGCTCCGCGTCAGGTCGCGAACCCGGAACACCACGTGGTCGATGCGTTCAGCACTAAACGGCCTTGTCATCCGATCCTTCCTCGCTGTAGAGGGTGTTGTTGCCTGAATGCGTTCATTCGACTTTGCCGAACGAGGGATTCCGGCGCGGCGACACCTGCGGCTGCGATGCCCCGGGCCCCATCGCTCGCACGGTGCGACAACGTGTCGCAGCCAGAATGGGGCCTTTCCTGCGGTGGATCATTGTCAATGCCTTTCTTAAATGGTGGGTGACGGCCTAAAATTGCAAGGCTGACTCGACCCCACCTCCCTGCCTGTCTCCGGACGGGTGGGACCGGCTTTGGCCGGAGCGGGCAGGACGGGGAACGGCATTCCCTCGCAATTGGATCGACCGATGATTCCGTTGAAAACCCTTGGGCGCTGGTTGCGCCCGGGCCTGCTGCTCGCAGTGCTGGTGATGCTCACCGGCTGCGATGCCGTGGCCATCCTCAGTCCGAAGGGCCAGATCGGCCAGGATGAGAAGACCCTGCTGATCACGGCCACCGTGCTCATGCTGCTGGTCGTCATCCCGGTCATCATCATGACCCTGACCTTCGCGTGGAAGTACCGCGCTTCCAACACCAAGGCCCGTTACGAGCCGAAGTGGTCGCACTCGACGGCGATCGAGGTGGTGGTGTGGTCGATCCCCTGCATGATCGTGCTGGTGCTGGCCGTGCTGACCTGGCGCTCCTCGCACGCGCTGGATCCGTACAAGCCGCTGGAATCGGACGTCAAGCCGGTCACCATCGAGGCGATCTCGCTGGACTGGAAGTGGCTGTTCATCTATCCGGAAGAGAAGATCGCGGTCGTCAACGAGATCAAGTTCCCGGTCAACACTCCGCTGAACTTCAAGATCACCTCCGACACGGTGATGAATGCCTTCTTCATCCCGCACCTGGGCAGCATGATCTATTCGATGGCGGCGATGGAGACCAAGCTCCACCTGATCGCCAACGAAACCGGTGAATTCCCGGGCATGTCCTCGCACTACAGCGGTGCGGGCTTCGCCAAGATGCACTTCACTGCCTATTCGGTCACCGATGCCGAGTACCGCCAGTGGCTGGACCAGGTCCGCGCCGGTGAGCAGACGCTGGACAAGACTTCGTTCAAGGCCCTGGGTGAAGCGCGCAATGCCGAGTGGTATCCGGTGACCTACTACGGCCGGTCCGAGGAGGGCCTGTTCGACTGGGTCATCGCCAAGCACATGGGCGACAACAAGCACTACGGCATGAAGCACGCCCATGCGGGCGCCGCTGCCGCCGATGCTGCCAGCCATGAAGGGCACGAAGGCCACGCCCCGAGCGAAGAGCACAAGTCCAAGGAGTCCGGGGAAAACCTGGATGCCACTGAACACGAGCACGCCGGCCACGCCGGTCATGCGGGCTCGGGAGAATGAACATGCTGGGAAAACTCTCTCTTGAGTCGATCCCCCACGATCCGATCGTGCTGACCACACTGGTCGGTGCGGTGCTGGGTGGCCTGGGCGTCGTCGCCCTGATCACCAAGTTCAAGCTGTGGGGCTATCTGTGGAAGGAGTGGTTCACCTCGGTGGATCACAAGAAGATCGGCGTGATGTACCTCATCGTCGCCTTCGTCATGCTGCTGCGCGGTTTCTCCGACGCGATCATGATGCGCACCCAGCAGGCCATCGCCGTCGGTGGCTCCGAGGGTTACCTGCCGCCGCACCACTACGACCAGATCTTCACCGCCCACGGCGTGATCATGATCTTCTTCGTGGCGATGCCGTTGATCACCGGCCTGATGAATCTGGCCGTGCCGCTGCAGATCGGTGCGCGCGACGTCGCGTTCCCGTTCGTCAACTCGCTCAGCTTCTGGCTGTTCGTCGCCGGTGCGGTGCTGATCATGCTGTCGCTGTGGATCGGTGAGTTCGCCGCCACCGGCTGGCTGGCATTCCCGCCCTTGTCGGGGATCGAATACAGTCCAAGCGTAGGCATGGACTACTACATCTGGGGTCTACAGGTGGCGGGTCTGGGTACCACGCTGAGTGGTATCAACTTCTTCATCACCATCCTCAAGATGCGCACGCCGAGCATGAAGCTGATGCAGATGCCGGTGTTCACCTGGACTGCCCTGGTGACCAACGTGCTGATCGTCGCTGCCTTCCCGGTGCTGACCATCACCCTGGTGCTGCTGACCCTGGACCGTTACCTGGGTACGCACTTCTTCACCAATGACGGTGGCGGCAACGCCATGCTGTACATCAACCTGATCTGGATCTGGGGCCACCCGGAGGTGTACATCCTGGTCCTGCCGGCGTTCGGCGTGTTCTCGGAAGTGATCGCCACGTATTCGCGCAAGGCCCTGTTCGGTTACAAGGGCATGGTCTACGCCACCGCCTGCATCGGCGTGCTGTCGTTCATCGTGTGGCTGCACCACTTCTTCACCATGGGTTCGGGTGCCAACGTCAATGCCTTCTTCGGCATCACGACGATGATCATCTCCATTCCCACGGGCGTGAAGATCTTCAACTGGCTGTTCACCATGTTCCGCGGCCGCGTGCAGTTCACCACGCCGGTGCTGTGGACGATCGGCTTCATGGTCACCTTCACCATCGGCGGCATGACCGGCGTGATGCTGGCCATCCCGGCCATCGATTTCGTGCTGCACAACAGCCTGTTCCTGATCGCGCACTTCCATAACGTGATCATCGGCGGCGTGGTGTTCGGCATGTTCGCGGGCATCACCTACTGGTGGCCGAAGATGTTCGGCTTCCGCCTCAACGAGTTCTGGGGCAAGTGCGCGTTCTGGTGCTGGTTCATCGGCTTCTACGTGACCTTCATGCCGATGTACGTGCTGGGCTTCATGGGCATGACCCGTCGCCTGCAGAGCACGGTCAATCCGGCCTATGAGCCGCTGCTGCTGGTTGCTGCTGCAGGTGCCTTCATCGTCGGTGCCGGCATCCTGTGCCAGATCATCCAGGTGGCCGTGTCGATCCGCGACCGCAAGAAGACCGTCGACCTGACCGGCGATCCGTGGGATGCCCGTACGCTGGAGTGGGAAACCTCTTCGCCGCCGGCGTTCTACAACTTCGCCACGCTGCCGGACGTCACCGAGCTGGACGATTTCTGGGAGCGCAAGCAGCGCGGTGAGGCCTGGCCGAAGCCGGCGAAGTACACCGACATCCACATGCCGCGCAATACCGGCACGGGTGTTGTCATCGGTGCCTTCAGCCTGGTGTTCGGCTTCGCGATGATCTGGCACATCTGGTGGCTGGCCATCGTCGGCTTCGTCGGCATGATCGCCACGTTCATCTACCGCACCTTCGACCAGGACGTGGACTACTGGGTCCCGGCCGCCGAGGTGGAACGCATCGAGAACGAACACCGCAAGCACCTGGAAGCCCAGGGCCTGGTGAAGTCGGAGCTGAAGGCATGAGCACCAATACCTCGACCCTGAGCCACGGGCACGCCGCGCATGCGGCGGCCCATGACGACCACGAGCATCACGACACCGGCGGCAACACCGTCTTCGGTTTCTGGGTGTACCTGATGAGCGACTGCCTCATCTTCGCGTCGCTGTTCGCCACCTATGTGGTGCTGGCCGGCGGCACCGATGGTGGCCCCGGTCCGAAGGACCTGTTCGAACTGTCGTTCGTGGCCTGGGAAACCGCGCTGCTGCTGACCTCCTCGCTGACCTTCGGTCTGGGCATGATCGCCCTGCACCGCAAGCAGGTGGGTCAGATGTACCTGTGGCTGGCAATCACCTGGCTGCTGGGCTTCGGCTTCATGTGCATGGAAGTGTGGGAATTCCAGCACCTGATCCACCAGGGCTATGGTCCGGACCGCAGTGCCTTCCTGTCGGCGTTCTTCGCCCTGGTCGGTACCCACGGCCTGCACGTCAGCGCCGGCCTGCTGTGGCTGCTGGTGATGTTCGTGCAGCTGAAGAAGTACGGCCTGACCCCGACCAACAAGACCCGCATGGCGTGCCTGAGCCTGTTCTGGCACTTCCTGGACCTGATCTGGATCGGCGTGTTCTCCGTCGTCTACCTCAATGGAGCGCTGTAATGGCACATGACAACCACGCACACGATCATGGCACCGGTGGCGAAAGCCACGGCAGCGTGAAGTCGTACCTGATCGGCTTCGTGCTGGCAGTGGTGCTGACCGTCATCCCGTTCTGGATGGTGATGTCGGGCGACTTCTCCCGCACCGTCAACGGTGTGGTGATCGCGATCACCGCCGTGCTGCAGATGCTGGTCCACCTGGTGTTCTTCCTGCACCTGGACCGCTCCTCGGAGAGCCGCTGGAACGTCAACGCTGCTGCCTTCACCATCGTGGTGATCGGCATCATCGTGGTCGGCACCCTGTGGGTCATGCACAACATGAACGTGCATATGATGCACTGACGTCCCCGCGACGTTGCCACGCAGAAAGGCCGCCCCCGGGCGGCCTTTCTGTTGTCGGGTGGATGGGGTCGGATCCCATGTCGCAGGCGAGGGCTCCGAACTCGCACGACGGGCCTCACCCCACCTTGCGCAGGAACTCCTCGGCATCCATCGGCCGACCCAGGTGGTAGCCCTGCAGCTGGTCGCAGCCCAGTTCGCTCAGATACTCGCGCTGGGCCTGGGTCTCCACGCCCTCGGCCACCACCTGCAACTGCAGCGTACGGCCCAGGGCGATGATCGAGGAGACGATCGCGGCGTCTTCGGCATTGCGTTCCAGGTCGTGCACGAAGGCCCGGTCGATCTTCAGCTCGGTGGCCGGCATGCGCTTGAGGTAGAGCAGGCTGGAATAGCCGGTGCCGAAATCGTCGATGGCGATGTGCACGCCCATCGCGGTGAGATCGTTGAGAATCGCCAGGCTCGCGTCGACATTCTTCATCGCAGTCGTTTCGGTGATCTCAAGCGTCAGCAGAGGCGGATCGATGGCGTGTCGTTCCAGCGCCGCACGCACGCTGGCCAGCAGCGTCGGCGAGGCGAACTGCAGGGGAGACAGGTTGACCGCCATCGTCCAGCCGCGATGGCCGGCATCATGCCACGCACGCAGCTGGGCGCAGGCGCGATCCAGCACCCAGTCACCGATCGGCAGGATCAGCCCGCTGCGCTCGGCGATCGGGATGAACACGTCCGGTGCCAGCAGGCCCAGTTCCGGGTGCTGCCAGCGCAGCAGCGCTTCGGCGCCGCTGGCGGGGGCATCGGCGGCGGGAAATTTCGGCTGGTAGTGCAGCACCAGTTCGTCCCGGGCGATGGCCTTGCGCAGATCCTGCAGCAGCCGCAGCTGGCGGTTTGCACTGAGCTGCATCGAGGGAGTGAAGAACGTGTAGCCGTTCCGGCCAGTGTCCTTGGTGTGGTACATGGCTGCATCGGCGTGGGCCATCAGCTCGCGTTCGTTGCCGGCGTCGTCCGGGTACAGGGCGATGCCGAGGCTGGCGCTGACCTGCAGCTCGGCCGCGTCGAGAATGAAAGGCTCGCTGGCCGCGGCGATGATGCGCTCTGCGACGACCACGGCGTCATCCGGGATGTCGATCGCCAGCACGATCACGAATTCGTCCCCGCCCAGGCGCGCGAAGGTGTCCTGCGGTCGCAGCAGGCCGCCGATGCGTTGCGCGACGGCGACCAGCAGGCGATCACCCAGTTGATGACCGTAGGCGTCGTTGACCGCCTTGAATCCGTCAAGATCGCAGAACATCACGGCCACCGCGTGCTGGTGCCGGCAGGCTTTCTCGATGGCCTGTTCGATGCGGTCCTGCAGCAGCATGCGGTTGGGCAGCTGGGTCAGCGGGTCGTGCAGCGCGGCCTGGATCAGCCGGTTGTTGGCGTGCGCCAGCGAATCGGCCAGCAGCCCGGTACGGACCCGCATCTGGCGATCGAACAGGGAGGCCACCAGCGCAATGCCAAGCGTCGCCACGGTGGTGACGATGACCAGTACCGCCAGCCAGCGGGCATCGATGCCGCCACTGACCACGGCACCGCAGATGCTGCCGTCCGCAAAGCGTGCGGCGGCCATGCCGGTGTAATGCATGCCGACGATGGCCAGCCCCATCACCAGCGAGGCGAGCAGGCGCAGGCGCAGCGTGTTGCGCTGCTCGGTGCGCAGGCGGAAGGCGATCCACAGCGCAGCGCCGGCTGCGCCGATGGCCACCACGATCGATGTCGCGAACCATCCTGGGTGGTAGTCGATGCCGGGCTGCATGCGCATGGCGGCCATGCCCAGGTAATGCATGGCGGCGATGCCGGTGCCCATCAGCACCGCACCGGCCAGCAGCCGCCGTCGCGGCAGGCTGGGGCGGGAGACCAGCCACAGCGCATAGGCCGATGCGGCGATCGACACCGCCAGGGAGTAGAGGGTGATGGCCAGGTCGTAACCGATCGGGATCGGCAGATCGAACGCCAGCATGCCGATGAAGTGCATCGACCAGATGCCCAGGCCCATCGCGGCGGCGCCACCGGCCAGCCACCAGCGGGCGACGCGTCCCTGCGCGCTGGCGACACGCCCGGCCATGTCCAGGGCCGTGTACGAAGCAAGAATGGCCACCAGCAGAGAGATGGCGACCAGGCTCTGACTGTAACTTCCAGTCATGTTGAATCCAGTGGGAAAGGGAGGGGCGCCCGCAAGGCGCACGCCCGCGACCCCTATCGGCGCAGGTGGGCGGTACTTGAGCGGTCGCAGCACCTGCGACCGGGCTCGGCTATCCTGCCACGCCCGTCCCCGCCGCAGGAAATTCCCAGATGGCAAAAGCCCGCACCGCCTACGTCTGCAATGAATGCGGCGCCGAGTACAGCAAATGGCAGGGCCAGTGCACCGAGTGCAATGCCTGGAATTCGCTGTCGGAAATCGTCCTGGAAAGCGCGGCGGCGGCCAAGGCGCCGGCATCGCGGCGGGCCGGCTGGGCGGGCAAGGTCGATCCGCCGAAGATCACCGCCCTGAAGGACGTGGAGCAGACCGAGCATCGCCGGGTCAGCACCGGCATCGGCGAGTTCGACCGTGTGCTTGGCGGCGGCCTGGTGGAGGGGGCGGTGGTGCTGGTCGGCGGCGATCCCGGCATCGGCAAGTCGACCCTGCTGCTGCAGGCGGTCGCCAGGATGGCGGCCGAGCTGCCGGTGCTCTACGTCACCGGCGAGGAGTCTTTGGCCCAGGTGGCCGGTCGCGCGCATCGGCTGGAACTGCCCCTGGATGGCGTCAACGCGCTCGCTGAAACCGGCGTCGAGTCGATCCTCCAGCACGCGGCCAAGGCCGGCCCGCGCCTGATCGTGGCCGACTCGGTGCAGACGCTGTGGACGGAAAGCCTGACCGCCGCACCGGGGTCGGTCAGCCAGGTGCGCGAGAGTGCCGCACGGCTGGTGCGTTTCGCCAAGGAAACCGGCACCGCCGTGTTCCTGGTCGGCCACGTCACCAAGGAAGGTGGCATCGCCGGCCCGCGTGTGCTGGAACATATGGTCGATGCGGTGCTGTACTTCGAAGGCGAAAGCGGCAGCCGTTTCCGGCTGCTGCGTGCGTTCAAGAACCGTTTCGGTGCGGTCAACGAGTTGGGTGTGTTCGCCATGGGCGACAAGGGCCTGAAGGAGGTTTCCAATCCTTCGGCCATCTTCCTGTCCGGTGGCAGTACGCATCAGCCCGGCAGCTGCGTGATGGTGACCCGTGAAGGAACCCGTCCGCTGCTGGTGGAGGTACAGGCGCTGGTCGACGCGTCGCCGCTGTCGAACCCGCGCCGTGTCGCCGTAGGCCTGGAGCAGAATCGTCTGGCCATGCTGCTGGCGGTGCTGCACCGGCACGGCGGTGTGCTGGTGGGCGACCAGGATGTGTTCGTCAATGTCGTCGGCGGCATCCGCGTGCAGGAGACGGCCGCCGACCTCCCGGTGCTGCTGGCGGTGCTGTCTTCGCTGCAGGACCGGCCGTTGGCCGAGAAGACAATCGCCTTCGGCGAAGTGGGCCTGTCCGGCGAGATCCGCCCGGTGCCCAATGGTGAGGACCGGCTGCGCGAGGCGGCCACCCATGGTTTCAGGCGTGCGATCGTGCCGAAGGCCAATGCGCCCAAGGGGGGCTCGGTCAAGGGCATGGAGGTGATCGCCGTGGAGCGCCTGTCCGAGGCGATCGACGCAGCGTGATTCCATCGGAGGCGCGCCGGCGGCCGCGATCCTGTTGAGCCGGGCCACGCGCGTCTGCTTCCCCGGCGAAGGACCGCCGGGCATGGGCCAGACCCAGCAGACGTCAGATGCGGCTACGGTCAGCCTCCGTGTGCTAGTTTTTCCCGCTCGACAAAGGCGCCCTGTGGCGCCTTTCCGCGCCCAGGAGTAAACGATTACATGCAGGACCCCGCGCTTACCGCCCCCGCCGCCGAAATCCGCCGTGCGGGCGTCGACCTCAATGGACTGATGACGGTGCTGGGCAAGCACCTGTACTCCACGCCGATGGTGGCCCTGCGCGAGCTGGTGCAGAACGCGCATGACTCGATCATCCGCCGTCGCATCGAGCAGCCGGGCAGGGACGTGCCTTCCCGGATCTCCGTCCAGGTCGACGCCACCGCCGGCGTGCTGCGCATCAGCGATACCGGGGCGGGCCTGACCCGCCAGGAGATCCACGATTACCTGGCGACCGTCGGTGTCGGCTACACCCGTGGCCTGCGCCAGGGCGGCGCCGACGAGGATGGCCTGATCGGCATGTTCGGTCTCGGCTTCCTGTCCGCCTTCGTGCTGGCGCGTCGGGTCAGCGTTCGCACCACCTCCTACCAGACGCCGGAACTCGGCCATCTGTACGTGTCCAGCAATGCCGAGCAGTACACGGTCAGCGAAGTGCCCGCGCGCGAGATCGGAACCGAAGTCGAGCTGGAACTGCACCCTGACTTCCTGCCGCTGGCCAACGAAGCACGCCTGCACGAGGTGCTGGGGCGGTACTGCGCACTGCTGTCCGAACCAATCTTCATCGGTGCCGCCACCTTGGCGATCAATCCGGAGCCGCCGCCGTGGCGGGGGCAGGGCGAGGTCGCGTTGCACCCGGTGCAGGCGCGCCGGCAGTCCCTGCAGTTCGCCGCGCGTTTCGAGCATGACTTCGAGCCCATCGTCACCCTGCCGCTGCGCGCCGATGGCGTCAGCGACGCCACGGGCCTGTTGTGGGTGCAGGATGGCGCCACCTATGGCACCAGTGACAACCGCAATCTGTCAGTGTTCGTGCGCGGCATGCTGCTGGACGACGATGCACGTGACCTGCTCCCGCCCTGGGCCGGCTTCATCGGTGGCGTGATCGAGTCCTCGCGGCTGACGCCCACCGCCAGTCGTGAGGATCTGCAGCGCGATGATCATTACCGCGCCGTGCAGCATGCCCTGCTGGAGGCGTTGATCGATGGCCTGGCCGAGGTCGCACGGCAGCAGCCTGAAGCCTGGCGCCGGGTGCTGGCCCGCCACAACGAAGCGCTGCTGGGCGCGGCGCTGTGTGATGACCGCCTGTTCGAACTGCTGGTGGAGCACGTGCGCGTGCCGACCTCGCAGGGCGATCTGCCGGCCAGCGCGCTGCCGGCACGCGGCGCCGTGCATGTGATCCTCGACAACGGTGGCGGTTTCGAAGAGATGCTGTTCCGCGCGATGGGGGTGCCGGTCGCGCATGGCCATCGTTATGCGGTGGTTCCGTTCCTGCGTCGCTGGGCCCAGGCCAAGGGCCTGCGTCTGGTGGAACTGGGCACCGAGCAGGGCAACCGCGCACTGTTCCGTACCGATGACAGCCTCGATGAGGGGCAGCTGGCCTGGCTGCGTGAGCAGTTGGGGGATGGTGAGCAGCTGCTGCCGGCGCGCTTCAGTCCGGAGGCACTGCCGGTGGTGGTGGTGCCCGACCGCGAGGCCGAACTGAAGCAGCGGCTGGAGGACGACGAGAACGACAAGCGGGTATCGATGGCCGCGCTGCGGCTGGCCCGCCAGTTCACTGCACGCATCGAATCGCGTGCACCGTCGCGGCTGTATCTCAACCTCGACAACACCGCAGTGCAGACGCTGCTGCGCGCACAGCGCGAAGGCCACCCGCAGGCCGAAGCGGCCGCACGCCTGCTGCGCTCCCTGAAGATCATCGTCGCCGCGCAGGGCAGGCCCCTGGCGCGGACGACGGCAACCGCAGGCCCCGACCTCAATGGAGCCTTCACCGACATCGCGGGCGCGCTGCAGCAGATGCTGCGCTGACGCCCGCTCTCATCCAGCCTTCGCTAGACAGGAGCACGTAATTCCCTCATGGACATCTGGAACTGGGTAGAAAAACTGCAGGGCGACCTGCGCCAGGCCGGGCAGGCGCAGAACGCGCACCTGCTGAACCGCCTTGCAGACGACGTCAGCGAGCTGCAGGTCGACCGCGTCGATGCGCTGTTGCCCGAGGCGCGTGCGCTGGGCAAGGCGCTGGACAATCCCTGGGTCGATGTCTACGTCGGCCACTGGGCGCTGCGCAACCGCGTGGGCAACCGCGTCGAAGGTGAAAGTGCACTGGGCGAGGCGGTCGCGCTGTTCGAGCGTGCGCATCGCGAGGACACCCTGGAGTGCCCGCAGTCGATCTGCGTGACCCAGGATCTGGCCGCCTGCTACGGCAACATCGACGGCCCCGGCTGGGTGCCCGAACGGGTCGAGGTCTGCGACGAGACCCTGGCACGCATCGATCCGAGCTGGGCCTGCTTCCAGTGCCTGAGCTGCGAGAAGGCGGACGCGCTGCTGGACGACGATCGGGGCCAGGAGGCGCTGGATTACCTGCAGGCACAGGCCGACGCGATCGAGGCCTGCGGCAAGGAGGTGTTCGACAGCTTCCCGGAGATGCAGATCAAGATCCTTCTGGGCCTGGGCCGCGCTGAGGAAGCGCTGGCGCTGATCGAAAAGCGGGAGGCCGAGGTGGTCGCGTCGGGCGAGTATGAGCCGGCCAACTGCACCGTGCCGCGCCGCCTGTCCAAGGCCTGGGCGCTGGCACAGCTGGGCCGCGACGAAGAAGCGCTGCAGCAGATGGTGCCGTGGAGCGAACTGACGCCGAACTACTGGCGACTGTGGGCGAACACCGCCGCTGCGCTGTGCCGGCGCGATCCGGCGCGCAACACCTGGGACCTGGGTACGCGCTTCAACACCATCATCGAACATTTCGCCCGCGTCGGTTCGCACCGGCTGTTGATCGAGGTGGCTGCACTCAGCCTGGAGCTGGCGCTGCAGCGGGGCGCGCGCTGGGTGGCGCAGCGGCAGCTGGGCCTGGCCCGTGCCCACCTTCCGCAGCTGCGCCAGGACCGCGGCGCGTCCGCGCTGGTGGCCGCCCTGGCTGCACGCGTGGAAAGCCTGCCGGAGGTCGCGCCGTTGCCGGTGCCGGCCACGGAGCTGCTGGCGTGGCTGGAAGCGCGCGGGGAGCAGAACCACTCGCGCGATCCCGAGCAGGAGGCGCAATGGTTGCTGCAGGCCCACGCACAGTGTCCCGATGATGAGCCGTTGGCCGACACGGCGGCTTCGGCGCTCAATGCCTGCGGCGCGCAGGCCGAAGCACGCACACTGCTGTGGGACTTCGTGGCGGCGCATCCGCAGCACGATGGTGCCGCGGCCTACACGCTGATGCGGTGGCTGGCCGAACAGGGCGATGACGCGGGCCTGCGCCGGTTGGCGGATGTGTTCCGCGACAGCGTGCCGGTGTTCGCCCACTGGTGCGAGGTGCAGCGCGCGCGCCGGGTGTCCGACTGGCCGGCGTTGGAGCTGGCCGCAAAGGCACTGCTGGAGCTGTCGCCGGGATCGCATGGCGCGCGTGGCACGCTGGCCCGCATGTACATGGAGACCGGACGCTTCAGCGATGCCCAGGCCTGCTACGCGCAGCTGATCGAACTGCTGGAGGAGCCCAATGCCGCGCATTGGGACCACATGAGTGCCGCCAGCGCCGCGCATGACTGGGACGCCGTGCGGCGGTCGGCGGCGGCGATCGGCATGGAACTGTCCAGCACCGAGGGTGTGGTCGAAGAGCCGTGGGGCTGGGTGATCATCCGCAGCGAGGAAGAGGGCGAGCCGATGGAGTACTACGCCCGGCGCAGTGGCCCGGTGACCGCCCGCATCGTCGAGAACGCGCCGGCCAACCGCGCCCAGCAGGTGGGTGACTGGGTGGTGTTCGACGCGGCGCTGGTGCATCCGGCACCGGAAGACGAGGAGGCACGCGAGCACTTCATCCCGACCTACGCACAGGTGCATGTGCTGGAGCGTGGCGGCTTCGCCCGCAGCTGGCTGATCGACGGCGCCCATCCGGGTGAGGACGCCTGGAATGCCCTGGTCGAGGCGGTTGAGGCGCAGGGCTGGAAAATCTGGGCCCACAGCCGTCCCGACTACACCGTGACCGACCCGGAGGCCGAGGATGGCACGCTGCCGGGGCTGCTGTTCACCATCGCCCAGCCTCAGGATCACGCACCGCTCGCGCTGCACCGGTTCCTGCAGCAGGCCACCGCCGGCTGGGCACATCCGCTGTGCTGGCTGCGCCTGGCCGAAGCCTGCGACCAGGATCGCCAGCCGCATCTTGACGTGATCGAGCGGTACGGCCTGTAGGCACGCCTCGCTCGCCGGGGCATGGCCCGGCGCCACTGCTCTGCGCCGCCGGGCGATGCCCGGCGGACCTGTCATCCGATCAACGGGAGTGTCCGAACACCAGCTCGATCGCGAACTGGCTGCCGAAGAAGGCCAGCAGCAGCAACAGCATGGCCGTCAATGTCCAGTGCACCGCCTTCACCCCGCGCCAGCCGTAGCGGCGGCGGCCGATCAGCAGCACGCCGAAAACGATCCACGACAGCACGCTCAGTACGGTCTTGTGCACCAGCTTCTGTGCAAGCAGGTCATCGACGAACAGGACGCCGGTGACCAGGGTCAGCGTGAGCAGGGCGAAGCCCACCGCGATGACCCGGAACAGCAGCGCTTCCAGATCGGCCAGCGGGGGCAGGGCGTGCAGCCAGGGCCGGAATTCGCGGCGGCGCAGCGCGCGTTCCTGCAGCCACAGCATGATCGCCAGCAATGCCGCGATGCTCAGCGTGGCGTAGGCCAGCAGGGCCAGCCAGGCATGGCTGGCCAACCGCCAGCCCAGCACCTTGCTCGGCTCGTGGCCATAGCCGTGATAGGCCAGCAGCAACAGTGCCGCGAGCGGAAACACCACCACGCCCAGCGCGGACATGCGGCCGCGTGCACCCACCAGCGACGTCAGCCAGGCCATGCCCAGGCCGACCAGCGACAGCGCCGCGAAGAAATGCATGTCCGGCCCGCCGTTCGTGCGCATCGCCACCATCACGTGATAGCCGCCATGCAGCACGATGGCTGGCAGCGCCGGCCACAGCCAGGCGGGCGAACCTACGGCACCATCGCGGCCGAGCGCGCGCACCAGCAGGACGCTGGCGGCCAGGTAGAGCAGGACGGCGATGAGAACGATTGTCATCGTGGCAGTTTCGCATACCCCCGGGGTGCTGGCGACGGCCGCCGTGTCGCAGCCCGGGAGCAGGGGCGGACCGGCTATACTGTGTGCCTTATTGTCCCCCGTTTTCAGACAGGTCGCACCGCATGTTCGAGTCCCTGACCCAGCGCCTTTCCGGCACCATCGAGCGCCTGCGCGGCCGTGGCCGCCTGACCGAGGAGAACATCCGCGAGGCCACCCGTGAGGTCCGCATCGCGCTGCTCGAGGCCGATGTCGCGCTGCCGGTGGTACAGGCGCTGATCGAGCGCATCAAGGTGCGCGCCGTTGGCCAGGAAGTATTGAAGTCGCTGACCCCCGGCCAGGCGCTGATCAAGGTCGTCCGCGACGAGCTGACCGCGGTGATGGGCGCTGAAGCCAGCGACCTGAACCTCAACGTGCCGGCGCCGGCCATCATCCTGATGGCGGGCCTGCAGGGCGCCGGCAAGACCACGACCGTGGGCAAGCTGGCCAAGCACCTGAAGGAAAAGCGCAAGAAGAAGGTGATGGTGGTCTCGGCCGACGTCTACCGTCCGGCGGCGATCGAGCAGCTGAAGACCCTGGCCGAACAGGTCGGCGTGCTGTTCTTCCCGTCCAGCGCCGACCAGAAGCCGGAAGCCATCGTCCGCGCCGCCATCGACGATGCGCGCAAGTCGTTCGTCGACGTGCTGCTGGTCGATACCGCCGGCCGCCTGGCCATCGACGAAGCGATGATGGCCGAGATCAAGGCCCTGCACGCAGCGGTCAACCCGGCCGAGACTCTGTTCGTGGTCGATGCCATGACCGGCCAGGACGCGGCCAACACCGCCAAGGCCTTCGGGGATGCGCTGCCGCTGACCGGCGTGGTGCTGACCAAGACCGACGGTGACGCCCGTGGCGGTGCCGCCCTGAGTGTGCGCTACATCACCGGCAAGCCGATCAAGTTCGTCGGTGTCAGCGAAAAGCCGGACGGCCTGGATGTGTTCCATCCGGACCGCATCGCCAGCCGCATCCTGGACATGGGCGATGTGCTGTCGCTGGTCGAGCAGGTAGAGCAGCAGGTCGACAAGGACAAGGCGGCCAAGCTGGCCGAGAAGGTCGCCAAGGGCAAGAAGTTCGACCTGAACGACATGCGCGACCAGCTGGAGCAGATGCAGAACATGGGCGGCATCGGCGGCCTGATGGACAAGCTGCCGGGCCTGGGCAACATCCCGGACCACCTCAAGCAGCAGGTCAGCCAGGGCAAGGAAGTGCCACGCATGATCGCCATCATCAGTTCGATGACCAAGAAGGAACGGCGCAACCCGAACCTGCTCAACGGCTCGCGCCGCGCGCGCATCGCCAAGGGCTCGGGCGTGACTCCGGCCGACGTCAACAAGCTCATGAAGCAGTACATGCAGATGGAAAAGATGATGAGCAAAATGGCCGGCGGCGGCATGAAGGGCATGATGCGCAGCATGAAGGGCATGATGGGCGCCATGGGTGGCCGCGGCCTGCCGTTCCGTTGATCAACATCGGGGGCGGAACCTGTTCGGATCCGACCCCGCCTGCAACGACTGGCGTATGCTGGGCGGCGACCTCTCCCGCAGGTATGTCGCGTGAACGCATCGCCGATTCTTGAACGCGCCGACGCCTTCTGTCGGCGTTTTTCATTGCAGCTTCCGATCCTCCTCGCCCCCATGGCCGGTGCCTGTCCGGTGCCGTTGTCGGCGGCGCTGGCCAATGCCGGCAGCATGGGCGCAATGGGCGCGGTGCTCTCCTCGGCCGCCGATATCGGGCGGTGGATGGATGAGTTCCGGGCCATTTCCACCGGCCCGGCGCAGGTGAACCTGTGGTTGCCGGACCCGGCGCCGACGCGCGACGTGGTCGCCGAATCCGCCAGCCGTGCCTTCCTCGCGCAGTGGGGACCGGAGGTGCCGGCCAGTGCGGCCGATGCCACGCCAGCCGATTTCGAAGACCAGTTCGCTGCGTTGCTGGCCGCGCGCCCGGCGGTGGCCTCGACCATCATGGGCGTGCTTTCCCCCGCGCATGTGCAGCGGTTGAAGGACGCCGGCATTGCCTGGATCGCCTGTGCCACCACGCTGGCCGAAGCGCGGGCTGCACAGGACGCCGGGGCCGATGCGGTGGTGGCACAGGGGGCTGAAGCCGGTGGCCATCGCGGGGCCTTCGATCCGGCGCTGGCCGAGCGCCAGCTGGTCGGCCTGTTCGCACTGCTGCCGCGGCTTGCGGACCATCTTCAAATTCCGGTGATCGCGGCCGGTGGCATCGCCGACGGGCGTGGCATCGCCGCGGCATTGACGCTGGGTGCCAGCGCGGTGCAGATCGGCACCGCGTTCCTGCGCACACCGGAGGCAGCACTGGCGCCGGCCTGGGCCGACGCGCTGGCGATCACGGAACCGGAGGATACCTGGCCGACGCGTGCGTTCAGTGGCCGACTGGGCCGCGGCCTGGCAACGCCCTATGTACGCGCCGCTGCGGCGGCCGGTGCGCCGGCTCCACGGCCGTATCCGGTACAGCGCGGGCTGACCGGGCCGATGCGCGCGCAGGCCACACGCGAGAACCGGCTGGCGGCGATGCAGGCCTGGGCCGGGCAAGCGGCGTGGATGGCGCCGGCCCAGCCGGCCGCCGACGTGCTGCGCGGCATGTGGGAACAGGCGCAGGCGCTGCTGCGATGATGCTGACCTGCAACGGCCAGCCGGCGCAGGTGGAGGATCTGCTGCCGGCGCTGGTGAATTACGGTCACTTCACCTCGCTGCAGGTGCGTGGCGGAGCAGTGCAGGGATTGGACCTGCATCTGGCTCGACTGTTGCAGGCCACACGTGAACTGTTCGGCAGCGAGCTGGACACGGCGCAGGTGCGGGGCTGGATGGCGCAGGCGCTGCAGAGGACCGGTCTTGCCGACGCCTCGCTGCGGGTGACGGTGTTCTCGCGTCACTTCGACTTTCGCGATCCACTGGCCCGCGTGGCGGTCGATGTGCTGGTGGCGGTATCCGCGCCGGTATCGCTGTCCGCGCCGCGGCGCGTGCGCAGCGTCACCTGGCAGCGGGAGCTGCCGCAGATCAAGCACGTCGGCACGTTCGGCCTGTTCGCGCAGCGGCGCGCGGCGATGGCCGACGGGTTTGACGACGCGCTTTTCGTGGACACGCAGGGGCACGTCAGCGAGGGCACGACCTGGAACGTGGCCGTGCATGATGGGCACCAGCTGATCTGGCCACGCGCCGCCGCGCTGCGGGGTACCGCAGAGGCCCTGCTGCGTGCGCATTGGAACGGACCGCAGGTGTGCCGGCCCCTGCCGGCAGGCGCCCTGCATGGAGTGCAGGCTGCGTTTGCCTGCAACGCCAGCGGACTCTGGGCGCTGCAGAGCATTGATGGGCGGGCCCTGACCGGCTCGCTGGCGTTGGCTGAACAGGGCAGGGCGGTACTGGCCGGCGTGCCGTGGCAACCGCTTTCCTGAACGGATGCATGGCCTGCCGGCCGCCGGGCATGGCCCGGCGCTACCGTGACGCATGGGGTTGGCTCGGCCACGCTCTGCCGCTATAATCGCCCGCTTACCTCGCCATCCTGGCGACTGGGCAATAGGAAAAACACACCATGGTCAAGATTCGACTGACCCGCGGCGGCGCCAAGAAGCGTCCGTTCTACCACATCATCGTCACCGACGTGCGCAGCGCGCGCGACGGCCGCAACATCGAGCGCGTTGGCTTCTACAACCCGGTCGCCCAGGGCGCCGAGAAGCGCATCGAGCTGGATCTGGCCCGCGTTGACCATTGGGTCAAGAACGGCGCCCAGCCGACCGACAAGGTCCGCAACCTGATCAAGGAAGCGACCAAGTCCCAGGCCGCTGCGGCCTGATCCTGACGGGCCACGCTCCGGCGTGGCCCTCCTGGTTGAAGCAGATGAAAGATATCGAGCGCCGCATCCTGCTGGGCAGGATTGTCGGCGCTTTTGGTGTGCGCGGCGAGATCAAGCTCGAGTCCTGGACCGAGCCACGTTCCGCCATTTTCCGTTACCAGCCATGGATCGTGCGCAGTCCGTCCGGCGTGGAAACCACGATTGAAGGTGTGCGGGGTCGCGACAGCGGCAAGCACCTGGTCGCGCGTTTCCCCGGCGTCGAGGACCGTGACGCGGTCGAAGCCATGCGTGGCACCGAGATCTACGTGCCGCGCAGCGCGCTGCCGCCGCCGAATCCGGATGAATATTACTGGGTCGACCTGGAAGGCCTGGACGTGAAGACGACCGAGGGCGTTGCCCTGGGCCAGGTCTCGCACCTGTTCAGCACCGGTGCCAACGACGTGGTGGTGGTCCGTGGCGACCGCGAGCGGATGATCCCGTTCGTGCTGCCGGACTTCGTCGTTTCGGTGGACTTCGAGGCGAACCTGGTCGTGGTCGACTGGGATCCCGAGTTCTGAGCATGCGTTTCGACGTCATCACCCTGTTCCCCGAGTTCCTCGCCCAGTCTGCTGGACTGGGCGTGGTCGGACGCGCGCAGGAGAAAGGGTTGTTCAGCCTTCACGGCTGGAATCCCCGTGATTACGCCGAAGGCAACTACCGCCGGGTGGACGACCGTCCCTTCGGCGGTGGCCCGGGCATGGTGATGCTGATCGAACCGCTGCAGGCCTGCCTGCAGGCGATCCGCAATGCCGATCCGACCCCGGCCAGGGTGATCTACCTCAGCCCGCAGGGGGCGCCGTTGACCCAGGCCAAGGTCCGTGAACTGGCGGCGCTGCCGCGCATGGTCCTGCTCTGTGGGCGCTACGAGGGCATCGACGAGCGCTTCCTGGAAGCCAATGTCGACGAGGAGATTTCCCTCGGCGACTACGTGCTGTCCGGCGGCGAGCTGGGCGCAGCGGTCATCATCGACGCCGTGGCCCGCCTGCAGGAGGGGGCCCTGAACGACGCTGAATCGGCGGCACAGGACAGCTTCGAGGGCGACCTCGGCCTGCTCGACTGCCCGCATTACAGCCAGCCGGCCCAGCACCCGCTGGGTGACGTGCCGGAGGTGCTGCGCTCGGGCAACCACGCGGCCATCGCCGCCTGGCGCCGCCAGCAGTCCCTGGTCCGTACCGCCCAGCGGCGCCCGGACCTGCTGGATGAACAGGCGCTGGGCAAGACCGACCGCAAACTGCTGGAGCAGGGCCGTCAGGCCCGGAAACAAAAGGCCAGCCCCTAGCGCAGGGCTGGCGTTATCGGCTATCATGGCCAATTCCCGCCGGCCCCGGCTGGCGTGCGCAGTACCCAAAACAAACGTGCAGCACAGTCCGGTGACTGCATGAGCCTACGTTGTCGAATCGACACGCCCACCCGAACAAGAATCGGTGTAACCCATGAGCAAGCTGAACAAGTCCATCGTCGCGGAATTCGAATCCGCCCAGATCACCCGCGAACTGCCGAAGTTCAGCCAGGGCGACACCGTTGTCGTCAACGTGAAGGTGAAGGAAGGCAACCGTGAGCGCGTGCAGGCCTACGAAGGCGTTGTGATCGGCACCAAGAATGCCGGCCTGAACTCCTCGTTCACCGTCCGCAAGATCTCGCACGGCTACGGCGTCGAGCGCGTCTTCCAGACCCACAGCGCCATCATCGACTCGGTCGAAGTGAAGCGCCGCGGCAAGGTCCGCGCCGGCAAGCTGTACTACCTGCGTGGCCTGGAAGGCAAGGCTGCCCGCATCAAGGAAGACCTGGCTGCCGCTGCGCAGGCCAAGGCTGCCCGTCTGGCCGAAAAGGCCTGATAGACAACTCCGGTTGTTGCCGCGACGGCCGCCTTCGGGCGGCCGTTTGCGTTTGTGCTCCTGCATCCGCTAGGTTCGTGCGATGAACAAGAACGACCTGCGCTATCCCGACCGCATCCGCGCGGCGCTTCGTCTGCTGGACGACAAGGGGCTGCCGCGCGCGCAGTCCGCACCGTTGCTGCATCGGACGCTGTGGCGGATGGGCGTCGCTGTGCCGCCGCCGATCCTGGCCGGTTTCCGCATCAACGCGCTGGTGCAGGGGCTGCTGTTCGGCCTGTTCTGGTGCGCCCTGATGTGGCTGCTGCTGTGGCAGGGCGGTGAGCGTCCACTCGGCCTGCTGCTGGGTGCCGGATTGCTGGCGGGCGGCCTGTTCGGTGTGGTGATGGCGCTCCTGATGCGCTCGCTTCAACGCCAACGACAGCTGCCCGAATGGCGCCAGTTCCTGGCCTCGCTGGCGGACTGAAGCGATGGCGCAGTGCGCCGTGACCGCAGGCTGCCGATGGCGCTAGTCTGCGGCTTCATTCCCATGCATGCGCCGTGCGATGCCTTCCAAGCGAGCCGCACCTTCCACTGCACCCAGGCTCCTGTCCGGGGGAAATCCGCAGATCGCCAAGGGCGAGGGTGATGCGCCGGTGCAGGCGTACATCGCCGCCATGCCGGACTGGAAGCAGCCCATCGGCGCACGCCTCGACGCACTGATCGGCCAAGCCGTGCCCGGCGTGCACAAGGCGGTGAAGTGGAACTCGCCGATGTACGCGGTGGCCGCCGATGCCGGCTGGTTCCTCAGCTTCCATTGCTTCGCCCGTTACATCAAGGTTGCGTTTTTCCGCGGTGCGGCCCTGCAACCGATGCCACCGGAGCCGTCCAGAAGCGCCGATACCCGCTACCTGCACATCACGCAGGAGGGCATGCTGGATGAAGCGCAGTTCCTCGAGTGGGTCCGCCAGGCCGCTGCATTGCCCGGCGAACGCATGTAAGCCCGCCATTCCGGACGTTCCGCCGACGAGAGCACACGATGACCACGCATGCACCGAACCCCGACGACGCCGGAACACCCGCGGCCGCACTGATCGATGCGCGCATCGCGGAACTGGGTGACTGGCGCGGTGAAACGCTGGCACGCGTTCGGGCGCTGATCCATGAAGCGCTGCCGGAGGTGCAGGAAACCTGGAAATGGCGGGGCACACCGGTATGGGAGCATCACGGCATCCTGTGCACCGGTGAGACCTACAAGCAGGCAGTGAAGCTGACCTTCGCCCAGGGGGCGGCCTTGCCGGACCCGAAGCGCCTGTTCAACGCCAGCCTGGAAGGCAACACGCGGCGCGCGATCGACATCCATGAAGGCACCATGCCCGATGCCACGGCGTTCAAGACCCTGATGCGCGCGGCGGCCAAGCACAACGCCGCGAAGAACAAGCGGTAGCGCCGGGCCATGCCCGGCGCTACCGGGTCACGGCATCCGGGTCCGCCACCGGTGACGGCGGGCAGGCGGGAATCTCCGACGGTGTGGCAATCGCCTCGGCCTTCGCGGGTGTGCTGATCATCTTCGCCTTGCGCCATCCCCCCCAGCGGTAGTACGCCAGCGACAGCAGCATCGACACCAGAGAACTGACAGGGAAACTCCACCAGATCGCATCTGCGCCCCAATAGGGCTGCAGCAGTTCGGCGAACGGAACGCGCACGCCCCACAGTGACGCGGCCAGGATCAGCAGCGGTGGAATCACCGCACCCGTCGAGCGCACCACGCCGGAAATCACGAAGCTCACGCCGAAGAACAGGAACGAGCCGACCACCACATGGTTGAGGTGGCGCGCGATCTGCAGCGACTCGCTGCCCTGCGGCAGGAACAGGGCCAGCGAGTACTGATCCAGCAGCACCAGCGGCAGGATCAACGCACCGGTCAGCAGGAAATTGAACAGCACGCCCTTGCGTGCGGTGCCGCGGACGCGATCCCACTGCTGGGCACCCACGTTCTGTGCGGCCATCGTCGAACAGGCCGCGCCGATCGCCATCGCCGGCATCTGCACGTAGTTCCACAATTGCAGCGAGGCGCCATAGGCCGCTGCAGTTTCGGTGCCGTACTGGTTGACCATGGTCATCAGCAGGATCACCGACAGCGAGATCAGCACCATCTGCAGGCCCATCGGCACGCCTTTGACCACCAGTGCCTTGAGGATGGTCAGGTCCAGCTTGAACAGGCGCATGTCGGCGCGACCCAGCCACAGCGTGTGGCGCTTGTGCCGCATGTACAGCAGCAGGCCGCCCAGCGAGAGGGTCTGCGACACCAGCGTGGCCCAGGCCGAGCCGGCGATGCCCAGCTCCGGGAACGGCCCCATGCCGAAGATCAGTACCGGATTCAATGCGATGTCCAGCACGACCGACAGCAGCAGGAAGCGGAACGGCGTACGCGAGTCACCGGCACCGCGCAGCGCGGCGCTGAGGAAGGCAAAGGCATACAACGTCGGCATTGCCAGGAAGATGATGCGCAGATAGGCCTCGGCCAGTGGCAGCGAGGCCGCCGGCGTGCCCATCGCCGCCAGCAGCGGATGGGCCATGAACCAGCCGGCGATGGCGATGATCGCCGACAGGCCGATGAAGAACGTGGCACTGGTGCCGACCACGCGCCGTGCCTGGGCGATATCCCGTGCACCGATGGCCTGGCCGATCAGGATGGTGGAGGCCATGCCGAAGCCGAACACCGAACCGATCAGGAAGAACATGATGTTGTTGGCGTTCGCGGTGGCAGTCAGTGCCGCTTCGCCGAGGAAGCGCCCGACCCATACCGCGTTCACCGAACCGTTCAGCGACTGCGCGATGTTGCCCGCCAGGATCGGCAGCGAGAACAGCAGGAGATTGCGGCCGATCGGGCCGGCGGTCAGGTCAAGCGGCGCTTTGGCCATGGGGTGGTGATCGAATCCCGGGAGGCGCACACTAGCACCAAGCCGGTTCGCGGGATGTGGCAATGCATCAACGACAGCAGGTGAGGTCGATGACGTTGGCCTTGATTGGCGGCCTGTTGGCCGCATGTTCGTCGGGAGACCGGCTGGGCGATACCCAGGTGCGGCCGACCGACCGCCCCGAATGTCTGGTCGGCAGCCAGCGCCAGGATCTCGCTGCCGGAGCACCGACCCTGATCGGGGGCAGCGGCTGCCGCACCGACCCCGACAATCCGCGCCCCCTGAACAAGCGAACGGAGTAGTACCTGCCGATGCCTGAGCTTTCCCCGCTGTCGCCCAGTGTCCGTCTGGACATCTGGTTGTGGGCGGCCCGTTTCTTCAAGACCCGCAGCCTGGCCAAGCAGGCCATCGAAACCGGCAAGGTCAGCGTGGCCGGTCAGCGGCCGAAGTCCTCGCGCGCGGTGCGCGTGGGTGAGCACCTGCAGGTCGATCGCGGCGAGGAGCATTTCGAGATCCAGGTGATGGGCCTGAGCGACCAGCGCGGGCCTGCCCCGGTCGCGCACCAGCTGTATGCCGAGAGCGAGGCCTCGAAGGCACGGCGCGCCGAGCAGCGCGCACTGCGCATCGCCGCGCGCGACGGCTTCCAGCCACCGGAGCACAAGCCGGACAAGCGCGCGCGGCGTCTGATCCGCGCGCTGGGCGACATCGACGCGCTGTAACGCGAACGCCCCCAAGGCAGCGCCGGGCCATGCCCGGCGAGCCCTTCAGTGGTAGCGCCGGGCCATGCCCGGTGGGCCTTCCGACAGCAGCGCCGGGCCTGCCAGTGATCAGCCGTGCAGGTCGTAGCGGTCCAGCTCCATCACCCGGGTCCACGCCGCGACGAAGTCCTGCACGAACTTCTTCTCGCCGTCTGCACTGCCATAGACCTCTGCCAGCGCACGCAGCACCGCATTGGATCCAAATACCAGATCAGCACGGGTGGCGGTCCAGCGTGCGGCGCCGTCGTTGCGGCTGCGGCCTTCGTAGGTTTCACGACCGGTGGCCTTCCACTGCGTGCCCATGTCCAGCAGGTTGACGAAGAAGTCGTTGCTGAGTGTCCCGGGCCGATCGGTGAAGACGCCGTGCGCGCTGCCATCGGCATTGGCACCCAGTACGCGCAGGCCACCGACCAGCACGGTCAGCTCCGGGGCGGTCAGCGTCAGCAGTTGCGCCCGGTCGATCAGCAGCGCTTCGCCCGGAACGCTGTAGGCGCCCTTGAGGTAGTTGCGGAACCCATCGGCCGCCGGTTCCAGCACCGCGAACGATTCCACGTCGGTCTGCTCCTGGCTGGCGTCGGTACGGCCCGGCGTGAACGGTACGCTGATGTTGTACCCACCGGCCTTGGCGGCCTGTTCGATGCCCACGCCACCGGCCAGCACGATCAGGTCGGCCAGCGACACCTGCCTTTCACTGCCGGCATTGAACCCGCTCTGCACCTTTTCCAGCGCGGCCAGCACCTTGGCCAGACGGGTGGGCTGGTTTACCGGCCAGTCCTTCTGCGGTGCCAGGCGGATGCGCGCACCATTGGCGCCGCCCCGCTTGTCCGAGCCACGGAAGGTGGAGGCCGATGCCCAGGCCGTGGAGACCAGTTCAGGGACGCTCAGGCCGCTTGCGGCGATCGCCTGCTTCAGGGTGGCCACGTCCCTGGCATCGATGAGCGGGTGCTTTGCGGCCGGCAGCGGATCCTGCCAGATGAACTCTTCGGCCGGCACTTCCGGCCCCAGATAGCGCGCGCGCGGCCCCATGTCGCGATGGGTCAGCTTGAACCAGGCGCGCGCGAACGCATCGGCAAACGCCTGCGGATCGGCCAGGAAGCGGCGCGAGATCTTTTCGTAGGCGGGATCCATGCGCAGCGACAGATCGGTGGTCAGCATGGTCGGGCGGTGCTTCTTCGAGGCGTCGTGCGCATCGGGAATGACCGCCTCGGCATCCTTGGCCACCCATTGATGCGCGCCGGCCGGACTCTTGGTCAGTTCCCATTCGTACTTGAACAGGTTCTCGAAGAAGTCATGGCTCCACTGCGCTGGAGTACGGGTCCAGGTGACTTCCAGGCCACTGGTGATGGTGTCGCCGCCCTTGCCGCTGCCGAAGCTGTTGGCCCAGCCCAGGCCCTGGCTCTCCAGATCGGCCGCTTCAGGCTCCTTGCCGACGTTGTCTGCCGGGCCGGCGCCATGGGTCTTGCCGAAGCTGTGCCCGCCGGCGATCAGCGCCACCGTTTCTTCATCGTCCATCGCCATGCGGCCGAACGTGTCACGGATGTCATGTGCAGCCAGTACCGGGTCAGGATTGCCGTCGGGGCCCTCGGGATTCACATAGATCAGGCCCATCTGCACTGCGGCCAGCGGGTTCTCCAGCTTGCGCGAATGCACGTCGCCATCGGCATCGTCATCGGACACCAGCACGCCGTGGGATTCCACCACGCCTTCGGAGCCGTGCTTGTAGCGCACGTCACCGCCCAGCCATGTGGTTTCGCGGCCCCAGTACACATCCTGATCCGGTTCCCAGGTATCGGGACGGCCACCGGCGAAGCCCAGTGTCTTGAAGCCCATCGACTCCAGCGCGACATTGCCGGTCAGGATAAGCAGGTCGGCCCAGGAGATGGCCTGGCCGTACTTCTGCTTGATCGGCCACAGCAGGCGTCGCGCCTTGTCCAGGCTGACGTTGTCCGGCCAGCTGTTGAGCGGAGCGAAGCGCTGCTGGCCGCGGCCGCCGCCACCGCGGCCATCACCGATGCGATAGGTGCCGGCGCTGTGCCACGCCATGCGGATGAACAGGCCGCCGTAGTGACCGAAATCGGCCGGCCACCAGTCCTGCGAGTCCGTCATCAGTGCTTTCAGGTCTGCCTTCAGCGCGGCATAGTCCAGGCTCTTGAACGCCGATGCGTAATCAAAGCCGGCATCGAGCGGGTTGGAGCGCGCGGAATGCTGGTTGAGCAGGTCCACGCGCAGCTGGTTCGGCCACCAGTCGCGGTTGGTCGTCGCGTCACCGACGACGGCATGGTTGAAGGGGCACTTCGCTTCGCTTTTCATGGGTCTCTACCTGTGGACTGGCGAAAGGTGGAATCGGGGGAGGCCCGACCCACATTAGGTGGCGCCTGTGGATCGGTAAATTCGATTGATTCAACCAATGCGATAGTGGCTGTCTATTAGGTCCGGGGCTTGTACGGGTGTGTGCGATCAGCGCTTGAGCAACCCCGAGCCGAGCTTCAGCAGGTCGCTGGCCCCGAACTGGCCGTCGCCGTCCTGATCGAGCACACCGCCCAGCATGCTGCCGATGCCGCCGGACTGCTGCGCCTCCTGGCCGAGGGCGCTGCTGAGTTCGCTGGCGTTGCCCTGCTGGGCGAAGCGCTGGGCCAGGAAGGACATGACGATGGGCGCAAGGATCGCCAGCAGCTTGCCGGAGGTGCCGCTGTCCAGGCCGGTCTTCTGGCCAAGCACCTGCGCGGCCTGCGGCTGCTGGCCACCGAAGATGTGGCCGAGGATGCCGGCCCCATCGGTGGCGCCGCTGCCGCCGCCACCCATCACTGCGGCGAGGATGCTGCCGAGGTCGAAGCCGCCACCCCCACCACTGCCCAGATGGTCACGCTGCAGCGCATTGAGCAGGGACTGCGCGCCCTGCGGCTCGCTGGCGTTCTGGCCCATTGCGCCCAGCAGCAGCGGCAAGGCGCTGCCCACCGCCTGGGTGGTCTGGCTGCTGTCCAGGCCGAGCTGCTGGGAAACCTGCTGCAGGCCCTGCCCCTGCTGCAGCTGCTGGAAGAGGGATGCGGCGAGGGATTCGGTGTTCATGGCGGTCTCCGTTCTGTGAAGGAAGGACCGCCCGAGCATAACGCCGCCTGCACGACGGAAATGCGAAGGCTGCCGGGCGCAGGCTCGCTCTGACCGGGGGCGGGAGGGGGGCCGGCGTTGCGCCGGTCCCATGCCGGTTACAGCAGTGACTTCAGCCGATACAGCGCTTCCAGCGCCTGTTTGGGCGTCAGTTCGTCCGGATCGATGGCGGCCAGCGCCTCCTGCGCCTTGCTGGACGGGGCATTGAACAGGCCGAACTGCTGCGGGGCATCCAGCGCCTGAGGGGCCAGCTCCGCCGCATGGCTCTCGCTGCCCCGTTGTTCCAGTTCGGCCAGGCGCCGCCGCGCCTGTGCCACGGTCGATCGAGGCAGGCCGGCCAGCGCGGCCACCTGCAGTCCGAAGCTGCGGTTGGCCGGGCCGTCCTTCACAGCGTGCATGAACACCAGCGCTTCGCCATGCTCGACCGCATCCAGGTGCACGTTGGCGATACCGCTGCGGCCGCCCTCGTACTGCTCGTCGGCCAGCGCGGTCAGCTCGAAATAGTGGGTGGCGAACAGTGTGTAGCAGCGGTTCTCGTAGGCGAGGTGGCGGGCCACCGCGTCGGCCAGGGCAAGGCCGTCATAGGTGGAGGTGCCGCGGCCGATCTCATCCATCAGCACCAGCGAATGTGGGCTGGCGTGATGCAGGATGTAGCTGGTCTCGGCCATTTCGACCATGAAGGTCGACTGCCCGCGGGCGAGATCGTCGCCGGCGCCGATGCGGGTCAGGATGCGGTCGATCGGGCCGATCACGGCGCGGCTGGCCGGTACGAAGGAGCCGATGTGGGCCAGAAGCACGATCAGTGCATTCTGCCGCATGTAGGTGGATTTACCGCCCATGTTCGGGCCGGTGATGACCAGCATCCGGCGGTCCGGGTGCAGGTCCAGATCGTTCGGCTCGAAGGGCTGCTCGCGCACGGCTTCCACGACAGGGTGACGGCCGCGCTCGATCTTCAGGCAGGGTGCCGTTTCCAGTTCCGGGCGCGACCAGTCCAGTGCCTGCGCGCGCTCGGCGAATGCGGCCAGCACATCCAGTTCGCTCAACGCGGCGGCACACTGCTTCAGCGGCTCCAGCTGTGCACCCAGCGTGTCCAGCAGCTGCTCATACAGGAACTTCTCGCGCGACAGCGAGCGGTCGCGCGCGGACAGTACCTTGTCCTCGAACGCCTTCAGTTCTTCGGTGATGTAGCGCTCGGCGTTGGTGAGGGTCTGGCGGCGCGTGTAGTGCACCGGTGCGCGGTCGGCCTGGCCCTTGCTGATCTCGATGTAATAGCCGTGCACACGGTTGTAGCCGACCTTCAGTGTGGCAATGCCGCTGCTTTCGCGCTCGCGCCGCTCAAGGTCGACCAGGAACTGGTCGGCGTTCGTGGACAGGCGTCGCAGCTCATCCAGCTCCTCGTCGAAGCCATCGGCCAGCACGCCGCCATCGCTGAGTTTCAGCGGCGGCATTTCAGCGATGGCACGCGCGAGCAGCTGCGCGCAGTCGTCATGCTCGCCCAGCGCGGCGTACAGCGCCTGCAGGCGTGGCGAGTCCAGTGGCGCCAGCACGTCGCGCACCGCAGGCAACAGGCCCAGGCCATCGCGCAGTGTCGAGAAATCGCGGGGGCGTGCCGAGCGCAGGGCGACGCGGGTGAGGATGCGCTCGAGGTCACCCAGGCGACGGAACTGTTCGCGGATGTCGCCATCGCTGCCGCGATCGATCAGCGTCGCTACCGCATGGTGGCGCTGTACCAGCACCTCGCGCAGGCGCAACGGGCGATGCAGCCAGCGACGCAGCAGGCGGCCGCCCATCGGCGTGACGGTGCTGTCGAGCACGCCCAGCAGGGTATTGCGGGTATCGCCGTCGACCCGCGTATCCAGCTCCAGGTGGCGGCGGGTCGCGGCGTTCATGGCGATCGCCTCGCCGGCGGTTTCCATCGCGATCGAGGTCAGGTGCGGCAGGCGCTGCTTCTGGGTTTCTTCGACATAGCCGAGCAGGGCGCCTGCGGCGGCCGTGGCGCGTGGCTTGTCGTCGATGCCGAAGCCGCTCAGGTCATGCAGCTTGAAGAAGGCCAGCAGCTGCCGACGACCGCTGTCCGCATCGAACAGCCATGGCGCGCGGCGACGCACACCGCTGCGCTGGCGCAGGAAGTCCGGCCAGTTCTCCTCGTCCGGCACCAGCAGCTCGGCCGGCTCCAGGCGCGCCAGCTCGGCTTCCAGCGCGTCGTCGGTGTCGACCTCGTTGACCAGGAAGCGGCCACCGGCGAGGTCGGCCCAGGCCAGGCCGTAGCCCTGCCGGGTGCGCGACAGGGCCATCAGCAGGGTGTCGCGGCGTTCGTCGAGCAGTGCTTCGTCGGTGACCGTACCGGGGGTGACGATGCGGACCACCTTGCGCTCGACCAGCCCCTTGGCCAGGGCCGGGTCGCCGATCTGCTCGCAGATCGCCACGGATTCGCCCAGCGCCACCAGCCGTGCCAGGTAGCCTTCGTAGGCATGCACGGGCACACCGGCCATCGGAATCGGGGCGCCGCCGGAACTGCCGCGCTGGGTCAGGGTGATGTCGAGCAGGCGTGCAGCCTTGCGTGCATCGTCGTAGAACAGCTCGTAGAAGTCGCCCATGCGGAAGAACAGCAGCAGATCCGGGTACTCGGACTTCGCTGCGAAGAACTGCTTCATGAGGGGCGTGTGCTCTGCACTGGCCTTCGATGCAGACGGTTTCGCTTTTGAATCAGTGGTTTGCAAGAGAGCTTCCTACCGGTTGTAGCGGTCGATCCGGGGCCACGCCGGCGGCAGTGACTCAAACAGGATCACATTGATGGCGCGACAGGCACACAGCGGATCGACCATGGATACGGTTGTTGCGACGCAGGCAGATGCCCGGCGCCGCCGACGCACCAAGTTTAAGCCGACCTACCGGCAAATCTGCCAACGGGGCATTATCGGCTGAGACATCACGCAGGAGATGGAGCTGTGACGCGGCGATTCGGTCCATTGTGGGTGATTGCAATCCTCTTCGCGCCCCTGGCTGCCAGCGGTGGGACGCCCACTGACCCCGAGCTGCGCGGTGAGCTCCTGCGGATGAAGGATGCCGATCAGGCGGTGCGGGACCTCCCGCTGACCACCGAGGGCGAGGAGAGGGTGCTCAGTGCCGTCGATGCGGTGCACACCGCTCGGCTGAAGGCGATCGTTGCGGCCCATGGCTGGCCGACCGTGGCGCAGGTGGGCCAGGACGGGGCGGACGCGGCCTGGCTGCTGGCCCAGCATGCCGACAAGGATCCGGCGTTCCAGCGCTCTGTTGCGGAAGCCATGGAGCCCTTGGTAGCGACGGGGCAGGTCAAAGCGTCCAATTACGCCTACCTCTGGGACCGCACCCACGACCCCCAGCGCTATGGAACGCAGGGGCGTTGTGCAGACCCGGGGCGTTGGGAGCCACGTGCGGTTGAAGCACCTGAGACGCTTGACGAGCGTCGCGCTCGAATGGGCCTGGCGCCCATGGCGGAGTATCAAGCGATGGTCTCCAGGCATTGCGAGCAGTTTGGGCGTTAAGATCGGATCCGCAATTGCGGCACTGCGCGCGGAGAGGCAGGGGTGAGGCCTGCTTTTCTGGAATGGACCTTGGCAGCCCCAGACAACTCCGGTGGGCCAACGTGGTGTTGCAAGGCTTGCGGATGGGCAACGACTTGGCGGGGGATGGACGCATGGGCGCTTTCGTAGGTGGTGCGAAGAGGCTGCTTTGGATGGTGCTGGCAGTTGGCGCTTTCACGGTGCCAGTGGCGGCGCGCGACATGGCAGCGGCGTCGCACGCTCCGGCTGCAGCTCCGCACGCGATGGACATCCCCTTCGAGCGCTTCACGCTCCCCAATGGGCTGCGTGTCATCGTGCACACCGACCGGAAGGCCCCCATCGTGGCAGTTCACCTGTGGTATCAGGTCGGATCCGGTGATGAGCCTGCCGGTCGCACGGGTTTTGCGCACCTCTTCGAGCATTTGATGTTCCGCGGCACCGAGCATTACCGCGACGCCTACTACGGCCCGCTGCAACGCGTCGGCGCCACCGACGTCAATGCCACGGTTACACCGGAGCGCACCAACTACATGCAGGTGGTTCCATCGACGGCGCTGGACCTGGCGCTCTGGATGGAGTCCGATCGCATGGGTCATCTGCTGGGTGCCATCGATCAGAAGGCGCTGGATACCGAACGGGGCATTGTCAAGAACGAGAAGCTGCAGCGGCGCGGCGTGCCTTACGGACTCGTATGGGAGCAGCTCTCCCGTTCAAGCTACCCGCCGGGGCACCCGTACCATCATTCGACCTTCGGATCCGCACGCGATCTGCAGGCGGCCACGCTTGCCGACGTCCAGGATTGGTTCCGGACCTGGTACGGCCCAAACAACGCGGTGCTGGTGCTGTCAGGCGATGTCGGCGTTGAAGAGGCCAGGAAGAAGGTCGAGTCCTATTTCGGGCATATCCCAGCGGCGCCCGACGTAACAAGGGATCCCGTGGACGTCGCCAAGCGGGCTTCCACCACCCGGGAAACGTTGTCCGATCAGGTCCCTCAAGCGCGCGTTCACCGCACATGGAACATCGCAGCTCGTGGGACGCCGGACTTTGATCAACTGCGGGTGTTGGCTCACATTCTGGGAGGAGGCAATGCCTCCCGGCTGGGCAAGCGCCTGGTGCACTCCGATCAACTTGCCACTGACGTCACGGCAGAGGCAGGGGGGCAGCTCGGATCGCGCTTCATGATCGTCGCCAACGTGCGCGACGGTGTCGACCCGTCGGCCGTGGAAACCGCCATCGAGGTGGAGCTTCAGCGTCTGCTGAAGGAAGGCCCCACCCTCGATGAGGTGCAACGTGCGCGGACCGCGATGCGGGCCGAGTTCGTGAAGAGCATCGAGCGTAACGGTGGGATGGACGGCAAGGCAGAAGTGCTCGCCGCCTGTGAGGTATTTGAAGGCGATGCAGGCTGTTATCGGCGGTCCGCTGACGTGGTGGCAGCAGCCGCGCCCGACCAGCTGGTTCGCGTCGCTCGCCGTTGGCTGGGGCAGGGGGATCACATCCTGACGGTCATTCCAGGTGCCCGCGCTGCGTTCGCTGAGGAGGCCGAGCCGGCTGACGCGGTGTCCCACGCGCAAAGCCCAGGCAAAAGCCATCGCGCTGCAGCACCGGGCGTGGATCGCAGCGCAGGGCCGCCGTTTCCTGAAAGCTATCCGGAGTTGAGATTCCCTGCGATCGAGCGGGCGGCGCTGTCGAACGGCACCCACGTGATACTGGCTCGACGGGAGGACGTCCCGCTTGTTCGCATGTCGTATCAGTTCCCGGTGGATCCCGCGGCAACTGCGGGTCTGGCAGACATGGCGTTCAGCATGCTGGCGGAGGGGGCAGGGGATTACGATGCCCTGGCGTTCGCGGCGCGCGCTGAATCGCTGGGGGCGGAGCTGGGTTCCAGTGTCGACGTGGGCAGCGGCGCGGTGACCCTGGTCGGTCTCAGAGACACGCTTGACGATTCGGTTGCGCTGTACGCGGACATGTTGCGCCGACCGCGTTTTGAGCCGGCAGCAATGGAGCGCATGCGTGTGGGCAGGCAGGGCGCCCTTCGAGAGGACGCGGCCAACCCGCAGCGCTTGGCCACGAGCCTTCTCCCTGCATTGCTGTTCGGGCTGGATCACCCTTACGCGCAAGCCTTCGGACGCGGCACCGTGGCCTCCGTGGAGGCTTTGCGCCGCGATGACCTCGTGGAGTTCCACCGCGCCTGGATCCGACCGGAGCGGGGCACGCTTGTCGTGGTCGGGGATACGACGCTCCAGGAGCTGATCCCGGTCCTTGAGAGGCATCTGGGCGACTGGCGCGGGTCGGGTGGGATCCCTGAGGTGCGCATCGACGACCGCCTGCCCGCGCAGGCGAGGCCACGGGTGTTTCTGGTCGACAGCCCTGGCGCTCTGCAGGCCACCCTGGTGGCCGGGCAGCTGGTCGCGCCGAGTTCAGACCCCCGGACGTTGGCCTTCGAGGTCGCCAATTCCGTCCTGGGCGGATCGCCAAGCGCGCGCCTCAACATGAATCTACGAGAGGCCAAGGGCTGGTCCTACGGCGTGATCTCCAGTGCGGTCAATGCCCCGATAGCGCGACCCTGGCGCGTGGTGGCGCCGGTGCAGTCCGACCGCGTGGCGGAGGCCATGGCGGAGATTCAGCGCGAGATTGCGGAGTACGCGTCCGGACCGGCGCCTGCCAGACAGGACGAGGTTGCACGCTTCCGGGACAGCCAGGTGCGGCGTCTGGCGGGCAGTTTCGAGACACGGGAGGCCGTCGCCTCGGAGATCGCAGACATCGTGCGGTTCGACCGGCCAGACGATTGGACCACACAGCGCAGCAGCGCTCTCCGACAACTCGATCTCAACGAGGTCCGGGCCGCTGCTGCCGCGCTGGATGCCGACAGGTTGACGTGGGTCGTGGTGGGTGACCTGTCCCGTGTCGAGGCACCCGTGCGCGCCATGGGCTTCGGGGAGGCAACAGTGGTTGACTCACAAGGACGTCGTATCGGCGGGCGGCCCGACGAGAAGCGCTGAGTCGCACACTCCTTCGGTTCAGGCCGATGGTGGAGGGGAGCGAATGCCGGCCAGCGGATCCCGCAGGATGCCGAGCCAAGGCTCGACGATCTGCTCGAATGCAAAAACGTGTTCCCGGTGCAGGTCCATGCCGCTGAGGTAGTGGCGGATGCTGCGTTCGAATTCATCGGCCGCGTCCAGATTGCCTGCGTTCGTGCGGAGCAGAAGAACGGTGGCCGCTTCCAGTGCCGCCACACGGACATGCATCCGGTTCATGGCCCCCTGGAGGCGCAGCAAGGCATCCCGCGTCTCAGTGTTCATCGGACCTCCCGGGGAAGATCGCGGCATCGGTCCGCGAACCTGCGAGCCGCCGCTGGAGAGTGAGAGCGACACTCGGATCAATGAGGGCAACCTCCTGGTTGGATGCCAGGCAGACCCGGTGGCTGCAGAGCGGCAATCCCTGCCCATCGTTGCTGATGGGGTGGACGTGGCCGAGCGGGACACTCTCGATGGTGAGCACCTGGTCAAGCGCCAGGGCGACAAGCTGGACGCCGGCCTGCACCAGCAGCATCGCCGGGCAGCGGGCACCGCAGCGGGTGCCGCCCGTGACAAGGCCAAGATCCACGACGGGCACCGTCTGCCCGCGTACGGACACGCTGGACAGGCCGTCCGTACCCCGGGTCAGAGCCTCCGGACCACGTATTTCCACCGCCGATTCAACATCGATCCCGAACAGCGCCGCACCGGCACGAACAACCACCAGTTCCAGGAACGGCTGCGGTGACGCGTGGTGCGCGGGAGCGGCGGCAAGCGCGAGGGCACTGTGGTCGATGGCATCCGCGCGGGGCAACCGCTTGACGAACTCCTCGAAGCGCATGCGGCTGACCGCCTGCCGGTTGTGGCAGCAGGGGCAGACCAGGATCCCTGCGCCGCGCAGATCGGTCAGGCCTGCGCCCGCCTTCAGCATCGAGGTGTGGTTGCATGCACGGCATGTTGCTTGCACGGCGTGCAGGCGTGTCAGCGCTCCTTCAGTGGTCAGGTCTCCCTGAACAAGGCGAAGCAGAAAGGAACCTGTGTTGGCCACTGGCAGACTTCTCGGATGGATCAGGAGCAGGCAACTGCCCCGGGATTCTCGGCGGCTTCCATGAAGGGATCAAACGCACGCCGCGCAGTCCATCCGCGGGTGCAGGCCTGGCTCATTCGAGCAGGTGGGGTGCAACAGTGAGTCTATCGGTCAGTTCGGTCGCACTGATGGGCCTGCACAATGCAAAGCCCTGGATCTGGTCGCATCCGAGCTCCCGCAGCGTGGTGACCTGGTCGGCGGTTTCAGCCCCCTCAGCGACGGCGGTGTAGCCCAGATCATGGGCCAGGCCGATGATGGCACGGACTTTCAGGCGGGCCCGCGTGTCGGTCGAGATTCCATCAATCAGCGATTTGTCCAGCTTCAGCGTGTGGATCGGCAGTTCGGTCAGGTATGCGAAGTTGCTGTAGCCGCTGCCGAAGTCGTCCAATGCCAGGCGGATTCCCGCCGATGCCATCCGCCTGAGCTGCTCGCCGGGCACGGAGTTCACCCTCAACCATTCTCCTTCGGTGATCTCGATCTCGAGGTCGCTGCAGCGCAGCCCCTCGGCATGGATCCTGGCGACCAGCGCATCGGCCATGCCGGCACGGGCCACATTCCGTGCAGACAGATTGATCGACAGGCCCAGCGTGATGCCGTCGCGTCTCCAGCATGACAGCTGCTCCAGCGCTCGGTCGACGACCCACTCCGTGACCTTCTCCATCAGTGCGTTACGTTCGAATACCGGGATGAATTCGGCAGGGCTGACCGGGCCAAGCCGAGGATGATCCCAGCGGATCAGCGCCTCCGCTGACACCGCACTGAGATCAGACCCGCGGAAACGAGGCTGGTAGAGCAGATGGAATTCGTCGTGGCGCAGGCCGTCGCGGGCGCCGGCAAGCAGGTGATACTCGCGCCGCAGACTTTCATCGCGCGGGGCGGAGTACCAGCAGTAGGTGACCTGGCTGGACACTGCCCAGTGAAGTCCCACGAACATCCCGCGGATGATGTCGTCGGCGCTGTCCTTGCCGGTTTCGGCCTGGCAGAGGCCGACGTGGACGAGAGGCCGGAGGGGCTGCGCTGCACCCTCCCTGGGCTGCGTCAGGCGCAGGTGCAGCGCTTCCACCAGGCGCTCGACGGCGTCACGGGCGGGCAGCTCCACGATGAAGGCGAAACGGCTGCCGCCCATATGGTGGACGTCCGCCTGGCCGTCCAGGGCGGCCTCGATGCGTGCTGCGTCCTGCCTGACCCGCGTCTCCAGCGAGGCCATGCCGAAGGCCTGACAGGGCTCGGCATTCGGCAGGTCAAGGACATCGACGAGGACGGCGACGGGCGATCGGCCCGGTAACCGGGATGATCGTGTGGTGTAGTCGATCGTGAAGGTATGTCTGTCCAGCAGCCCGCTGGAGGTCCCGTGGCGGCTGGACAACGCATGCGGCCGCAGGGGGCGTGTCACCGCCCCGATGAGGGACGGCAACGTGCGCCGATCAGTCAAGGAGAGTTTCCTGGGCAGGCTTTCCATCGAAGGACCCCGGGCATCGAGGGCGGCGCGGAGTGGCGCCGCCCTTGAGGTTTACTGCCGGGCTACCAGGGTCAACCCGGAATATGTTCCCGTGAGGCGGATCATGTAGGTGACCGCCGAGGGCGAGCCGATCCGCACCGACTCCGAATTGGTCGGTCGGGTTGATTTCGCATCGTAATCGGAGGCACTGGGGACGCGCTGCGCCGCTACATACAGCGATACGTCGCCTTTGCCGCCCAGCGTCATGATGGTCAACGGTGTGCCGGCCCGGGCGGTGAAACTGTAGGTCCGCTCTGCGGAGGTGCTTGACAGCCCGCGCAGTTCGACTGCATTGCTCAGTTCCACATTCGGCGGGGTGCAGCTCTCGACGGTGGGATCGCAGGGTTCGGTGGTCGCGGCGGTTACCAGTGCATTGGCGTCGAGGATTCCCGCGCCCATCGGTGTGCTGGTGGGAATGCTGGCCGGGAAAGGACGCGCAGTGGACTTCAGCAGGTCCCGCATCTGATCCCAGCGCAGCGGCGTGGTGGCCACGCTCTGGACCAGCGCTGCCGCCGCGGCCACATGGGGCGATGCCATCGAGGTGCCGGTATATCCCCCGATGCCGAACTCGGTCGTGGGGCGGGTGGTGCCCGTGTTGACGATCTGGAAGATGTAGCCGTTCGGGTCTCCATCAACACCTCCACCGCCACCTGGCGCGGACAGATCCACCCGGTTGCCCCAGCTGGAGTAGCTGGCCTTGCCGCCGGTGACACGCGTGGCGCCGACGCTGATCACATCCTTGCAGGAGGACATCGTGTAGGTGCCGGCATCGGCGTTGGAGTTGCCGGCTGCCACCACCACCATCGCACCGCGTCGGTTCACTTCGTCGATGGCGTCCTGGTAGATCTGCGGGCAGGCGTCGGGCCCATTGCTGCCCAGGCTCATGTTGAGCACTTCTGCCGGATTGGCATTGACCGGCAGGCCGGCAACGGTCGCACCGACCGCCCACAACATGCCATCGGCAATGTCGCTGCCGTACCCGCCACACGAACCCAGCACACGCACCGGCAGAATCCTGGCGTTGTGGGCCAGACCGGCCAGACCGACACCGTTGTTGGTCTGCTGCGCGACGGTACCGGAGACGTGGGTGCCGTGCCAGGAGCTGTCGCGGGCGGCGTGCGGAGGCGCGCCCAGCGCCGTGCAGTAATTGGCTTCCATCCAGTCGCCCTGGTCCCAGCCACCGGCGACGCGGGCGTCGGTGTCGCGACGGGAGATCAAGCGGTCGGAGATCATGTCATAGCCCGGCAGCACGTTGTCCTTCAGGTCGGGCGTGTTTTCCACGACGCCGGTGTCGATCACCGCCACCACGACGCCTGCGCCGGTGGAGATGTCCCAGGCCTGGTCGGCGCGTACTCCACCGGTCTGATCGTGGAAGTTCCACTGCAGCTGGGCATATTGAGGATCATTCGGGATCAGTTTCGGCTGCACCATGCCGCGCCCGGTGTCGAGCGCCTGGTAGAGCCGGTCCACTTCGACCGACGTCACGCCGGGTTCGGCCGCCAGCTCGCGGACGAAGGCTGCCGTCTCGGCGGAGTTGAGCCGGCGTGAGGTCTGCACCACGTACCAGCCAGGTACGGCCATGTTGCGCAGGACACTGGCCCTGGCGGCCGGACGGGCGGCTGCGCGTGCCGTCGCCGCAGCCGCCGTGGTGATGCCTGAACGCTGCGCCGAGCTGGCGAGCGACTGCGTCAACAGGCTGCGTGACTGGGTGGTGGTGCCGGTGGTCTTGACGATGAAGCGCTGGCCGACCGACGGCTGGGCGGTCGATGTGGCGGCAGCCACGTTGCGCTTGATCACCTTGCTGGTATCCAGGCGTGGTGCGGCATGGGCGGCGCTGGTGGTGATCAACACCGAAGCGATTGCAGCGGCCAGTGAGGTGTGGATGGACATGGTGGGTCTCCAGGAAAAGGGTGAAGTGCGTCGGAGCGGGAGTGGTCGGTGTCGCTCTGTCACAGGTCGATGCCGAAGCCCACGCCTGCGGAGGATTCGCCACCACTGAAGGCCCCGCCCAGACTGAAGGAGCCGCGTTCCCCGATCTTCCGTGCATAGCCCACCGACAGCGCCTGCTCGCCGCTCTGGAAGCCCGCACCGACCGCGATGCGCCCGCGTTCGCTGCGGGTGCCTGCGGCGTTGGTCGCCATGTTCAGCATCGCCGCGCTCATCGCGCCCTGGCGGTCCAGGCGGCGATCAACCGAGCTGAGGCGGCGGTCCACGTCCGTACGATAGGTTTCGAAGGAATCGTTCAATGCGGTGAACCGTGCATCGGTATAGGATTTCGCCGCGTTGACACCGGCATTGACCTGGCCCACGTTCGCCGCATCGGTCGCCTGGGTACCGGCGGCCACATGGGTGATCTGGCGCTCCGCACCGCTGGCACCGACCGACACCGTGTCGGCGCGATCGGCGACCGAGCCGCGCCCCAATGCGACGGCGTTGTCGGCGGTGACGCTGGCACCTTGGCCGAGTGCGGTGCCGGAAGCGCTGCTGACGGAGGCCGACTCACCCAGGGCCACGGCGTTGCTGGCCTGGGCACTGATGCGGCTGTTGGCACCGACGGCCGTGCTGCCGTCGGCATTGACCCGCGCGTTGCCGCCCAACGCCGTGTCGTTGGGTCCATGGGCGTAGGCGCCGGCGCCCAGCGCCACGCTGTTGTCCGCGTTGGCGGTCGCCCCGGATCCCACTGCCACGGCGTTGGTCCCTTCGCCCGCCTGGGCTGCGGAATCGCCTCCCACGGCGACCTGATCGTTGCGGCCATGACCTGCACCGACGTCCGCCTCGATGTCATCCAGTCGGGTGGTCAGCCTGCCGATCTGCACATCGATGGCTGCGAAACTGTCGGCGAAATTGCCGAGCGCACCCGACACCGCATCCAGCTGTGCCTTGTTGACCGCATCGGTTGCCGCCGTACCGGCCGCCACGTTGACGATCTGGCGTTCGCTGCCTGCGCGTCCCACCGAGATGGTGTTGTCACGATCGGCGTAAGAGCCTGCACCGAGCGCCACCGCGCGGTCGACGGGGTGGGTCACGCCGTCGACGAACGACGGGTCGCCCACGGTTGCGCCGCCGCCGATCGCCACCGACTCGCTGCCCCACACGTCCGAATCCGTGCCGATCGCCACGCTGTTGGTGAACAGCCGCGGTGTATCCCCCCAGAAATCGCCATTCCAGGTCATGCCGTCACCGACCACCACGCTGCCTTTGCCGGCGGCCCAGGCGCCATAACCGACTGCGGTGGCGCCCTCGATCAGGGCCAGCGCGTTGGCGCCCAGGGCCGTGGTGTTGAGCGCGCCCGCCCGGGCATTGCTGCCCACGGCCACGGTCAGGTCGTACAGGGCCAGTGCGCCCGAACCGAACGCATTGGAGAACTCGCCCAGAGCCTGGGCCCGGTCACCGACGGCCATGGCGTCATATGCGCTGGCCACCGCGCGGTAGCCGATCGCGGTGGAGCGGATAGCGCTGGCACTGGCCAGCCCGCCCAGGGAGATGGCTGCATAGGCGGTGGACTGCGCGCCGCCGCCGACGGCCACGGAAAGGCGACCGGTGGCCTGCGTGTTCTGCAGCAGCTGGCCGGCAAAACCTTCCCCGATCTGGTCCTCCAGATCGTCGGCAATGCCGCCGATCGCCACGCTGGATTTGCCGCTGCCCAGGGCGCCGGCGCCCCCGGCAGTGGCAAAGTCACCTTCGGCCTGCGCGCCGGCGCCCAGCGCCGTGGACGCCACGCCAGTGGCGGCGGTCTGCTGGAACAGCACTACGCCATACGGGTTCTGCGACTGGTAGTCGATGTCCAGCATGCCGCCGATCGCGGTGCTCGAGTCGGCGATGGCCAGCGCTTCATTGCCCACCGCGGTGGCGCGGTTGGCGTAGGCCACGCTGCCGGCGCCAAGCGCGGTCGTGCCTTCCCCGACCGCGGCGCTCGCCTCGCCTGCGGCCAGCGCGTTGTCGCCGTCGGCGTAGGCGCCGGCATTGCTGTCCTCGCTGCCGGTGGCGGCGAGGTAGGGCACTGGATCAGCCTCGACATCGGCGGCGTACACGATCTGCTCCGGCGCGGACACCTGCTCGACGCCCAGCGCCGTAACGATCCCGCTGGCCAGGGCGGAGCAGGACACCAGCAGCGAGCCGGTGGCCAGCAGCGCCGCGACCTGACGGCGGCGCCCGGACCGCGTCCGGCTGCACGCGATTTCGGACACAACCACCTGCCGGCCCAGCGCGGCGTTCCACACGATACGGTAAATCCGGTTCATTGCTCTGATCCTCGATCTGGAGTGCAGGCCCTTCGTCGTGGCTGCCCGCAGGGGGTCGACGAGTGGGGCGGTGTAGTCGTCGTGTCACGGCAGTGGCGTAGGCGCCCGCCGACAACATGAACGTAGGCCCACCGAGGGGGCATGTCGACTGCAACTCCTGACAGAAATATGATCGGTTTCTCGCCATCTCTTCACGCCGCCCATGCTCCGTTCATTCCTGCGCTGGCTGGACCGGGCGCCGATCGAAGACCCGGTGGACCGCCGCAACGCGCGCGTCATCCAGCTGCTGCTCCTGTTCCTGGGGGTGACCATCCCGGCGACCCTGGCCTTCGCGGTGATCGTGGCCTGGTCCCAACTGGTCTCGAGCGAGGTGCACTGGTCGACGCATGCCTCGTTGGCGATGAGCCTGTCCATCGGCGCCGCCGCATGGATCGGACTGGCACTGACGCGGCGTGGTGCGTTCGCTGCGGCGGTCAAGCTGTTGATCGGTGCCATGCTGCTGGTCACCACGATCAATCTGGGCGTGAACGGCCTGCAACGGCAGATGCCCGACCAGCTCGCCCAGATGCTGGTGCTCGTGCTGAGTGGTCTGGTGCTTGGTCGCGGCGCGCTGTGGACCACGCTGGCGGTCCTGGTGGGCAGCGTGGTGCTGGGTGCAGGACGCGATGCGATGAGCGTCTTCGCCGATGCTCCCGCGCGTGCGTTCTACAACCTGCCCCCACTGCTGTTCACCTACCTGCTGGTCACACTGCTGATCGACCGGACGACCCAGGCTCTGCGCGAAAGCCTGCGCGAGTCGAACGAGCGCGGGCGGCAACTTGCCGAAGAGATGCGCGAACGCGAGCGCACCCATGCCCAGCTGATCCATGCGCAGAAGAAGGAGATCACCGAACGCATGGCCAGCGGCATGGCGCATGATTTCAACAACATCTTTGCGGTGATCGTCGGCTTCGCCAACCAGCGGCATGAAGACGACGGCGAAGGCAGCCGGCAGCGTCTGGTGCAGCTTGAAGGCCACCTGTCAGACGTGGAGGAGACCGCGCGGCGTGGCATGGCCATCAGCCGGCGGCTGCTCCGTTTCAGCCGTCGTGATGGCGAGCAGGCCGTCGTGTTTGATGCCGCGCAGGCGGTCCGGGAACTTGAGTCGATGCTGCGCCAGTTGCTTGGGCCGGGGATCGTACTGTCCGTGCGCAGCGATGGTGAAGCGGCGCCGGTGCGGATGGACCGCAGCCAGTTCGAGCTGATGCTGTTGAACATCGCGTCCAACGCCCGCGATGCGCTCAGCGATCACGGGCGGTTCGAGATCGACATCGACCGCGATGGAGATCGCGTCCGGATCCACCTGCGTGACAATGGCAGCGGCATGCGCGCCGAGGTGGCGGCCCGGATCTTCGAACCCTTCTTCAGCACCAAGCCGGCGGATTCGGGCACGGGACTGGGGCTGGCGGTCGTGAACGAGCTGGTGACAGAGGCCGGCGGTGGCATCGGCGTCGAGAGCATCTGTGGCGAAGGAACGACGTTCCTGATCAGCCTGCCGTGCGCCCGGCAGGATTCAGCATGTATCCCCGGCCATGAACCACCGTAAGAGGCAGTTCCATGCCACAGCGCTTGCGTGCCTTCACGCGCAGCCGGTAGACCATGGCGTCGAGCCGGTGCGCATCGAAATCGTCTGAATCATCTGCAATGGCCAGGATCAGCTGCTCGCGTGACACCAGCGCTCCGGCGTGCTGGAACAGTTCCGCGCACAGGCTGCGCTCGCTGCGGGTGAGCGCGGCCGAGGTGCCGTCGGGCGCGATCAGGCCCCATTGGTCCTCACTCATCCTCCAGCCGGGCAGTGACCGGTTCGCTGTTGCCGGCGTGGCGATCCGTCGTGCCAGGCTGTGCAGTGCCGCCGCCAGCAGATCGATCTCGATCGGCTTGGAAAAATACACGTCGGCACCTTCGGTCAGGCCGCGGATACGATCACTCACATCGGCAAGGCTGGTCAGCATGATGACGCCGAGGCCCGGTTGTCGTTGGCGCATTTCGCGCGCCAGGCTGAAGCCATCGCCGTCAGGCAGGCTCACGTCGAGCACGAGCAGGTCGGCGGGCTGTCTCTCCATTCCGGCGCGGAAGGCGGCGACGCTGGCGTAGCCGGTCGCCAGGAATCCATAGCGCGCCAGGCCTGGCAGGATGATGCGCTCGCGCAGGGCAGGCTCGTCCTCCAATACCGCTACCCTCAAGCTTTCTGATTCCTGCACATCCACGTCCAGATGCCTGCGCCCTTTGTCGGTTGATCATAGCCGCATGCGCGCTGCCCCCGGGAGGGGCCGCGCGGGTCGGCGCACCGATGCAGGGGGCCGATTCCCTTCGCGGCGACCAAACGGGAGCCTCTGCCAGGCGCTGGATCGTTCCATGGCCGCGGTTCTCTTCATGAACGACGCATGGCCGATGAAGTCCTGATGACACCGATTTCACTCGTAGTTGCCAGCGGCAGGCGGAGACTGGACCCATCCCGGAAGACAGGAGCTGGCCATGAAGACCTCGACCCGACTGCTCGTGCTGGGCACCCTGATGGCGGCATCGTCGATGGCGGGTGCGCAGACCTACGGGCCCCGCGATGAAGGCCGCAAGTTCAACGACGGCAGCCGTGTGGAATGCAGGAACGTTGAAGTCCAGCGCAACTCGCGCGATCCGAACCGCATTGCCGGTACGGCCACAGGTGCGGTGGTGGGCGGCCTGCTGGGCAACCAGGTGGGCGGCGGCAATGGCAAGAAGCTCGCCACCGTCGCCGGTGCAGTCGCCGGCGGCGCCGCCGGACGACAGATCCAGGGCAACCACCAGCAGAAGACCGGCGATCGGGTGGTGGAACGTCGCTGCGAGCGCGTCTACCGCTGATCGCCGTTTTCCCCTTCCACGTAGTGATGCAACGAACGCCGGCTCCGTGCCGGCGTTTGTCTGTGCTCAGGGGCGCACCCCGCCCGACGGCCTGCCATGCAGCCGCCAGATGGCAAGACCGCCGTAGATCACCAGCAGCGCCGCGAGCGTGGCAAGTTCACGGCTGACTTCGTCCAGGCGTGCGTCCATCTGGTTCAACCGCACCATCAGATTGATGCCGGAGGTGGTCGGCAGCAGCTGCGCCAGCCACACCAGCGGGCGGGGCGTCATCACCGCCGGCCAGGAGAGGTTGGCGAGGAAGAACAGAGGAATGGAGGTGGCGATGATGTACTGGAAGGCGCGTTCGCGGGTGCGGAAGAAGCTGCCGATGAACAGCCCGAAGGCCACGGTGGCGGCAATGAACAGCGTGCCGCCCAGCAGCTGGCCCAGCGGATTTCCGCCGCGCGGGTAGTCCTGTACCCAGGCGGTGAAGCCGGCGTAGTAGAACAGGCCGAACAGCCCGATCAGGCCGAAGCCCATCGCCATGCCTGCCAGGGTCGGCAGATCGAAGTGCAGCCGGCGGCCCAGTACCAGACGCCGCCCTCCAAGCAGTACGCCGATGCCCATCAGCAGTGTCTGGTGCACGATCAGTTCGGCCACGCCGGGTACGATGGCGCTGCCATAGCCTTCCTGCGTGTTGTACAGGGGCCGCTGCACGAGCGTGACCGGCGCTGCCTGCGGCGCGCCCATGAACGCGGCCTGGGTCACGGCGGCGTCGCGGCCGAATGTGCCCAGCGCATCGGCGATGCTGCCCAGCACCCAGCTGGCGCGTCCCAGGTAGGCGCCATTGCCCAGCAGGACCAGCTTGGCTGGCTGGCCACGCAGGATGTCGCGCTCCAGGTTCGCGGGGATGAGCACGATGCCTTCGGCATGCCCCGCTTCCAGCTGCCGGCGCGCGCTGTCCAGATCCGCCGGCTGGCCAACCACGCGCGCCACGCGCAGGCCATCGAGGATGCGCAGCAGTTCGCGGCTGGTGGCACTGTGATCCTGGTCGACCACCAGCACCGGCAGATTGCCGGCCACCTGGTGGCGGTACGCGGCGGGATAGAAGAACGAGTACAGGATGACCGCACCGACCATCACCACGATGGCATAGCGGTCGCCGAGCACCGCCAGCAGGGTCTGCCGCAGGCTGCGCCAGACCGTGCTCATGCGTCGGCTCCGGCCGGTCGCGCGGCCTCCGGGGTGCGGCCGAAAGCGATCAACCGCAGGCTGCCGATGCCGCCGGCCACCACCGACATCAACACCAGCGTGGCCAATGGCCACAGCGAGACGGACAGCGGTGCGCCGACGAACTGCTGCTCGGTCTGCACCTTGATGTACGCACTGAGTGGCAGCAGCTGGTGCCAGATGCGGGTGAACAGCGGGCCATCCAGTACCGGGAAGGTGGCACTGGAGAAGGCCAGCGCGGTGCCGATGGTCAGGCCGACCACCGACAGCGCGGTACCCATGTCACGGGCAAGGCCGACGAAGAACAGCGCATATGCGGCCGTGGCCAGGTAGAACGCCGGCTGCGCAGCCAGCAGCAGGAGCAGACTGCCGGCGATGCCGTCCCCGCGCAGCCATGCGAGGTAGCCGACGCCCAGCGCGCCGTACAACGCGAACAACAGTACGTAGGGCGCGAGCTTGCCGGCGATCGAGGCCCACGGGGTGTCACCGAGCCAGGCCGGCAGCGTGCCATCGCGGATTTCCCGGCCCACGCTTCCGGCCACGGCCAGTGCCAGCACCAGCGACAGGACGGCCGGGAAGATCAGCGGCAGCAGGAACAGCTCATAACTGCGTGCCGGGTTGTAGAGGATGTCGGACTGCACGGCGATCGGGGCGGCGCGCAGCTTTGCGGGCCCCACCTGCAGGCCGATGCGCTCGCGCAGCATGCGTGCATTCCAGGCCGACACCGCATCGGCGATATCGCGCGCGGCCGATTGTCCGGTGGTCATGTAGGTGGCGTTGTAATAGGCGAACACCGTGCCCTGGCGGCCGCGCAGGGCCTGACGGGTCACGTCGCGCGGCACCAGCACCACTGCGAACACCTCCAGGCTGCGCAGCTGCGAGCGCGCGGTGTCCATGTCGGCGGGCTGGCGGGCGACGCGGACCCCCGGGCTGGCATCGAGCATGCGCAGCAATTGCCGGCTGTCGCTGCTGTGATCGAGGTCGACCACGGCGATGGGTACATCGCGCATGACCGATGGCGTGAACATCCAGGCCATCAGTACCAGCATCAGCAGCGGCAGCACCGTGACCAGCGCCAGGTCGGCACGGTTGCCACCAAGACCCCGCAGCTCGCGCTGCCAGGCAGCAGCAAAGCCGTTGCCACCAGGGCTCAGTGCTGGGGCCATGCGAACAGCACGCTCATGCCGGGGCGGAAGCCCTCGATGCGGCGTACCGGGCGCACCCGCACCTCGAAGCTGCGGACATCGTAGCCGGACGACTGCCGGGTGGTACGCCAGGTGGCATAGTCGCCGGCCGGGTTGATGAAGTAGACCTTGAACTCGCTGTCCTCACCGAGGGCCGGCACGCTGCCACGCAGCGTGCTGCCGACCTTCAGGCCCTGCATCTGTGATTCGCGCAGGTTCATCGATACCCACATGCGATCGATGTCGACCAGGGTGAATACCGGATAGCCGGCGGGTACCAGCTCGCCGGGATCGGCCATGCGCTTGTTGATCTCGCCGGCCACCGGTGCACGGCCCTCCACTTCGACGCGGGCCGCATCCACTTCGGCCACGGCGCCCTGCGCCTGCTGTACCTGGCCCTGCGCGGCACGCTTGTCCTGTTCCCGCGCACCGGCCAGTGCCATGTCGTACTGCGCACGGGCGGCACGGGCCAGCTCGCGCGAACTGGTGGACTGGGCGAGTGCTTCGTCGCGCTTCTGCCGGGTCATCACCCCTTCGTTGAACAGGTTCTGCACGCGGCGGTAGGTGGCTTCGGCCAGCGTTGCTCCGGCTTCGGCACGCTTCCAATTGGCTTCGGCAGCACGGATGTCCTCACTGCGCGCACCTTCGGCAGCCTTGTCGGCCACCGCCTGCGCAGCGGCCAGAGCGCCGCGTGCCTGCTGTTCCTTCGCCGTCACTTCGGGGCTGTCGAGCAGGAACACGACCTGACCGGCCTGCACGCGGTCGCCTTCGCGAACCTTCAGCTCGGCGACACGGGCGGTGATCTTCGCGGCGACGTTGATCGTGTCCGCGTCGGCCATGCCCTGGATCTGGTCGGCCGGGCTGCGCCAGGCGAACCACAGGCCCAGCGCCACCACTACCAGCAGCACCACGAGCAGGATCCGGCCAAGCCGGCGCTTGCCTGGTGGTGTCGCTTCATCCTGCAATACGTCACTCATGGTCGATCACCTCATCTGCGCGACGCCGGAATTCCTCGAAGCGGTCCATCTGCCCACTGATCTCCAGCAGCTGTGCCAGCGCGACATCGTACTGGTAGGCGGCCTGTGCACGCTCCACGCGAGCGCCTCCCAGACCCAGCCGCGCATCGATGACGTCCAGCGACGTGGACTGCCCCTCGCGGAATGCCAGCTCCTGCAGGCGCAGGTTCTCCTGTGCCTGGGCGATGCTGCTGTCGAGCAGCACGAACTGCTGGCGTGCCGTTTCCAGCTCGTTCCACGCCTTGCGCACGCCGAGCGCGACCTGGTTCTCGGCTTCGCGCAGTCCGGCTTCCGCCTGCTCCTGCTGCGCACGTGCCGCGCTGATCTGCGCCGGTCGCGAGTTCGGCGACAGGAAGGTGTACTTCAGGCCGATGCCGAACGCCCAGTCCGGATCGGTCAGCATCTCGTCGCGGCGACGGAAGTCGTACTGGCCAAAGGCGAATATCTGCGGCTTGAGCTTGGCCTGTTGTACGCGCACGCCCTGTTCGGCCTGCGCCACCATGGCCCGCAGCCGTGCGATCTGGGGTTGCCGTGCCTGCGCGATGCGCTCGAAGCTGGCGGCCGGCTCCAGCGGCACGCGCTGCACGAACAGGGGGGATACCGGCTGCACCTCGCCGCCACTGCGCAGCAGGGTGGCCAGCGCGGCCTTCAACGTGGCCAGGTCGTTGACGGTCTTCTGGTACTCGCGCTCTGCCTTGTCGCGCGCCACGGTGGCCTGCAGTCGCTGCGCGCGGGTGGCGAAGCCTTCGCGCTCCAGCTTCAGCGCATCGGCCAGGTGGCGTTCCAGGCCATCACGGACGTCACGGCGCACGTCCACCGCCTGCTCGGCCAGGCGCTGGCCGAAGTAGGCCTGGGCCAGCTGCACGGTCAACGACTGCCGCTGTGCTTCGCGTTCCGCGCTGGCCTGCTCGTGGGCTGCGCTGGCGGCACGCTGTGCGGCAGGAATGACGCCACCGGTGTACAGCGGCAGCACAGCGGTGACGATCGGGCGGGTGCGCCAGTCGCGTTCGGTGAACGACAGGGGGGAATCGATGCCAAAGGCCTCGGCCACCGGTGCCAGCGAGCCCAGTGGCAGGGTCAGGGTCTTCTGGAACTGCAGGCGGCGGACCTCGCCGGTGATCTCCGGCAGGCGCAGAAGGCGCGTGGCCTCCTGCAGATCCTGCTTGTTGCGGACGGCGGCGTCGGCCGCGGCCAGCGCGTCGGAAACCTGTTCCAACCGCTGCCGCGCCTGTTCCCAGTCCAATGCCGGTGTATCGGTGATGGCCTGCGCTGACGTGGCAAAGGGCAAGCAGGCCGCAAAGGCCATGCCGGCGACGCCCATCGCGCTGCGCATCCTTGTCCGTGGGCGGCTCACACGCATGCCGTTCCTGTAGTTAAGAAGTGAGCAAACGTTAGTGGTCTGCGCGTGAAGCCGGGGTCTGCGGTCGTCGTGTGGGTCTCAGCGCAGGGAGCCGCTGGCCGCGGTGCGCAATGCCTGGGTGATGTGCTGCAGCGTGCTTGAGCGCACGGCCGCGTGCTGCCAGTACAAGGGCACGTCGAGCCAGCGGCGGGGTTCCAGTACCACCACGCGGCCGGCATGCACGGCAGGCCCCACCAGGGTTTCCGGGGCCATGCCCCAGCCCAGTCCGCACGCGGCGGCTTCGACGAAGCCGGTCGAGGAGGGCAGATAATGCAGCGGTGGCTGCAGCCGCGCACGGGTCAGCCGCCGCACGAAGCGCCACTGCAGTTCATCTTTGCGGTTGAACACCAGCATCGGCGCACGTGCCAGCGCCGCAGCCTGCATGCCCTCGCTGAAGTGCCGGCGGGCGAAGCCGGGCGAGGCGATGGCGTGGTAACGCATGGCGCCGAGCGGATGCACGTTGCAGCCCTTCACCGGCTGGCTTTCGGCGGTGACCGCGCCGAGCACGCTGCCATCTCGCAGCAACTGCAGGGTGTGGTCCTGATCATCCATGCGCAGGTCGAACAGATAGCCATGGCGCTGGTGCAGCTCGGCGATGGCCGGCACGAACCAGGTATCGAGCGAGTCGTCGTTGACCGCCAACGGGATCGGTGTGCGCGGGGCATCGCTGCCGCGTTCGGGCAGCAGTTCGGCCAGCGCCTCGGCCTCCAGCGTCTGCATCGGTCGCACCCTGCGCAGCAGCGCTTCACCTGTGGCGGTGGGTCGGCACGGTGCCTGACGTACCACCAGTACCTGGCCGAGCCGGTCCTCCAGTGCCTTGATCCGTTGCGACAGCGCCGACGGGCTGATCGACAGGCGTCGGGCTGCAGCGTCGAAGCTGCCTTCCTCCAGCACCGCAGCAAACGCAGCCAGTTGTGGATGTAGCAGATCCATGCCGGTGCCTCTTCAGTTTCTCTGCACAGGATAAAGAAAAATCAGATTGTCTAAACAGGGGCGGCGGCCGCACTCTGCGCGTCCCCTCCCTGCCAGGCCTGTCCCCATGTGGATCGCCGCTGCCGCCGCCGGCCTGTTCGCAGGTGCCGGCCTGATCATCGCCATCGGTGCACAGAACGCCTTCGTACTGCGGCAGGGCCTGCAGCAGCGTCATGTGGGAAAGGTGGTGCTGGCCTGCGCCGGCGCGGACATCGTGCTGATACTGGCCGGTATCGGTGGCATGGGCGCGCTGGTGCTGCAGTGGCCGCTGCTGCTGCAGGTGCTGCGCTTTGGTGGTGCGGCGTTCCTGCTGTGGTATGGCCTGCAGGCGGGACTACGCGCGTGGCGTGGTGGCAGTGCGCTGGCCGCCGCCGAGGCGCAGGGCGGCAGCGGGCGCGAGGTACTCCTGACCTGCCTGGCCTTCACCCTGCTCAACCCGCACGTCTACCTGGATACCGTGGTGCTGCTGGGCAGCCTGTCCACGCGCTATCCGGGCGATCTGCGCTGGGCGTTCGCCACCGGTGCCTGCGTGGCCAGCGTGGCCTGGTTCTGCACGCTGGGCTATGGCGCGCGCCTGCTGCAGCCGGTGTTCCGCAGGTCGAGCGCGTGGAGGGTGCTGGATGCCGGCGTGGCGATCTTCATGTTCTGCCTCGCCACCCTGTTGCTGTTGCGTCCGCTCTAGGCCGCGTCCACCGCGCACAACGGCGTCTCGTCGGGGCGCAGCGTCAGCACCCGCACGCCCGTGCGGGTCACGGCCACGGTGTGCTCGAACTGTGCCGACAGCGTGCCGTCGCGGGTATAGACCGGCCATTCGCCCGCGCGCTGGCGGATCGCCGGCCTGCCCTGGTTGAGCATCGGTTCGATGGTGAACACCATGCCTTCTTCCAGCACCCTGCCGGTGTTGGGATGGCCGTAATGCAGGATCTGCGGTTCTTCGTGCATCTCCCGGCCGATGCCATGGCCGCAGTATTCCTTTACTACGCTGTAGCCGTGGCGGCGTGCGTAGCGGGCGATGGCGTGGCCGATGTCGCCCAGGCGCGCGCCGGGCCGTACCACGGCGATGCCTTTCCACATCGCTTCGTAGGCGGTCCGCACCAGCCGCCGTGCGGAAGGGGTGACCGCGCCGACCGGGTAGGTGGTGCTGGAATCGGCGATGTAGCCGTTCTTTTCCAGGGTGATGTCGAGATTCACGATCTGGCCCTCACGCAGCACGTCTGCGGTACTGGGCTCCCCGTGGCAGACCACGTTGTCGATGGAGGTGTTGAGCACGTACGGAAAGCCATACTGGCCCTTGCTGGCAGGCCGCGCCTGCAGCTCGTCGACGATCATCCGTTCGACGAAGTCGTTGATCTCCATCGTGCTGCGACCCTGCAGCGGCCATCTGTCGAGCGCGGCGAACACCTGTGCCAGCAGGCGGCCGGATTCGGCCATCAGCGCGATCTCGTCGGGCCGCTTGATGATGCTCACGTCAGGCCCGTGCGGGTGTCAGCGGCTGTGGCTGCACGCCGGCGGCGCGCAGTTCGCTGGCCACGATGTCCTGGAAGCTCAGCGTCGGATTCATTTCGCACAGCATGCCCACGCGGATCCAGAAACTGGCCTGGGCGTTGATCGAGCGGCTGGAGACGGTGCAGGCACGGCGCAGCTGGTCGTGCAGGGTGTCATCGATGTTGACGATGCCCATGGGCGGATCCAGGTAAGAGGAATATACGTATCGTATATGTTTCGTATATCCCTCTCAAGCCTGCGAGGACTCAGTCCGTTGCGGTGGCGAAGCGCAGGCGGTTGTGGTCCGGATCGAGCAGCAGCATTTCGCGGCTGCCCCACTCGGTGTCATGCGGCGGCTGTTCGATCGGTACCCCCGCGGCACTGAAGGCGCGGTGCAGCGCGTCGACATCCTCGACGATGAAGTAGACCGCGCCGCCCACTTCGCAGTCGCCGCTGTGCTCGGTGAGGAACAGCGTCTGGCCGTCGCGGGTGAGCTGGGCGAACAACGGAAACCCCGGCTCGAACCGATGCTCCCAGTCGACGACGAAGCCCAGGCCCTGCACGTAGAAGGGCAGGCTGGCATCGGCGTGGCGCATGCGCAGCTGCGGGATGACGGTCTGGCGCATCATGGTGGCTCGCAGGGGTGAGCCGGCAGTGTACGCCGGCAGGGTGCCGCCACTTTCGTGGTCAGTCCTGCAGGCCGGGTTGCCCCTGGACCAGCGGCACCCGTGAGCCGTCCAGCAGACCGCGGCTGAGCCGGCCATCCTCGATGAACAGCAGCTCGCCGTTCTCGCCGTTCTTGATGCTGCTGTCGATGGCGATCACGCGATCACCATGGAACGTGCTGACATGCGGCATCGACGTGTGGCCGACCACGATGCGCTTGAGCTGCAGCGTGTCGAGCACGTCCTGCACGCCCCGTGCATCGAGACGCCCATCGAAGTAGCCGCGGTACCAGATGGGGCTGGTCTTGCCGTCGTACAGCGGTGCAGTTGCGGGGTCGGCCTTCACTTCGGCCTTGGGCAATCCCAGCGAGGCCTGGTAGGCGGCGTTGGTGCGTGCCGGGTGCAGTGCCAGTTCCACCGCTTCGGGCGAGATGCCGCCATGCAGGAACAGGGTGTCGCCGATCTTCAGCAGCACCGGCCGCGTCCGCAGCCATTGCCCGATCACCGAATCAGCGCCGTACAGCTGCGGATAGCTGCGCCCGAGCAGCTGCGCGCTGCGCAGGTACTTCGGATTGACATAGCGCAGGTCGTCGTACAGAACCATGGTCTCGTGGTTGCCGAGCACGAAGTGCACCGCACCGCCGGCGGCCGCCGCCTGCTGCTGCAGGCCATACAACAGCCAGAACGCTTCGGTGACCTGCGGGCCGCGATCGAACACGTCGCCAGCGACCACCAGGGTGTCCTGGCCGAGGGCCCAGCGGTCCTGCGCATCGATCACATGGTGGGCGCGCAGCAGTCGTACCAGCAGGTCGTACTGGCCGTGGATGTCGGACAGGGCGACGATGCGCGGTACCGCAGGCAGCTCCGACACCGAAGGCGCGACCGGTGGCAGCACGTGCACGCTGTGCGGGTAGCCGCACAGGGGCGCGACATCGGCAGCTCCCGTGGCGGTGCCCAGCGAGCGGGTCTGCACAGCGTCAGCGCAGATCCATTTGGCCTGCAGCTGATCGCCGTTGCGGAACACGTAGGGGCCATCGGCCTCGACGTGGGCGGCAGGCGCGGCGACTTCGCGGCCCTGCGCGCCTGGCACGCCCCACAGCAGGAGCAGGGGCAGAAGCACGGACGCGGATCGGGGCAGGGCACGGCGGAGCATGGGCGGAGTCCTAGGCAGCAACGGAAGGGCGGGCCGCAGGGCCCGCCCGTGATCCTACGCTGGCATTGCTACACGCTGCATGCGTGGGCGGCGCGCAGGCTTTGCCGTGGGAGGCGGATCATCGATCCGGCGCATCGCGCTCAGGTGGAACGGCACGCGAGGCTCGGGCTAGCGCATGTCCACCTTGCGGACCGCGGTCTGTTCCGCCAGCAGCGGCGTACCGGTGTGGTCATGCGGCTGCATGTAGGGAAGGGGCGCTCCGCTGGCACGCTCGACAAGCTGCGAGTGCGCTTCACCCGTTGCGAAACGATGGCGTTCGCCCCATTGGCGCAGCGCCACCAGCACCGGGAAAAGTTCGCGTCCGGCTGGCGTCAGCACGTACTGCTGGTAGGCGCTGCCATCGCTGGCAGGTTGCTGCAGCAGCAGCCCGGCCTCGACCAGACGCCGCAGGCGGTCGCTGAGGATGTTGCGCGCTGCGCCGAGGCTGCGCTGGAAGTCACTGAAGCGGGTAACGCCATCAAAGGCATCGCGGATGATCAGCAGGGCCCAGCGATCACCGAGCAGATCGGCGCTGCGGGCAACGGGGCAGGGGCTGTCGGCGTGCATGGGCAAGGCTCGTGACGATGTGGTTGCATTTTAAAACCATTGTCGATAGGGTGCATCCAGTTTCAATATGCAACCACGTTCATGCCCGCTTCCGTCCTTCCGCGCGCCCTGCTGGGCCTGCTGGCCATCGCGGCGGGTGCCAGTGTGGCCAATGTCTATTACGCACAGCCGCTGCTGGAGCGCCTGGCGCAGGCCTTCGCCATGGAGCGCGCGACGGCCGGCGCTGTGGTTGCCGCCACCCAGGCCGGCAGCGTGCTGGCCCTGCTCGGCCTGCTGCCGCTGGCCGACCGCGGCGATCGTCGCCGCCTGCTGCGCGTGCAGCTGCTGGCACTGGTGATGGTGCTGCTGGGACTGGCGGCAGCACGCAGTACCGCCTGGCTGCTGGGGGGCATGCTGCTGGCGGGCCTGCTCGGGACGGCGCTCACCCAGGGACTCATCGCCTATGCAGCCACGCTGGCACCGTCGGGGCAGCGGGGGCGCGTGGTTGGCATGGTGCAGGGCGGGGTGTTCATCGGCCTGCTGGCTGCGCGTGTGGTATCCGGCGCGGTGGCGGCCCTGGCCGGCTGGCGCGCGGTGTACCTGCTGTCAGCAGTGATGATGGCGGCGTTGGCGATGCTGCTGTGGCGACGCCTGCCTGCCGTGCCGGTTCCCTCGCAGCCGCCGGCCTGGCGCGCCCTGCTCGGCTCGATGATGACGATGCTGCGCAGTGATCGCACGCTGCGCGAGCGTGGCCCTCTGGCGCTGCTGCTGTTCGCCGGCCTCAACGTGTTCTGGGCGGCCGTACCGCTGCCCCTGTCGGCATCACCGATGAACTGGTCGACCGCGGCCATCGGCGCGCTCGGTCTGGCCGGCATGGTCGGTGCGCTGCTGGCTGCACGGGTGGGGCACTGGATGGATCGGGGTTTCTGCCTGCGGGTGAGCCTGGGGGCGCTGCTGCTGATGCTGCTTGCGTGGTGGCCCCTGCTGGGTCTGCCGCACGCCCTGGCATGGCTGCTGCTGGGCGTGGTGGTGCTCGATCTGGGAGGACAGGCACTGCATGTGTCCAACCAGGCGTTGCTGCTGCGCGCGCCTGCCGAACAGCACGGTCGCCTGGTGGCGCTGTACATGCTGTTCTACGCGGTCGGCAGCGGCGTCGGTGCTGCGGCCGGTACGTGGATGCAGGCGCACCACGGCTGGACCAGGGTCTGTGCACTCGGTGCAGGCATCGCGGTGACGGCGCTGGCATGGTGGGCGTTGCATGCCGCTGCACCGGCAGCGCGTCACCCCGGCGGCCACCGGCCCCCTGCGTAGTACCCATCAGCAGGGGTACGGCGAATGAGCGTACTTGGCCCCATGCACATTTGCGAAGCGCTTGCACTGAGTTGACGCATTTGAGAATCAATCGCATTGATGGGAGAATGCGCGCATGGACCGGCCTGCGGAAGATGTGCGGCGCCGCTCCCACTCCCCCCGTCGCCGCCTCAAGCCCTTTGCCAGAGGTCCCGTTGCCCTGCCAGAAGGTGTTGAAGATGTCTGCCGTCCTTGTTCCGCCGCCGCGCCCGTTGGCGCTTGCCGTTGCTGCCCTGCTTGCGGGCAGTGCCCTGGGTGCCCATGCGCAGACCGACGCGACTGATATCGATACGGTACACGTCACCGCCTCGCAGATCGCGCGCCAAGCACTGGGTACATCGACAATCACCGCCGAGGACATCGCGCGCCGTCCTCCTGCCAACGACATCGCCGAGCTGCTGCGGACCATGCCCGGCGTCAATCTCACCGGCAACAGTGCGTCTGGCCAGTACGGCAACAACCGCCAGATCGACCTGCGCGGCATGGGGCCGGAGAACACGCTGATCCTGGTGGACGGCAAACGCGTCGGCGCCCGCGACGCCGTGCGCATGGGCCGCAGTGGTGAGCGCAATACCCGTGGCGACACCAACTGGGTGCCGGCGGAGATGATCGAGCGCATCGAAGTGCTGCGTGGTCCGGCAGCGGCGCGCTATGGATCCGGCGCCTCCGGCGGCGTGGTCAACATCATCACCAAGCGCCCGACGGGCGATCTGACCGGAGCGGTCGATCTGTACGGACTGGTACCCGAGCACAGCGCCGAAGGTGGCAGTGAGCGCGTGGGCCTGCAGTTGAGCGGCCCGATGACCGATGCGTTGTCCTTCCGCCTGTATGGCAACCTCAACAGGACCGACGCCGATTCGCTCGAACTCAATCGCGCGTTCGCCACCGCGCCGGGCACCGTACCTCCCGCAGGCCGCGAGGGCGTCAAGAACCGCGATGTCAACGCGCTGCTGCGCTGGGACATCAACGCCGGCCAGGTGGTGGAATTCGAAGCCGGCACCAGCCGCCAGGGCAACATCTATGCGGGCGACCGTGCCGTGAGCAACACCGGTACCTCCACGCCGGTCGATCTGGCGGCGCTGGCCGAGAGCGAGGCAGAGACCAACCGCATGTACCGCACCACCGGGGCGATCACCCATCGTGGCCGCTGGGGCGATGTGACCTCGCGCGTTACTGCTGCGGTGGAAGCGGTCAACAATTCGCGCATCAACGAAGGCCTGGCCGGTGGCCCCGAGGGCAGCTTCAACGGCACCGACTGGTCCACCTCCCGCCTGCGCAATTACCAGCTCGACGGCGAGGTCAGTTTCCCGACCACGATCGGCGCGGCGGAGAATGTCTGGACGCTGGGCTTCGAGCATCTCGACAGCCGCTTGACCGATCCGTATTCGATGAGCCAGTCCGGCAGCAGTGGCGGTGGCCTGCCGGGCCTGTCGGCCGATCGCGCGCGCGGCAAGTCCGATGCGCAGACCACGGCGGTCTTCGTCGAAGACAACATCTACCTGGGTGAACGCTGGATCGTGACGCCGGGCCTGCGCTTCGACCACCACAGCCAGTTCGGCAACAACGCCAGCCCCAGCCTCAATGCGCAGTTCCGCATCAATGGCGACTGGGTGGTGAAGGGCGGCATCGCACGCGCGTTCAAGGCTCCCAACCTCTACCAGTCCAATCCGGACTACCTGTACTACACCCGTGGCAACGGCTGTCCCAACGCACTGCCGAGCCTGGGCGCGGGCTGCTACCTGCAGGGCAACGCGGAGCTGGACGCCGAGACCAGCCTGAACAAGGAACTGGGCGTGGAATGGGCTCCGCAGAGTGGCTGGCAGGCCTCGTTGACCTACTTCCACAACGACTACAAGGACAAGATCGAGGCCGGGTATACCCAGGTCGGCCTCACCGCCGATACCCGTGGCCGGATCTTCCGCTGGGAAAATGCACCGAAGGCCATCGTGCAGGGCCTGGAGGGCAACCTGGTGGTGCCGCTGCTGGGCGAGCAGGGCGACCGGCTGAAGTGGAGCAGCAACTTCACCTACATGGTGGAGAACGAGAACAAGAGCACCGGCCAGCCGCTGTCGGTGATACCGCGGTACACGGTCAACACGATGCTGGACTGGCAGGCCACCGAAAAGCTGTCGCTGCTGCTCACCGGCACCTTCTACGGCAGGCAGGAGCCGGCCACCACCAACATCAACAACGATCCTCGCTGCACCGGAAGCTGCGATCCGTCGGTGGTGCTGCAGGATCGGGGGGCATACAACATCTGGGGCGTGAGCGCGCGCTACAGGGTTACCGGGACGGTCAGCTTCGGTTTCGGCGTGAACAACCTGGCCGACAAGCGCCTGTTCCGCGAAGCCAACAGCAGCGACGCCGGTGCGGCGACCTACAACGAACCGGGCCGCGCATACTGGGCCAGCCTGCGTTTCGGCTTCTGAGCGCGCGCGGTGCCTGACAGGCATGGCCCGGTGCAATCGGCGAGCGCCGGGCCACGCCCGGCGCGACCGGCGCCGCACAGCTGCAATGTTATAAACATCGTAATAGTCTCCCCCGCAGCCACGCCGTAGCCTGACCGCATCGCACAGGAGCTGTTGCATGGGCCACGACCACGATCACCTGCCGTCCCAGATCCGCCACGAGAAGCCGTTGTGGTGGGCGTTGGGGCTGACTTCTACCTTCCTTGTCGTCGAAGTCGTCGGCGCGTTCTGGACCAACAGCCTGGCGCTGCTGTCCGATGCGGCCCACATGGCCACCGACGCGCTCGCACTGATGATCGCGCTGGTCGCGGTGCGCTTGAGCCGGCGTCCGCCGGACGCGCGCCGCACCTATGGCTATGCGCGGCTGGAAGCCCTTGGCGCGATGATCAATGGCGCGATGCTGTTCGTGGTGGCCGGCTACATCCTGTGGGAAGCGGTCGGCCGCTTCCGCGAACCGCAGGAGATTGCCTCCACCGGCATGCTGGTGATCGCCGCCGCCGGCCTGGTCATCAATCTGATCTCGATGCGCCTGCTGCAGGCCGGCAGCGGTGAAAGCCTCAACGTCAAAGGTGCCTACCTGGAAGTGTGGGCCGACATGCTCGGCTCGGTGGCGGTGATCGTCGGCGCGCTGCTGATCCGTTGGACCGGCTGGCAGCCGATCGACCCGATCCTGGCGGTGCTGATCGGCCTGTGGGTGCTGCCACGCACCTATGTGCTGATGCGCGAGGCGATCAACGTGCTGCTGGAAGGCGTGCCCAAGGGCATGGATGTGGCGAAGGTCCGCGACAGCCTGTCCGGCCATGCCGCGGTGCTGGACGTGCATGACCTGCATGTGTGGGCACTGGCCTCGAGCACGCCGGCGCTGACCGCGCATGTCGTGATGCGCGACGGTACCGACGCCGACGTGCTGCGCCGTGAGCTGGGAGGTCGCCTGCACGATGACTTCGGCATCGAGCATGTGACCCTGCAGATTGAAGCGGATCACTGCGGAGAGGCATGCGGAGATCCCGCGCCGCCCAGTGCGGCCGCACCGGATGCGCGGCACGATCACGACCACGGCGAGGACGCGCAGGGCCATCGCGGCCACGTGCACCACTGATCTGCCGCTACGCGTCCCGTCGCGACGCCAGCCGATCCGCCAGGCGGGTCGGCTCCGGCAGGCGATAGCCACGCAGCGTGCGCTGCACCCACTGCAGTGCGGTATCGGCGCTGATGCGGTGCCCGCCAGCGACGAACAGCGGCCTGCAGCGGACCTTGCTGCGCAGCACCCAGCCGAGCTGTTCATCGCCATCGAGCAGGGGCGTATGCGCGCCAGCCTCGTCTGCGGGCTCGACGAAGCGACCGACCAGTTTCGACTTGGCCACGCCGATGCTCGGTAGATCGGTGACGACGCCCAGGTGCGCCGCCACGCCCAGCCGTCGCGGATGGCTGATGCCGTGCCCGTCGACGAAGACCAGGTCCGGCGAACGCGGCAGCAGGGCCAGTGCAGCGAGCAGGGCGGGCAGCTCGCGGAAGCTGAGCAGGCCAGGGATGTAAGGCATCACCGTGGGAATGCGGGCGATCTCCCGGGCCACCGGTTGCAGGGTGGCGGCATCCAGCAGCACGGCTGCGGCGCGGGTGGTGCGGCCGTCGTCCTCGAAGCCGACGTCCAGCCCGGCCAGCCAGCGTACGGTACCCGGCAGCCGGTCGCTGCGCTCCACCCGCGCCGCAAGCCGCAGCTGTTGCTCGCGTGCGGCGGCGACGCTGCCCTGCCAGCGCCCGGGATCGATCACGGTATTCATCGATCACAGCATCGCATGGGCCGCGCCACGGCACGGTGAGCGGCCCCGGGGCTACAATGGCGGCCTGCCTTTCCTCGCGTTGGAGATCCTGCAGTGACCCGTAAACTCGTACTGTTGCGCCATGGCCAGAGCCAGTGGAACCTGGACAACCGCTTCACCGGCTGGGTCGATGTCGACCTGACGGAGCAGGGGCGCCGGGAAGCGGCCGCCGCTGGCCGCCTGATGCGCGAGGAAGGCCTGCAGTTCGACGTCGCCCACACCTCGGTGTTGAAGCGCGCCATCCACACCCTGCAGGGCGCCCTGGCCGAGCTGGAGCAGGACTGGCTGCCGGTGAACAAATCCTGGCGTCTCAACGAGCGCCATTACGGCGGCCTGCAGGGCCTGGACAAGGCCGAGACCGCTGCAAAGCACGGCGAGGAGCAGGTCAAGGTGTGGCGTCGCTCCTATGACATCCCGCCGCCGCCGATGGATCTGGAAGACCCGGGCCATCCGATCCACGACCGTCGCTACGCCGGGCTGGACCGCAACGCGCTGCCGGGTACCGAATCGCTGGCCACCACCCTCGACCGCGTGCTGCCGTACTGGCACGACGCCATCGCGCCGCAGCTGAAGGACGGCAAGACGGTGCTGGTCACCGCCCACGGCAACTCGCTGCGCGCGCTGTACAAGTACCTCAACAATGTTTCGCGCGAGGAAATCCTCGAGCTGAACATTCCGACCGGCATTCCGCTGCTGTTCGAACTGAACGATGACCTGACCGTGCAGTCGTTCCGCTACCTGGGCGACCCGGAAGCGGCGCGCAAGGCCGCTGAGGCCGTGGCCAACCAGGGCAAGGCCAGGTAACCATCGGAAGGCCGGCGCACGCCGGCCTTCGCTTTTTGTGGCGCAGAGCAGGGCTCGGCGCCACATGACGAGCGCTCTGTGACCTTTGGCCGGTCCCTGCCGCGGGCGTCCCCGTCTACCCTGTGGAATTACCCGCAGGAGAGCCTCATGAACGTCCGCAACCTGGCCCCGCTGGGCCTGACCATCGCCATCGCCGCCTCCCTGGCTGCGTGTGGCAAGAACGAAACTGCACCGGCGACCAGTGCCGACGCTACGCCGGCCTTCGACCTGTCACAGATCAAGACGCCGCTGATCTCGCTCAACAGCGCCGATCTCGATCCGGCCATCGCGGCCTGCACCGACCTCAATGGCTTCGTCAACAGCAAGTGGCTGAAGGCCAATCCGGTACCGGGCGACCAGACCACCTGGGGCAGCTTCGAAATCCTGCGCGAGCGCTCGCTGGAAGTGCAGCATGCGCTGGTACAGCAGGCTGCCGCCAGCCAGGCCAAGGCCGGTTCGGTGGAAGCCAAGATCGGCGACATCTGGAAGACCGGCAACGACGAAGCGAAGATCGAGGCTACGGGCCTGGCGCCGCTGCAGCCGCAGCTCGACAAGATCGCCGCGCTGAAGGACACCGCCACCCTCACCCAGTACCTGCGCGACAGCCAGGCCGAGGGCAAGGGCGTGCTGTTCTCGCTGTTCGCCAATGCCGATTACAAGGATTCGGCCAATGTCATCGCCTACGTCGGCCAGGGCGGCCTCGGCCTGCCGGAGAAGGGCTACTACTTCGATGATGCGCAGGCCAGGATCCGCGACGCCTACGTGGCCTACATCGCGCAGGTGCTGACCCTGTCCGGCGTGGACGCCGCGCAGGCCGCCGAGCAGGCCAAGGCCGTGATGGCCTTCGAAACCCGCCTGGCCAAGGCGTCCATGTCGCGCATCGAAATGCGTGACCCGGCCAAGCGCTACAACCCGCTCAGTGCTGCCGACGCCGACAGGCTGACCCCGAATTTCAGCTGGACCGCGCTGTTCGACACCCTGAAGGTGCCGGCCGCGCAGAAGTTCTCGCTGGCCCAGCCGGGCTTCTTCTCCGAGATGGACAAGATGCTGGCCGATGTGCCGGCCAGCACCTGGCAGGCCTACCTGCGCTTCCACACCATCGACGACGCCTCGCCGTACCTGAGCAGCCAGTTCGAGAAGGCCAACTTCGATTTCTATGGCACCACCCTGCGTGGCCAGAAGGAAATGCAGCCGCGCTGGAAGCGCGTGCTGGAGTCGGTCAACGGCGGCATGGGTGAGGCGCTGGGCCAGCTGTACGTCGACGCCGTATTCCCGGCCGAGTCGAAGGTGGCCATGCAGCACCTGGTGGAAAACCTGTCGCAGGCGTTGAAGGTGCGCCTGGAGCAGCTGCCGTGGATGGGCGAGGAAACCAAGAAGAAGGCACTGGAGAAGTGGGCCAGCTTCACCCCGAAGATCGGTTACCCGGACAAGTGGCGTGACTGGGCAGGCCTGCAGACCAACGGCGACAGCTACCTCGGCAACATGCAGGCGGCGCGTGCGTTCAACTACCGCTACATGCTGGACAAGATCGGCAAGCCGGTGGACAGGACCGAGTGGGGCATGACGCCGCAGACAGTCAACGCCTACTACAACGCCACCAAGAACGAGATCGTGTTCCCGGCAGCGATCCTGCAGGCGCCGTTCTTCGACGCCAAGGCCGATCCGGCACTGAACTACGGCGGCATCGGCGCGGTGATCGGCCACGAGATGATGCACGGCTACGACGATTCGGGCAGCCAGTTCGCCGCCAACGGCAACTTCGACAACTGGTGGACCGATGCCGACCGCAAGGCGTTCACCGAACGTACCGACCAGCTGGTCGCGCAGTTCGATGGCTACGAAGCGGTGCCCGGCGTGAATGTGAAGGGCAAGCTGACCCTGGGCGAGAACATCGGCGACCTGGGCGGCCTGACCGTTGCCTATGACGCGCTGCAGATGGCGCTGAAGGAAGATCCGAAGGCGAACGTCGAGGTCGATGGCTACAGCCAGGACCAGCGCTTCTTCATGAACTGGGCCACCGTGTGGCGTCGCAACTTCACCGATGGCGAACTGCGCGTGCGCCTGAACACCGATCCGCACGCGCCGGCCAACTTCCGCGCCAACGGTGCGCCCTCGAACATGCCGTCGTTCGCGGCTGCGTTCCAGTGCAAGGCCGGTGACGCGATGGTGCGTGCCGACGACAAGCGCGTGGTGATCTGGTAACCGATCACACGTGAAGCGTGATGCGAAAGGCCCGGCGCAAGCCGGGCCTTTTGTCTGTTCGCCCGGTGGCGCCGGATCTCAGGCCAGCGCAGGTTCCTGCGCCAGCAGGCGATGGAAGCGCTGCAGCACGTAGGGGTCGATCAGGCCGCCGGCCTGGTCATCGAGGATGCGCAGTGCCGTTCCGTGCGCCATCGCCGCCCGGTACGGACGATCACTGGTCATCGCATCGTAGGCGTCGGCGAGCGTGACAATGCGCGCGCCCAGCGGGATGTGCTCGCCGTGCAGGCCGTCGGGATAGCCGCTGCCGTCGAATGCCTCGTGATGGGCCCGGATCAGCCTGGCCACCGCGGCGGCATCGCTGCGGCCGGTGGTCAGGAAGATGTGCTCGCCACGCACGGGATGCTCACGCATGATCGCGCGCTCCTGTTCGGTGTGCCGGCGAGGGCTCAGCAGCACATCGTCGGGAATGCCGATCTTGCCGATGTCATGGAATCGCGCGGCCAGCGCGACCCGCGTGCCGGCCTCCTGGTCCAGGTCGCAGTGCACGGCCAGGCGCTGGGCCAGCCGGCCGACCCGGTCACAGTGATGGCGGGTGTAGGCATCGCGCATCTGCAGCGACATGGCCAGGGCATCGATCAGGCAGGCCTGTGCGTGCAGCAGGTCGGGGGCGGGTACGGCGTCAGGCAGCATGGTCGTCCGCCCGCACCGGGTGGGGCCGGTGCGGGGTGGTGGCGGTGGGAAATCAACCCGGGGCGAGGGTCGTCAGCAGGGCGCGGGCCGCATTGAAGCGGTCTTCCGGCAAGGGTAGCGGGTGCTTGATGCGGAGCTTGTCCGGGCCTTCCATCGCATACAGGTTCGGCTGCTTCTGGATCAGCTGGATCACGGCCATCGGGTCGATGTCCGGCTTCGATTCGAACACGATGCGGCCACCGTTCTCGCCCAGGTCCAGCTTGCGGATGCCCAGCGCGTTGGCCCGCAGCTTCAGCTCGGCAACCGCGAACAGGTGCTTGACCGGGTCCGGCAGCAGGCCGAAGCGATCGATCATCTCGACCTGCAGCTCGCGCAGCGCATCGTTGTCGCGCGCGCTGGAAATGCGCTTGTACAGCGTCAGGCGGGTATGCACGTCCGGCAGGTAGTCTTCCGGAATCAGGGCCGGCACATGCAGCTCGACGTCGGCACCGCGCACTTCCTCGCCGGCATCCAGGTCCGGCAGCTTGCCCTGCTTGATGCTGCGTACCGCGCGCTCCAGGAGCTCGGTATACAGGCTGAAGCCGACTTCGGCCATCTGCCCGCTCTGGTCCTCGCCGAGCAGTTCACCGGCACCGCGGATTTCCAGATCGTGCGTGGCCAGGGTGAAGCCGGCGCCCAGCTCGTCCATGGAGGCGATGGCTTCCAGGCGCTTCTCGGCATCCGGGGTGATCGCACGGCGGTCAGGCGTGATCAGGTAGGCGTAGGCGCGGTGGTGCGAACGCCCCACGCGGCCGCGCAGCTGGTGCAGCTGGGCCAGGCCGAAGCGGTCAGCGCGGTTGATGATGATGGTGTTGGCGTTGGGGATGTCGATGCCCGACTCGATGATCGTGGTCGACAGCAGCACGTTGAAGCGCTGCTTCTGGAAATCCAGCATCACCTTTTCCAGTTCGCGCTCCGGCATCTGGCCATGGGCGATGCCGATGCGCGCTTCCGGCACGAGTTCGGACAGCTCGCGCTGCATGCGGCCGATGCTCTCCACGTCGTTGTGCAGGAAGTACAGCTGGCCACCACGCGCCAGTTCGCGCTGGAAGGCCTCGCGCAGCAGCGCGTTGTCCCATTGCGTGATGAAGGTCTGTACCGCCAGCCGGTTCGGCGGCGGCGTGGCGATGATCGACAGGTCGCGAAGGCCGGCCATGGCCATGTTCAGCGTGCGCGGGATCGGCGTGGCGGTCAGGGTCAGCAGGTGCACGTTGGCACGCAACGCCTTCAGCGCCTCCTTCTGGCGTACGCCGAACCGTTGTTCCTCGTCGACGATGACCATGCCCAGATCCTTGAACTTCACGTCCGGCTGCAGCAGGCGGTGGGTGCCCACGATGACATCGATGGTGCCGGCAGCGACCTTCTCCAGTTCGGCCTTGATCTCCTTGGTGCTCTTGAAGCGCGACAGCACTTCCACCTTGAGCGGGTAATCGGCGAAGCGGTCGCGGAAGTTGCGGTAGTGCTGTTCGGCCAGCAGCGTGGTCGGCACCAGCACCGCCACCTGCTTGCCGGCACTGGCAGCGGCGAACGCGGCGCGCACAGCGACCTCGGTCTTGCCGAAGCCCACATCGCCGCAGACCACGCGGTCCATCGGCTGGCTGCTGGCGAGGTCGCGCAGGGTCGCGTCGATGGCGGCCAGCTGGTCGGGTGTCTCCTCGAACGGGAAGCCGGCGGCGAATGGTTCGTACATCGCGCGATCGACCTGCAGGGCCAGTCCGGCACGTGCCTGCCGGCGCGCCTGGATTTCCAGCAGTTCGGCGGCGACGTCGCGCACCTTCTCGGCGGCCTTGCGCTTGGCCTTGGTCCACTGCTCGCCCCCGAGCGAATGCAGGGGCGCGGTCTCGGCGGATGCGCCGGAGTAGCGGCTGATGAGATGCAGCTGTGCGACCGGCACGTACAGGCGGTCGCCCTTGGCATACTCGATTTCCAGGAACTCGCCCGGCATGCCACCGACGTCCATCGCGATCAGGCCGCGATAACGGCCCACGCCATGATCCTCGTGCACGATCGGCGCGCCTTCGGTCAGCTCGCCCAGGTCACGGATGATCGCTTCCGGTTCGCGGCCGGCGCGGCGCGTGCGGCGGGTACTACCGGCGCGCTCGGGGAACAGCTGGCGTTCGGTCAGGACCGCCAGGCGCGGATCGTCCAGGGCGAAGCCATCTTCCAGCGGCGCCACGGTGATGGCAAAGCGCACATCGCTGGCGAGGAAGGCGGGCAGGTCGGCAACCACCGGCGGCTTCAGTTCGGCCGCCTGCAGCACTTCCAGCAGGGCTTCGCGGCGGCCCGGTGAATCTGCGGCGATCAATACCCGGCCGGGGTAGTGGCCGAGGAAGGATTTCAGCGCGTCGCCAGCGGGCGCTTCGCGGGCCGCTACCGGCAGCGCCGGCAGGGGCTGGTCGCCCAGCGCATGTGCATCGGCGATGCGTGCATGGTCGGCGGCCCATACTTCGATGCGTGGCGCGTCGTTTAGCCGCTCGCGCAGCTGCTCAGGCGAAAGGTACAGCGCCGAGGGCGGCAGCAGCGGGCGCTCGACATCGTGGCGGCGCTGCTCGTAGCGTTCGCCGGTCTGTGCCCAGAACGCGTCGGCGGCTTCGCCGGCGCCGGCACACACCACCGGCAGGCTGCCGGCAGGCAGGTAGTCGAACAGGCTGGCGGTGCGATCGAAGAACAGCGGCAGATAGTACTCGATGCCGGCCGGGGCCAACCCGGACTTGAGGTCCTGGTACAGCGCGCTGCGGCGCGTGTCGACATCGAAGCGCTCACGCAGGGTGGCCAGCACGCGGCCGATGCTGGCCTCATCCATCGGTACTTCGCGGCCGGGCAGCATGTGCACCGACTCGACCCTGTCCAGCGAGCGCTGGCTTTCCGGGTCGAACGCGCGGATCGAGTCGATGTCCTCGTCCAGCAGCTCCACCCGCAAGGGCTCGTCGGCGCCCATCGGGAACACATCAAGCAGGCCGCCGCGCACGGCGAAGTCGCCGGGGTCCATCACCTGCGGCACGTTGCGGTAGCCCGCGCTCTCCAGGCGGCGTTTCTCGGCCTCCAGGTCCAGGCGCTGGCCGACCTTCAGGTCGAAGCTGCCGCCGATCACGTAGCTGCGCGGGGCCAGCTGCTGCAGCAGGGTCTGGACCGGCACCACCACCAGGCCGCGCTTGAGCGCAGGCAGGCGGTGCAGGGCCGCCAGGCGCTGCGAGATGATGTCCGGATGCGGGCTGAAGCGGTCGTAGGGCAGGGTTTCCCAGTCCGGGAAGGCGATCACCGGCAGCGCGGGATCGTTGCCCAGCAGGGTCTGCAGATCGGCTTCGAGCTGGTTGGCGCCGTGGTTGTCACGGGCAACCACCAGCAACGGCGCGTCATGCGCGCGCGCCGCCTGGGCCAGGTACCAGGCCAGGGCGGTCGGTGAAGCGGGGGCGCGCCACCAGGCGCGGAGCTGGCCGGCGCGCGGCAGCGGCGGGGCGGGGTATGAAGTACGCGACATGGACCGCGGATTTTAGCAGAAGCCTCCACCCGCCCCATGATTGCTGCGTGAGCGGGCAGCGCCGGGCCATGCCCGGCGTGCGCAGTGGCTGCAACGGCATCGCCGGGCGGCGCCCGGCGTCACCGTCAGTTGTCCAGTTCCAGCACCATGCGCACCAGCCCTTCGGTGCCGTTCGGGTGCGGAACGGGCTTGAAGCCCAGCGAGGCAGCCAGCTGCTTCATCGGCTCGTTCTCGGCCGCCACATCGCCGTACAGGCGATCCAGGTACTTGCCCCGGCCCCACTTCACCAGCTTGCGCATCAGCTGCCGGCCCAGGCCCTGGCCGATGAGGAAGCGGCTGATCAGGATCGCGTACTCGGCTTCGCGGGTACCGGGGATGATCGAGGCCCGGGCGACCGCACCGACCACGGCCTCACCGGCGGGCAGGGACTCGGCCGCCACCAGGGTGATCTCGGTCTTGGGATTCGGATGGGTCAGGCGCTGGGTGGTTTCCGGTGACAGCTCGGTCACCGCCTGCAGGAAACGGTCGCGGATTTCTTCCGGCCCGAACAGGCTGAAGGCCGCTTGCAGCGGCGCGCTGTCTTCCGGGCGGATGGGGCGGATCAGCAGCTCGTGGCCGCTGGGAGCCTTGAAGATCTCATGCCAGGGCGGCATGCGGTTGCGAGTGGCCATACCGGGTGATTCCTTGGTGGTCCATCGATTGTGGCATCACCGGGGCTGTCTTCCGTGAACAAAAGGCTCACGGGCGTACAGCCTCGTGAAGGCCATTATTCAGGTGCCTTGAGCCAATCCAGGCGGGTGCTGGCGCCGGGCTCACCCAGGTGCTGGCGCAGCGCCGGCAGGGCCGGACCGACCGCCCGGTCGAACTGCCAGGGGGCGTTGAGCACCAGCATGCCGCTGCCGTTGAGGCGCAGCGGTGAGTCGTCGGGGCGTACCAGGAACTCGATGGTCACTGCCGACTTGACCGGCAAGGCAGTGGCCTTGCGCAGGAAATGCAGGATCGTGCGGCGCTGCTTGATCGGGAACCACACCGCGCAGGTGGCCTGCGGCCAGCGCGCCAGCGTCTCGGCCAGCGCTGCCAGGATGCGCTGGTACTCGGCGTCCTGGGCCTCGTAGGGCGGGTCGATCAGCACCAGGCCGCGGCCGATCTTGCTGCCGTTGACCTTCGGCGGCAGCAGCGAGCGCAGCAGTGCATAGCCGTCGCCCGGGTGCACGCCGACCCGGCTGTCATGGGCGAACAGGGCCTTGAGCGTGCCTGCTTCGTCTTCCTGCAGCTCGCATACCGCCATCCGGTCCTGCGCACGCATGGCCTGGGCGGTGAGCAGGGGCGAGCCGGGGTAGTTGGTCAGCGCGCCGACCGGATTGTCGGCCTGCACGGCCTTCAGGTAGCGCTCGACCACGTCCGGCAGCTTCGGCTGCGCCATCAGGCGCATGACCCCGGATTCGGCCTCCAGCGTCTTGCGGCTCTCTTCGCTGGCCAGCAGATAGCGGCCAGCGCCGCCGTGGGTGTCCAGCACGAAGAACGGGCTGTCCTTGCGCTTGAAGCTGTCGATCAGGGCCAGCTGCACGATGTGCTTGAGGACATCGGCATGGTTGCCGGCGTGGAAGGCATGGCGGTAATTCATGGGGGCAGTGTACGGGGCGGCGGCCGCAGCGGCTATGCTGCGCGCCATGACAGCTCCCGTTGCCCATGTCCTGGTGGTCGAGGACGAAGCCGCCATCGCCGAAACCGTGCTCTACGCGCTGCGCAGCGAGGGCTACCTGGCCAGTCACTGCCTGCTCGGCAGCGATGCCCTGCAGCGGCTGCGGGACGGTGGCATCGATGTGGTGGTGCTGGACGTGGGCCTGCCGGACCTGAGCGGCTTCGAGGTCTGTCGTCGGCTGCGTGCGCTGCCCGGTCCGCAGGCGCAGCTGCCGGTGATCTTCCTGACCGCCCGTAACGACGAGCTGGACCGGGTGCTGGGCCTGGAACTGGGCGCCGACGACTACATGGCCAAGCCGTTCTCGCCGCGCGAGCTGGTGGCGCGGGTGCGCGCGCGGCTGCGGCGGGCGGCGCCTGCCGCCAGTGACACCGATGCGGGCTGGCAGACGCATGGCGCCTTCGCCATCGACCGCGAGGGCCGGCGTGTCCGCTTCCACGGCCAGCCATTGGACCTGACCCGCTACGAGTACGCACTGCTGGAAGCCCTGCTGCAACGCCCCGGGGCCATCCTCAGCCGCGCCCAGCTGATGGACCGCGGCTGGGACAGCAGTGCCGACAGCGCCGACCGCACGGTCGATACGCACGTCAAGACCCTGCGTGCCAAGCTGCGCGCGGCCGGCGCCAGCACCGACCCGATCCGGACCCACCGTGGCCTGGGCTACGCCCTGGAGGTGTGAGCGATGCGTCTGGTGATGAAGCTGTTCCTGGGCTTCTTCCTGATCGTGGGCATCGCCGCGTTCTTCGTCATGCGCGTGTTCGTCAACGAAGTGAAGCCGGGCGTGCGCCAGGCGATGGAATCGACCCTGGTCGATGCAGCCAACGTGCTGGCCGAGATGGCGGCGGCGGACGTCAAGGCAGGCACCATCAACAGCGGGACTTTCACCCGCAATTTGGCCAAGGCGCGGCAGCGTGACCTGAAAGCGATGGTGTGGCGCTTTCCCAAGCGCGCCCTCGATTACCGGGTGACGATCACCGATGCGAAAGGCATCGTGATCTACGATTCGCTGGGCCGCGACGTCGGTCGTGACAACTCGCGCTGGAACGATGTCTACCGCACCCTGCGCGGCGAGTACGGCGCCCGCTCCAGCCCGGAGACGCCGGGCGAGGAGGGCAACACCGTGATGCATGTGGCCGCGCCGGTGTACGACCCGGGCGATGGCCGCACTCTCATCGGCGTGCTCACCCTGGCCCAGCCCAACCGCAGCATCGATCCGTTCATTGCGGCCAGCCAGCGCGCCATCATCGAACGCGGCGCATGGCTGATAGGACTCTCGGCGCTGGTCGGGGTGCTGGTGACGATGTGGTTGACCACCGGCCTGGGCCAGCTCAGCCGCTATGCGCGCGCGGTCACCGCCGGTGAGCCGGTGCCGCCGCCACGCCGCCGCCGCGATGAGATCGGTGATCTCGGCCAGGCGCTGGAGACCATGCGGCGCAAACTCGAAGGCAAGGCCTACGTCGAGCAGTACGTGCAGTCGCTGACGCACGAAATGAAGAGTCCGCTGGCCGCGATACGCGGTGCCGCCGAGCTGCTGCAGGAACCGATGGCCGATGCAGACCGTGCCCACTTCGCGCGCAGCATCCTCGAGCAGCAGGAGCGGTTGACCGAAACCATCGACAAGCTGCTGGCGCTGGCCGAAGTGGAGCAGCATGGCTGGCTGCAGACGCGTGCGCCGATCGCACTGCCGGACCTGCTGCAGCAGACCGTCGCAGCCGCGCAGGTGCGCGCGCAGGCGGCCGGCGTCGAGGTACGCACTGATGCCGTGGCGGATCTGAGCATTCAGGGTGATGCCTATCTGCTGCGGCAGGCGCTGAACAACCTGGTCGACAACGCGGTTGCCTTCTCTCCATCGGGGACGGAGGTGGTGCTGCAGGCACAGGTTGAGGACGGCGGCGTGCGCCTGCAGGTGGCCGACCGGGGGGCCGGCATTCCCGACTATGCCCGTGACCGCGTGTTCGAGCGCTTCTATTCGTTGGCCCGTCCCGGCAGTGGCCGCCGCAGCTCCGGCCTCGGGCTGCCGTTCGTGCAGGAAGTGGCGCGCCTGCACGATGGCCGTGTCCAGCTGCAGGCCCGCGACGGCGGCGGGACCGTGGCCAGCCTGTGGTTGCCGCTGGGCATGCCCGGCCCGCGCACGCGGCGCTGACTTCACATCCGCTTCAAATTCGCCACAAACCCCGCTCACCGTCACGGTCCATGCTGCAGCCCTCTCCAACGAGGATGGACCATGAAATCCCTGAAGATGCTGCTGCGGTTCGCCATTGTCGGCGGGCTGATCCTGCTGCTGCTGATTCCGCTGATGATGATCCGCAGCGTGATCAACGAGCGCAGTCAATACCGGGACGAAGCCTTCGCGCGGGTCGCTGACAGCCGCGCCGGCGCGCAGCAGCTGGTGGGGCCGGTGCGGGTGGTGCCGTGGGTGGAGCGCCAGCAGGTGGAAGTCGTCGACGCCAAGGGCAACAAGAAGACCGAGGTGCAGGTCAGCGAAGGGCACTGGCTGCAGATGCCGGCCTCGCTCGACGTTGGCGGCGAGATGCTGCCCAGCCAGCGTGAGGTCGGGCTGTTCAAGGTGCCGGTGTACAGCTGGAACGGCCAGTTGAAGGCCTCTTTCGCGGCTGACGACTATCCGGTCAAGCCAGGCCGCACCTATGGCCAGCCCTATGTGGCGCTGGGGGTGTCCGATGCGCGTGGTCTGGTCGGCACGCCCAACCTGCGCGTGGATGGCCGCCAGGTACGCCTGCTGCCGGGCGTCGACGCCGCTGCGGAACTGGGGCGTGGCCTGCATGCGCCCGTTGCGGGTTTTGCCGCGGTGCAGGGCGGGCTGCTGGCAGCGAGCACGGTGGAGCTGGAACTGCGGCTGGACGGCAGCCGCATGCTGTCGGTCGTGCCGGTAGGCGATGACAACCGCATCGCACTGCGGTCGCGCTGGCCGCATCCGTCCTTCGCCGGCGCCTTCCTGCCGAACGAACGCCGCGTCGATGCGCAGGGCTTCGACGCACGCTGGGCGGTGTCCTCGCTGGCCTCCGATGCCCAGCGCCAGCTGCGCGGCGATGGCGAGGTGGCGTCGCAGGCGGTCAGCGTGTCGCTGGTCGATCCGGTCGACGCCTACACACAGGCGGATCGCGCCTCCAAGTACGGCGTGCTGTTCGTGCTGCTCACCTTCGTCGGCTTCATTCTGTTCGAGCTGATCAAATCGCTGCGCATCCACCCGCTGCAGTACCTGATGGTGGGCCTGGCACTGGCGATCTTCTTCCTGCTGCTGATCAGCCTGTCCGAGCACATCGCCTTCTGGAAGGCGTATCTGGTCTCGGCGGCGGCCTGCATCGGCCTGCAGGCGGTGTACCTGGCCAACGTGCTCGGTCACTGGAAGCGCGGTCTGGGCTTCGCCGCGCTGCTGACCGTGCTGTATGGCGCGCTTTACGGGCTGCTGGTCTCGGAGAACAACGCGCTGCTGATGGGCTCGCTGCTGCTGTTCGTGATTCTGGCGCTGGCGATGTGGGTGACCCGCCGCGTGGACTGGTATGCGCTGGGCGCGGAAGCAAAGTGAGGAGATCGCGATGGGATGGCGCCAGGGATTGCGGCTGAGAGCCCAGCAGGGCATTCCGGCCCTGCTCGAAGTGGATGCACTGCTGCAGGCGCATGGCGTGCTGGCGGCCCTGCCGGGGGCGCGGATCGCCCCCGGCCTGGTCCGCTTCCAGCTGGCGGCGGCCACCTGCGAAGGAGTGCTGGGGCAGGGGCTGGAGTGGCTGGACGGTGCACGGCAGGGACGCGGCGTGCTGGGTGGAAAGGTGCCGCGCTACCGGCCCTGGAAGGCCGGGCCGGGGGCATTGGCCGAGATCGGCATCGCCGGCCTGCCCGGCGACTGGCCTGCGCATGCTGCGGTTTACGGCTGCAGCAGCATCGACCGGCGGCACTGGTTGCTGCTGCTGCCCATGCGCGCCCAGTTGTGGCTGGGCTGGAGCGGATGAGGCGTCTGCACTGCCCATGACCGATGGGACGGGGGCCGAGCGCCCCCGCTGGCTAGACTCGAGGGGTTGATGATCGAGCCGAAGGGCAGGGGTGGGATGTGCTGAAGTGGGGTGTGCTGGCGGTTGCGCTGGCGATGAGCGGCAATGCGATGGCGCAGCAGCGCGAGCCGGTGGACCTGGACATGGTCAGCCGCATCCGCCAGGAGGCGTTCCATCGCTCGCAGGTGATGGACACCTTCAGCTATCTCACCGAGCGCATCGGGCCGCGCCTGACCAACTCCCCGGCGATGGGGCGTGCCAACGCGTGGACCCGCAGCAAGTTCACCGAATGGAAACTGGACAACGTCCATGACGAAGCGTTCGACGACTTCGGCCGTGGCTGGGAGTTCACCTCGGCCAGCGTGGAGATGCTCGGTGACCGCGTGATGCCGCTGCACGCACTGCCCAAGGCCTGGACGCCGGGCACCCGCGGACCGGTCGAGGGCGAGCTGGTACAGGTGGACATCAAGAAGCCGGAAGACATCGAGAAGTACCGCGGCAAGCTGCGCGGGAAGATCCTGCTGCTCGGCGAGGCGCGCGAGTACAAGCGGGGTACCGAGCCGGACTCGCATCGTCACGACGCCACCTCGCTGGAGGGACTGCAGGAATTCACCCTGCCCAAGGACAAGGACGCCACCGCCGAGCGCGCCAAGCGGGTGAAGGAGTACCAGGAGCGGCAGGCGCTGGCGGCCAAGGTCAACGCCTTCTTCGTCGAGGAAGGCGCATTGGCCTCGATCAGCATCAGCAGCTGGGACAACGGCATCATCCGCGTGGCCGGTGGTGGCTCGCGCAAGGCCGGGGAATCGGTCGGCATTCCGGAGCTGGCGATGATCGCCGAGCACTTCAATCCGCTGGTGCGTGCACTGGAGGCCAAGCAGCCCGTGCGCCTGCGGGTGGACGTGAGCGCGCGTTTCACCGACGACAGCGATCAGCCCGGCTACAACACGCTGGCGGAGATCCGGGGCAGCAGCAGGCCGGATGAGGTGGTGATGATCGGCGCGCACCTCGATTCCTGGCACAGCGGCACCGGCGCGGCCGACAACGCGGCCGGCGTGGCGGTGATGATGGAAGCCATGCGCATCCTCAAGGCCACCGGTGCCAAGCCCCGGCGCACCATCCGGGTGGCGCTGTGGAGCGGCGAGGAGCAGGGCCTGATCGGCTCGCAGGCCTACGTCGCCAAGCACTTCGGCCAGTTCCCGGAACCGGTGGACGCTGCGCAGAAGGCGTTGCCGGCCTCGCTGCGCGACCCCACCGGACCGCTGCGCAAGACCCGCGACTACAGCAAGTTCCAGGTCTACTTCAACATGGACAACGGCTCCGGCCGCTTCCGTGGCATCTACGCGCAGGAGAACCTGGCGGCGATGCCGATCTTCGAGGCCTGGCTCGCCCCGTTCCATGATGTCGGCGCCACCACGGTGGCGACCCGCAACACCGGCAGCACCGACCACATCAGCTTCGACCGCATCGGCCTGCCCGGCTTCCAGTTCATCCAGGACCGGCTGGATTACTTCACCAATGTCCACCACAGCCACCTGGACACCTGGGACCACGCCGAGCCCGAAGATCTGAAGCAGGCAGCGGCCATTGTGGCCTCCTTCGCCTACAACGCGGCGATGCGCGAGCAGTCGTTCCCGCGCAAGGCCGAGCCGCAGCCGTGACGTGAGCCGGAGGGACGGACCCCGTCCGTCCCTCCGTGCCGGCGCGGGGCTGGTGGTAAAATCGGGGAATTCCCGTTCCTCGAGCCCCACATGACCTGCCGCACCCGCTTCGCCCCCAGTCCTACCGGTTATCTGCATATCGGTGGCGCCCGCACCGCGCTGTACTGCTGGCTGGAGGCCCGCCACCGCGGCGGCGAGTTCGTGCTGCGCATCGAGGATACCGACCGTGAACGCAGCACCCAGGGGGCGATCGACGCCATCCTGGAGGCGATGGAGTGGCTGGGCCTGGACTACGACGAAGGTCCGATCTACCAGACCGACCGGGTAGCCCGTTACCGGGAAGTCGCCGAGCAGTTGATTGCCGACGGCAAGGCCTACTACGCCTATGAAACCCGGGAAGAGCTGGACGCGATGCGCGAAGCCGCCATGGCCAGGCAGGAAAAGCCGCGCTACAACGGTGCCGCGCGCGAGCTGGGCCTGCCGTACCGGGACGACCCGAACCGCGTCATCCGCTTCAAGAATCCGCTGCAGGGTACGGTGGTGTTCGATGACCTGATCAAGGGCCGGATCGAGATCGCCAACAGCGAACTGGATGACATGGTCATCTTCCGTCCGGACGGCTATCCCACCTACAACTTCGCGGTGGTGGTGGATGACTGGGACATGGGCATCACCGAGGTCATCCGCGGTGACGACCACATCAACAACACGCCGCGCCAGATCAACCTGTACGAAGGCATCGGTGCACCGGTGCCGAAGTTCGGCCACATGCCGATGATCCTGGACGAGCAGGGCGCCAAGCTGTCCAAGCGCACCGGCGCCGCCGACGTGATGCAGTACCGGGATGCCGGCTACCTGCCGGACGCACTGCTGAGCTACCTGGCCCGCCTGGGCTGGTCGCATGGTGACCAGGAACTGTTTACCCGCCAGGAACTGATCGACCTGTTCGATGTGAAGGACTGCAACTCCAAGGCGTCGCGCCTGGACATGGCCAAGCTGGGCTGGGTCAACCAGCACTTCCTGAAGACCGTGGAACCGGCCGACATCGTGCCGCACCTGGTCTACCAGCTGCAGAAGCTGGGCCTGGACGTGGCGGCGGGCCCGGCACCGGTAGACGTGGTGATCGCCCTGCGTGAACGCGTGCAGACCCTGAAGGAAATGGCCGAGAAGGCCGTGGTCTGGTACCAGCCGCTGAACGACTACGACGAAGCCGCAGTGGCCAAGCACTTCAAGGCCGGGGCCGAGGTCGCCCTGGGCAAGGCCCGTGAACTGCTGGCGGCGCTGCCGGAATGGACGGCCGAAGCGGTCGGCACGGCCCTGCACGACACGGCCGCCGCGCTGGAGATCGGCATGGGCAAGGTCGCCCAGCCGCTGCGCGTGGCCATCACCGGTACCCAGGTCAGCCCTGACATTTCCCACACCGTGTACCTGGCCGGCCGTGAGCAGGCCTTGAAACGCATCGACGCGGCCATTACCAAGGTAGCAACGGTCTGAGGCATCCTTGCCAGGCCGAACCGGAGAACGCGCATGCCCGCCAAGACTGCCACTGCCTGTACCGCCCCCCACCACCACGTCCATGACGCATCGGATTTCGTGGCGGTGGTCGAGCGTGTCTCGCGCGAACGCGGGCTGCGCCTGACCCCCATCCGCGCCAACGTACTGAAGCTGATCGCCGAAGCCGGCAAGCCGGTCAAGGCCTACGAGCTGCTGGAATGGGTGCGCAACGGCAAGGGCGTGGGCGCCGATGCCCCGCCCACCGTGTACCGCGCGCTGGACTTCCTGATGGCCAATGGCTTCGTGCACAAGCTGGAATCGGTGAATGCCTTCGTGGCCTGCCACCACCCCAGCAGTGCGGCGCATTCGGTGCCGTTCCTGATCTGCAACAGCTGCCACAGCGCGGTGGAGCTGGAAGACCGCGAGATCGTCGGCCAGCTGGAGAAGCGGGCCAAGGAGCTCGGCTTCCAGCCGCAGGCGCAGACGCTGGAAGTGCACGGACTCTGCGCCCGCTGCGCAGGCTGAGCGGCCGGTGGGATTGGGGTCAGATCCCTTTTGCCTTGGCAAAAGGAATCTGACCCCGTTTCACGAGCTCGACCCTACCGGGCCGGCGCAGGCTCTGCCGCCGTATCCACCCGTGCGATCACCGACATGCCGGGACGCAGTCGCGCGGCCAGCTCCTGCCCCGGATCGATCGAGATCCGGATTGGTAGCCGCTGCACCACCTTGGTGAAGTTGCCGCTGGCATTGTCCGGACGCAGGACGCTGAATTCCGAGCCGGTGGCGGGGGCGATCTGCTCCACATGGCCGCGCAGCACCTGGCCCTGGAACGCGTCCACGGCGAAGGTCGCAGGTTGGCCGATGCGCATCTGCCAGGTCTGGCCCTCCTTGTAGTTGGCGACCACCCACAGCGCGTCGGGCACCAGGAACAGCAGCTGCGAGCCGGCGGCCACGTACTGGCCGGTCCGCACGCTGGCCTCGCTGATCTGCCCGTCGCGCGGCGCATGGATCACGGTATTGGCCAGGTCGATGCGTGCCAGTTCCAGCTGCGCCTGTGCGCTTTCCACCTGTGCCTCCAGGCTCTTGCGCGCCACCTGGGTGGAGACCAGCGTTTCCTCGGCGATGCGGATCTGCGCCTGTGACTGCTGCACGCTGGCCTGCGCTGACGCTTGCGTCGTGCGGAACCGGTCGCGGTCATTGATCGATACCAGGCGTTGTGCGGCGAGCTGCTCGTACCGTTTCAGCTCGTTGCGGGAGCGCTCAAGCTCGGCCTTGCCGGCGGACAGGGTGGCCTGGGCCGCAGCGATCTGCGCGCGGTTCTGCGCCTGCGACTGATCGGAGTTGGCCAACGCCGCGCGCGCGCTGTCCAGCGTGGCCTGTGCCTGCGCCACGCGCTGCGCATAGATGCGGTCATCGATGCGCAGCAGGGGTTCGCCCTTCTTCACGTGCTGGAAGTCCTTCACCAGCACCTCGGTCACATAGCCATTGACCTGGGGTGCCATCACCGTGATCTGCCCGCGCACGTAGGCGTTGTCGGTGACCATCACGCTGCTGGCAAACGGCCACAGGTGCCACGCGCGCAGGATCAGTGCGATGCCCAGCAGGGCCACCACCACCATCACGGCCACGCTGCGCGCACTGGGTCTGAGGTACTTCGGCGCGACCGCCGGCTCAGCCGGCGTGGGCGCAGGTGCCGCATCGGTTGGCGGCGGTGGGGTCACGTTGTCGGCATCGTCGGGACGGGGCGGGACGGGAGGCATGGCGAAGGACTCATCGGGGCGCTGCGGGGGAGGCCGCAGCGGAGGAGGGCGGATGGCGCTTGCGCCACTGCTTGAGCACGGCGGTACGCAGCGACAGCAGCAGCAACCAGCACAGGAAGCCGATCGCCAGCCAGCCGCTCAGGGTGAACACATCATTGAACCCACGGACATTGGCCTCGCGGCGCGTCGTCTGTGCCAGCTGCGCGGTGCCCTGCGCGCTGCGCAGCACCGGATCGGTGATCTGCGCGGCGTACAGCTGCTGCTGGATGCGCAGGCGCTGCGCCACCACCGGGTCGGCGGGATCAAGCTGGCTGGTCAGCGCGCTGGAATACAGCTGTTCGCGATGCAGCTGGAAGGTTCCCAGCAGCGCCGAGCCGGCCAGCCCGCCCAGCGTCTGGGTGATCGACAGCGTTACCAGGAAGGTGATCATGTGGTCCACACCCTGTTTCAGGGCGGCGGAGATGCCCAGCATGATCAGCGGGCCCATGAACATCCCGGCACCGACCGAGGCCAGGAACTGGCTGAGGTAGAAATCGTGGGGACGGTCCATGCTGGTGCGGTTCTGGTCGAAGAACGCCGCCGAACCCAGCAGCAGGATCGCCATCAGCAGCTGCGGGATCAGCCGCTTCGGGCCGAAGGTCACGGCGGTACCGATGATGCCGGTGACAACCCCTGCCAGAATCACCACGAACAAGGGGCGCAGCTGGTCCGGGCCCATGCCCAGCGTGCGCATCAGGCTGACCACGCCGTAGGACTGCTCGGTGGTCAGGAAGCGGATGAGGAACGCACCCACGATGAAGTGCAGTACCGGCAGGCTGGCCAGCCAGCGCGTCTGCAGCAGTGGATTGCGCCGGTAGTGCTCGATGATGAAGGCGGTGGTCGACAATGCGATCGAGGCGACCAGCGCCCAGCCCAGCCACGGTGTGTCCAGCCACCAGCGCGTGTAGCCCTGGGCCAGCACCACCACCAGCATCGCAACCGCCGGGGCAAGCAGGCTGAAGGTGAGGAAATCCATGGGCTCGAAGGCCTTGATCTGCACGCCTGGCGGCAGCTTCAGCACCACCACCGCCGCGAACGCACACAGCGCCAGCCCTGCTTCGAAGGAATACAGCTGGTGCCATTGCCCGGTATCGACCAGGCCGGGCGACACGATCCAGGCCAGCGGAACTGCCAGCTGCGACAGACCGACGCCGATCACCAGCAGGTTGCCGGTGAAGCGCCGCGGCAACGCCTGCAGCATGTACAGCGTACCCAGCGTCGAACACGCCGCACCGGCGAAACCGCTGGCCGCGCGCGTCAGCATCGTGGTTTCGAAGCTGCCCACGAACAGGTGCAGCACGGCCAGCGCGGCATACAGCCCCAGGCCGATCTCGGCGAACAGGCGGATGCCGTACTGCTGGCGGAACTTGAAGGCCAGCAGGTTGGCGGTGACGTTGACCATCGCGTAAGCGGCCACCAGCCAGCTGCCCTGGGTCGGGGTGAGCTGCAGTTGCCCCTGCAGGAACGGCAGGTTGGCGGTGACCAGCGCATTGCCGAGGCCGCCGGTGATGGCCACCAGCAGCGACACCAGGGCATAGGCTGCACGCCGGTAGGGTGGGTGCCACGGCATCGAAGCCGATCCGGGCATGGTCGGCTTCTCATGCTCCTCCCAGTCCGGCACCGGCTTCAGATACGGCTGCACCATCAGCGTGCTCCGCTGGCTGCTCCCTGGAGTCCTCCGCGCAGCAGTTGCAGGGCACGCCCGGCCAGACGGGCGCGCTCGTCACGGGTCTTGCCGCGAAGGGCCGCTCCCAGCATGCCGGAGATCAGTGAAATATCCGTTTTTTCCAGATCGGGACGGCACAGGCCTGCGGCGATGGCCCGCTGGATCGGTGCGTCCAGCAGGTCACGTACGGTCTCGCGCGCGGCGCGCATGGAAGGCACGTCCGAATCAACGGCGCGCCAGTAATCGGCCAGCGCAGGTGAATCGATGATGCGCTGGGCCATCCCCTCGAACACCTCGAACAGGGCGTCGTCACGGTCGCCCAGCTGCTCCACCTGGCGGCGGATGCGGTCGACCGCACGCTGCAGCAGGGCCTGGATCAGCGCGGTGCGGTCGGGAAAATTGCGGTACAGCGTGGCCCGGCCCACCTGGGCGCGTTCGACCACCAGGTCCAGCGGAGCGGTGACGCCGTGTTGCCCGAACACATGGTCGGCGGCGTCGAGAATGAGGGCACGGCGGGCAGCGGCATCAGCGCGTTGAGCGGTCATGGGTTCATTTTCGGACAAAAGTGTCCGATGTGCGAGACATTGAGTGACGGGATTGTCCGGTTGTTGTCCTACGCACATCTTTGTGATCGGTGTGTGAATTCGTATCCATGGCAGGTGGGAGGTGCCACCAGGCCATATCGATAGCGTCACGGCGCGGCTCATGTCCGAAGCCTTACCGGGTCCAAAAAAAGCGGGGGGCCAGCAGGCCCCCCGGGAGAGAACGACAACGAGCGTCGTCAGGGATCAGTGGAACGGCGTCCTGCTGCTGGAGGGGTCAGAAGTACGCACGGATGCCGAATGCGACACCGCGGCCCGGCAGCGGCGAGTAGTCGCGCAGCAGCGAGGTGTGCGGGCGCACTTCACGGTTGGTCAGGTTGCTGCCATCCAGGAACACCTCATAGCTGTTGCTGTCGTTGCGATCCCAGCGGTAGGCCAGGTGCGCATCGACCAGGGTGTAGCCGTCGCTCGGCTCTTCGTTCTGCGCCACGTCCTTCTGCCGGCTGTAACGCACGGCGCCCACCGACGCGCGCCAGCCGTCCTTCGCCCAGCGCAGGTCGGCACCGACGCGGGCCGGGGCGATGCGCGGCAGGTAGCCGGTGTTGGCCAGCTCCACGGTGTAGTTGTGGTTGTGGTCACCGTGCGGCACCGCGATGTCGAGGTTGCGGCTGCCGTTGCCGTCCAGCTTGGCCTGCACGTAATCGCCGAACAGGCGCAGATCCCAGTCGCCTGCGACGCCTTCGAACAGATGCACCAGGGCTTCCGCCTCGGCACCCTTGAACACCGCATCCTGCTGCGTCCATGCACGCACCGGCAGGCCTTCGGTGACGCCGGTGTCGGCCAGGTAGATGAAGTCCTTGAACTTCGTCTGGTAGATCGAGGCGGAGAAGTCCAGGCGATCGCTGTGGGTGTGGATGCCCAGCTCGACACGCTGGCCGCGCTCGGTCTTCAGGTTGGCGTCGCCGATTTCCAGCGAGCGGGTGGCAATGTGCGCGCCAGCGGCATACAGCTCTTCATTGGTGGGGGCACGTTCGGAGCTGTCCACGCCGATGCGCAGGTCGACCGCGTCGTTGAGCTTCCAGATGCCGGCCGCGGACAGATTGGTGGCATCGAACTGCCGGCGGCGGTAATCGCCGGTCGGGTCCAGCTTGACCTGGTCGTGGCGGCCGCCGAGTTCGAGCTTGAACGGGCCGAACTGCTTCTCCTGCAGCACGAACAGGCCGATGTTTTTCGTTCCGGTGTCCGGCACGAATGCTTCTTCGCCCTTGGCGCCGAAATCGCTGTTGCCGAACTGCACGCCGAAGGCGCCGTCCCAGCCACCGACCTGCTGCTGTACGGCTTCCAGGCGGGTTTCGATGCCGCGGTTGGTGAAGCGTGTGGAGGGCGTGCCGGCCTCCAGCTCGACATGCTCGTAGTCGGTGTAGGCCACGCGGGCATTGATGTTCTTCAGGAACGAGACCGGGTTGTAGATGCCGGCCTTGGTCTCGAAGCGGTTCTGCACCATGTCGATGCGTACGTCATGCTCGTCGCCGCCTTCCTCCTCCTCGCCGTGATCATGATCATGATCGTGGTCATGATCGTCGCCGTCCGCGTGGACGTGGGCGCCATTGGGGATGCCATAGTTGGTGCGATAGGTGCTGGCCGACACGCCGAAGTAGCCGCCCTCGCCCAGCCAGGTGGCACCCACACCACCGGCCCGGGTGCGGATGGAGCTGTTGTCCAGGCGGCCACGGCGCGGCTCGTCGCCTTCCTCGCCCTCGTGGTCGTGGTCATGGTCTTCGTGGTGGTCTTCCAGGCTGTCGATCACCGCGTAGCCGGGAATGCGGTAGTCGTCGCCGTTGCGCACCAGGCCGTCGACATGCAGCACGACGTTGCCGCTGACGCCGTCGAGGCGGAACATGCCGCTGCGTTCATCATTGACGGAGTTGCCGCGCAGTTCAGCGCGGCCGCTGAGCGGACGGTCGGGCAGCTCGCGGGCGATGCGGCCATCGACGACGTTGACCGCGCCGCCGATCGCACCGCTGCCGAACAGCAGTGTCGCCGGGCCCTTCAGCACTTCGATCTGATCAGCCAGGAACGGTTCGATGCTGGTGGCATGGTCGGCGCTGACGGTGGAGGCATCCATGTTGCCCATGCCGTTGGACAGCACGGCCACCCGCGGGCCTTCCTGGCCGCGGATGATCGGACGACCGACACCGGGGCCGAAGAAGGTGCTCTGCACGCCCGGCAGCTTGGCCACCGTATCGCCGAGGGTGCCTGCCTTCTGTTCGTCCAGGCGCTCGCCGGCGAGCACTTCGACCGGGCGTGCCAGCGACTCGGCGTCGCCCTGCAGCGGCGAGGCGGTGACCTGCACCGATGACAGCTCGGTCAGGTGGCGGTCACGGTGCGCATCGTCGTCGCCTGCGGCGAATGCGGCGGACGGCAGCAGCGCGGCGAGCGCCAGGGCGAGGGTGTGCGGCTTGAACCGCAGGGAAGGGGCGGGCATCGAGAAATCCTTGTTACTGTGTATCAATTGTGAAGCGCACGTATCCCGTCGCGGGACAGGGGGAGAGGAGATCGTGCGGACCAGGAAGGGATGTTATATTATTCCATAACGATTCGCCGACCCTGCTGGAAGTCATGTCCCTCTCCTCCCACCTGCGCCATCTGCTCGACCGTTTCGGTGCCACCGGATCGATGCTGTGCGCAGTGCACTGTGCGGTGATTCCGGTGCTGCTGGCCGCAGCGCCTTCGCTGGGCCTGTCGTTCTGGCTCAGCGATGGCGTTGAACAGGCGCTGGTCGTGTTCGTGACCCTGCTGGGTCTGTTCAGCCTTGTCTGGGGCTACCGCCGGCATGGCGCCCTGCGCGCGCTGGCGTTCCTGATTCCCGGGCTGGTCGCGCTGTGGGCTGGGGTTCTGTACGACCCGCTGCATCACAATGCCGTGCCGCACGCGGTGGTGATGACCATTGGCGGTCTGCTGGTCGGCGTTGCCCATCTGGTCAATCTGCGGCTCAACCACAGCCACGTACACGACGCCAGCTGCGCGCACTAGGCGCTCCGTGATAGGCTTTCCGATCGTGCGCGGGGGCGTCCAGCAAGGCGGCCCCGCCGAACCCGTGTCAGCACGGGGTAACCAGATTTCACATTTGAGGAGTTGAAGACATGGGTAAGGGTGACCGCAAGACCGCCAAGGGCAAGCGCTACAACGCCAGCTACGGCAACGCCCGTTCGCACACCGCGAGCAAGGTCGCCGTAGGCGCCGCTGCCCCGGTCGCCAAGAAGACCGTGGCCAAGGCTCCGGCGAAGAAGGCCGTGGCGAAGAAGGCCGTCGCCAAGGCCTGATCGGCCGGCCGATGGGTCAACGAAGAACGCGGCGCCTGGCGCCGCGTTTTTTTATGCGTGTCGTTGCGGCCGCCGCGTTCGCCGGGCATGGCCCGGCGCTACCCACATTGGCACGGTAGCGCCGGGCCATGCCCGGCGGAGACATCCGACGCCCCATTGCCGTGGTAGCGCCGGGCCATGCCCGGCGGAGACGCCCGATCAACGCAGCGTCTGCTTCAGTGTCTCGGCATTGCCGTCGTTCGGCGCGGCTGGAACCTGCAGCAGGTGCGCCAGCAGCGGATAGACATCGACGTTGTCGAAGCCGTCGATCAGCAGCCCCTGACGGAACGACGGGCCGCTCGCCAGGAACACCGCACGCATCGACGGCAGCGCCGGATCGTAGCCGTGCGAGCCGCCGTCGCGACGATCGCGCCTGGCGATCCAGTCCCGGGTCAGCGCGTCCCAGCCTTCATCCATCTGGCAGACGATGGCGGGTATGCGTGGATGCGTGCCGTAATGCCAGCGCGCAGGCAGGTTCTCCTTCTTCCAGCATTCGTAGTGGGCATGGCGGCCGAGCAGGGCACGTTCGGCCTCGGCTTCACGCCCCGCGACCGGCGCGAAGCCGACCGACTGGCCCTGGCTGACGTTGCGTGCGATGGCCGGGTCCACCATCGACTCGGTGGCGATCACCTGGCCGTCGCCCACCGCGGCCATGCCGTGATCGGAAACCACGATCACATTGGTGGTGGATGTCAGGCCACGCTGCTGCAGTCCGTCGAGCACCTGGCCGACAACCTGGTCGGCCCGCACGATGGCTGCCGTGTACTGCTGCGACTGCGGCCCATGGTGATGCCCGGCCTTGTCGACGTGTTCCATGTACAGCGTGGCCAGGCGTGGCGCCTCGGCATCGCTGCGTGCCAGCCAGCCCAGTACGGTCTGCACACGTTGCTCGAACGGTTCCTTGTCGTTATACGCCAGCCACTGGCTGGGGCGCACGCCCTTGATCTCCGCTTCGCTGCCCGGCCAGGACCAGGTCGCGGAACGCACGCCGGCTTTCTCCGCGCTGACCCAGATCGGCTCGCCGCCCCACCAGTCGCTGCGGGTGACCGCCTCGCGGTTGCTCAGCGCGAAACTGCCCAGCGATGCGTCGTCCATCGCATTGTGGATGATGCCGTGATGGTCAGGGCGCAGACCGGTCACGATGGTGTAGTGGTTGGGGAAGGTCAGCGAGGGATAGGAGGGCGTCATCCAGCGTGCGCGCACGCCGCTGTCGATCATCCGCTGCAGGTTCGGAGTCAGCCCGCGGTCCAGCGCGTCGGCACGCAGGCCATCGATGGAGATCAGCAGCAGCTTCGGCGGTGCGGCCGTTGCCGCAGGCGTAGGGACGGTGGCGGTCGGGGCGGGTGCGGTGGTGCAGGCGGCCAACGGCAGCAGCAGCGCCAGCGCGCAGGTCAGGCGTACGGAAGTCATCCGCCCATCATAGTGCGAGGTAATGACGTGCCCAAGACACGGCGCGCCAGGACCGTCCGCGGTCAGATCCCTTTCCCACGGGAAAAGGGATCTGACCCCGATCTCCCATCAGGCGAACAGCGGTACCTGGCGTTGCTCAAGCCGCAGCAGTGCTGCCTTGGTCTCCAGTCCGCCGCCGAAACCGGTCAGCGCTCCGTTGCTGCCGATCACGCGATGGCAGGGCAGGATGATCGGCAGGGGATTGCGGCCGTTGGCGGCGCCGACCGCGCGCGTCGCGCTGGGCTGGCCCAGGTGCTGCGCCAGCTGCAGGTAGCTCCAGGTCTGGCCGAACGGTATCAACGCCAGAGCCTGCCAAACGCGCAGCTGGAACGGGGTGCCGCGCGGTGCCAGCAGCAGATCGAATGTGCTGCGTTCGCCATGCAGGTACTGCAGCAGCTGTTCGCGGGCCTCGGGAAACGCGCCGGGCGCATTGTGCCAGTCGCTGCGTCCGCGCGCGGGGTGGCGGTTTTCAGGAAACAGCACGTGGGCCAGGCCACGTTCGTCACCGGCGATGGTGAGCTCGCCGATCGGGCTGTCAAAACGGTCGAACAACAACGTCATGTCGGTTCTCCAACGAACGTGCCGGACAGATGCCACAGATGCAGCACCGCATACGAGCGCCAGGGGCGCCAGGGCTGGGATCGCGCTTCGGTGGCGCGTTCGCTCAGGCGCTGCCCCTGGGCATGGCCGAGCACCTGCTGCAGCACCAGGTCACCTGCAGGAAACGCGTCGGGCTGGCCCAGGCCGCGCAGGGCGATGTACTGCGCCGTCCACGGGCCAATGCCGGGCAGGGCCACGCAGCGGGCGACGAATTCCTCCAGTGCCTGGCCGGGCCCGAAGTCGAGCTGGCCACTGACGCAGGCTGCGGCCAGTGCGCGCACGGTGGCGGCGCGGCTGCGTGGCAGACCGATCGATTCCAGAGGGGCGTCCGCCAATACCGAGGGAGAGGGGAACTGGCGGTCGAACTCCGTCGGCATGCCCGGCAGGTGGGCGCCATGCGCGTCGACCAGCCGGCGCGCGAAGGTGGTCGCCGCCGCAACGCTGACCTGCTGGCCGAGCACGGCACGCACCGCCACTTCGAAGCCATCCCAGCCGCCCGGCACGCGCAGGCCAGGGCGTTCGGCGATGCCGCGCGCCAGCAGCGGCTCTTCACCGAGCGCGGCATGCACCTGCTGCAGGTCGGCATCGAGATCGAATACCCGCCGCACGCGTCGCACGATGTCCAGTATCAGCCGCGGATCGACCGCGCCCAGCTGCAGGCGCAGTTCCGGCCGCTTCGGATCAGCCGTCACCCGCAGCAGGGTGGGTCGTTCAGGCGTGCCAAGCACGCGCTGGTAGCTGTCGTCGCCGATCAGTTCGATGCCCGGCAGGCTGCGCTTGCGCAGGAACGCCAGCATGCGCGGAAAATCCAGCGGAGGCCGGTAGCCCAGGCGCAGCACCAGGCCACCGTCATCGGCGGCCAGCGGGACGTGTTGGCGGCGCAGCGTGGTCGGTGCCATCCCGCAGCCCTGCAGGAAGGCGGTGTTGAAGCGGCGCAGGCTGTTGTAGCCCGCCGCGAGCGCAACGTCGGTGACCGGCAGGGTGGTTTCGGTCAGCAGCTGCTTGGCCAGCAGCAGGCGGTGGGTGGCGTGGATCTGGCCGGGCGTGGCGCCCAGGTGTTCCACGAACAGGCGCTGCAGCTGGCGTGCGCTGAGGCCGACCTTCGCAGCCAGTCCGGCAACCGGCTGCTCCTGCAGGAAGCCGCCGTGGATCAACGCCAGCGCCCGCTGCACGGCCTGGCCGGCCAGCGCCTGCTGTGCCTGCGGTGCCAGTTCGGGACGGCAGCGCAGGCAGGGCCGGTAACCGGCGGCAGTGGCTGCGGCCGCGCTCGGGAAATAGGTGATGTTGCGCGGCTTCGGCGGCGGCGCAGGGCAGACCGGCCGGCAGTAGATGCCGGTGCTGCGCACGGCGGTGAAGAACACGCCATCAAAGCGCGCGTCGCGGGCGAGGCGGGCACGGTCGCAGGCAGCGGTGTCGAGGACGAGGGCGGTGTTCATGCGCCCAGTCTAGGCCGCTCATGTCGCGGATACTCGCCGGATTCGGACATGGATGCAGCGGGTCGCGATCCGGGGTCAGAACCGGTTCAGTGCCACGTGCTGAATGCGCGCGCCGGGCAGGTAGACTGTGATCCTTGTTCCTGCGAAATCCGGTTGCCCGATGTCCGCCTTGATCCGCTGGTTGCCCCTTTTGTGCCTGGCCTTTGCGGGCTGCAGCCAGTTGGAGAATCCGGGCAACGTGACCGCGGCTGACAAGGCGGCACGGGCTCCGGCCAGTGATGGCGACAACATGGTGTCGATCAATGCCGCCGACGCCCCACCGCCGCCGTCCCCGCCGCGCAGCCGCGCTGATCGGCCGTGGCCGCAGGCGCAGCTCGAGAACGGCCGGGCCTGGGTCAGCTGCAGCACCGATTACGCAGCCGAAGGCGGCGACGGCGTGGAGCTGGACGGGCTGCAGCGTGAGCAGATCAGCCAGGCGCTGCAGCCGTGTGCCGAACGGGGCCTGTTGCGGGTGCGCTACAACGGCAAGATCAATCCCGGGTTCGCCGAAATGATGTGGCGCTTGGCCGTGGTGGCCGACGCGCTGGAGATCCACAAGCGCATCCTCGATCTCGACTCCAGTGGTGGCCAGGTCGAATCGGCGATCATTGCCGGCGACAGCATCGGCGAATCGGGCTGGACCATCTGGGTGCGCGAAGGATCGATCTGCCACAGCGCCTGCGTGTTCGTGCTCGCGGCCGGCGACAACCGCCTGCTGACCGGCAAGGTCGGCATCCACCGCATGATGCGCATCAGCTCCAAGGCGACCTCGCGCGCCGAGCTCAACCGCGAGCTGCACGAGGTCTACGACAACGTGAAGGATTATCTGCAGCGCAACGGTGTGGCGGTGGGCGTTGCTGATCTGATGATGACCGTGCCCAACCGCAGCCTGCGCCTGCTGACCCCCGAGGAACTGCGGCAGTTCGGCCTGGATGGCACCAATGCGGTGCAGGATGACCTGGAACGGATCAAGCAGATGCGCGCGTGTGGCGACGATTTCGTGCAGCGCAAGGACGCGTTCCTGATCGCCTTCGACCAGCAGTGCAAGCGCGACGGTGCGGACATGGAATCGATCAACAGCTGCGGCCAGTCGCTCAAGCAGCGGTTCGGTTTCCCCGATCCGGTCTGCCCCGAGGAGAGCCCGCTGTCGGAGATCGACGTGGCCACGCTGCCACCGTCTCCTCCGCCGCAGGTTCCGGTGGCGGAACAGCCGGCAGTGGAGACGGAGACCCAGGCCTCACAGGCCGATGCGGAAGCAACCCAGGGCAGCGTGCCGCTGCGCTGACAAACGCCTCACCCGGCTGGCGTAGACTGCGGTTCCTTCCGATGAACCGGTGGTGTCCATGAAGCGCGTGCTCCTGCTGCTGTCCCTGTTGCCGCTTGCTGCATTCGCCCAGGTGCCCGCGCCCGCCACGCCGGCTCCGGCGCCGGCGCGCCCGGCGCCGAGTGCGCCGGCCGCCGCGCCACCGGCGACAGCGGCACGGCCGCCCGCACCGGCCCTCAGCCCGGCACAGCAGGCGCAGGTGCAGAAGCAGGACGCGGAGATGGGGGCGGCCGCACTGAGGGCCGCGCAGATGGTCGACGCCAACCGCGCGGGCGAGTTGTGGGATGGCGCGTCGGCCGTAGCGCGGCGCGCGGTGACCAAGCCGGCCTTCATCAGCCAGCTGACCGCCGACCGCACCCGCCTGGGTGCCTTGAGTGGTCGCGGCCAACCGTCCATTACCCGGGTGAAGTACGCGGCCGGCGCCGCCGTGCCCGAAGGCCTGTACATCAATGTCAGCTTCCCGACCCGCTTCGCCAACAGTGCGCAGCCCGTGCGCGAACTGGTCTCGTTCCGCTTCGATGAGGACCAGGTCTGGCGCCTGGCCGGTTACAGCCTGCGCGCACCCGGACCCTGAAGGAGAACAGCATGGCGGCCGAACTGACAATGCTGGCGTGGTCGACGCTGCTGGGGTTTGTCTACATCTTCGCCACCTCCACGGTGGTGACCCGCGAGCGGGGCATGAAGTGGAACGCGTCGGCACGCGACGAACAGGGCCGGCCACTCAGCCCGCTGGCAGGGCGGCTGCAACGGGCCCAGTCCAACTTCCTTGAGACGTTCCCGTTCTTCGCCGCCGCCGCGATCGCGGTGGTGGTGGCCGGTCGCAGCAGCGAGACCACGGCACTGGCCGCGCAGGCGTACTTCTGGGCACGGGTGGTCTACCTGCCGCTGTACGCCGCAGGTGTGCCCTACGTGCGCAGCCTGGTGTGGCTGGTGTCGCTGCTGTCGATCCTGGCGCTGGTGTTCGCACTGCTGTGAGCCGGGTCTGATCCAGATCAAGGCCGGTCAGCTTTGCGGCGCTATGCTGGCTGCGACTGGATCGATGGCGGGAGCCGCGCATGCGCAGGATGGATGTGGTGGTGGTCGGCGCGGGGCCGGCAGGACTGTGCTTCGCACGCGCGCTGGCCGGCAGCGGGCTGCAGATCGGGCTGATCGAAGCGCAGCCACGCCAGGCGCTCGCCGAAGCGGCGTTCGACGGCCGCGAGATCGCGCTGACCCACGCGTCGCGGCAGAGCCTGGAGCAGTTGGGGCTGTGGGCACGGCTGCCGGAGGCCGAGATTTCCGAACTGCGCGATGCCAAGGTGATGAACGGCGGCTCGCCGTTCGCACTGACCTTCGCCAGCAGCCAGGTCGATGGTCAGCCGCTGGGTTGGCTGGTGCCCAATCATCTGATCCGCCGTGCGGCGTGGGACGCGGTGCAGCGCCAGGACGGCCTGGAGCTGTTCGACGGGCGCAAGGTGCAGGGCGTGCAGGCCGATGCGCAGGGCCATGTAGTCGCGCTGGATGACGGCAGCAGGCTGCATGCGCGGCTGCTGGTGGCCGCGGACAGCCGTTTCTCCGCAACCCGGCGCATGCTCGGCATCGGTGCGCAGATGCGCGACTTCGGCAAGTCGATGCTGGTGTGCCGCATGCGCGTCGAACGCGACCATCACCACACCGCGTGGGAGTGGTTCGGCTACGGTCGTACGATGGCGCTGCTGCCGCTCAACGAAGGCCAGGCATCTGCGGTGATCACGCTGCCCCCGCGGCGGATCGAGGATCTGCTGGCGATGGATGAGGTAGCCTTCGGTGAGGCCGTCAGCGGCTTCTTCGAGCATCGGCTGGGGGGCATGCAGCCGGTCGCCACGCCGCAGGCCTATCCGTTGGTGGGTGTCTATGCACACCATTTCGCAGGCGAGCGCTCGGCGCTGATCGGCGATGCCGCGGTGGGCATGCACCCGGTCACCGCCCATGGCTTCAACCTGGGCCTGGCCAGTGCCCAGCGCCTAGCGCGGGGCATCGCCGGCCAGCAGCGCCGCGGCGCGGACATCGCTGCGGCCGGCATGCTGGCCAGCTACCAGCGTGGCCATCGGATGGCGGCGCGACCGCTGTACGAGGCGACCAATGCGATCGCCAGCCTGTACACCGATGATCGGCGCCCGGCGCGGCTGCTGCGGGCAGCGGGCCTGCGTGTCGCCCAGGGCGTGGCACCGTTCAGGCAGCTGATCGCCTCGCACCTGACCCAGCGCGTGGCCTGAACAGGGTCAGATCAGCCGGCCGCCAGCACCCGGATCTGGCTGTCGGCGAATTCGACCACCTGGCCTGCGCGGATCTTGCAGGCCTTGCGCAGTTCAACTTCGCCGTCGACCCGTACCTGGCCCTCGCTGATGACCATCTTGGCCTCGCCGCCACTGGTGACCAGGTCGGCCAGCTTGAGCAGCTGCTTGAGTTCGACGTAGTCACCGTCGAGGTCGAATTCGAGAATCTGCATGGAGCGGGGGTTCCTGGGAAGGGGCGCAGGCCAGCGGCCGGGCCGGGAAAAGGGCGCGTATTGTGCGCCAGCACGGGGCCTGACGGCACGCGAAGGGAAAAACTGTACGCCTCGTTCAGGATCAATGCGGTATCATTCCGCTCTGAGCGAGTGAAATCTCCTCCGACCGAGCAGCGCCAGGGCACGCGATAAGAAGGGCGCCCAAAGCGCGGACCATCACCTTTTTTATCGCACTGCCAGGAAGACGGCAGTGCCTTCGGAGTTCCCCATGTCCCAAGATTCCCAAGCGCAGCTGCAGTTCGCGCAGCTCGGCCTGTCCGAGCCCGTGATGCAGGCGGTCACCGCCATCGGCTACGAAACCCCGTCGCCGATCCAGGCCGCCACCATCCCGGCGATGCTGGAAGGCCGCGACGTGCTGGGCCAGGCGCAGACCGGTACCGGCAAGACCGCCGCTTTCGCACTGCCCGTACTGTCCAACATCGACCTGCAGCAGATCAAGCCCCAGGCGCTGGTCCTTGCGCCGACCCGCGAACTGGCCATCCAGGTCGCCGAAGCGTTCCAGTCCTATTCGTCGAAGATCCCGGGCTTCCGCGTGCTGCCGGTGTACGGCGGCCAGCCGTATGGCCAGCAGCTGTCGGCCCTGCGCCGCGGCGTGCACATCGTGGTCGGTACCCCCGGCCGCGTGATCGACCATCTGGACCGCAGCACCCTGGACCTGTCCGAGCTGAAGACCCTGGTGCTGGACGAAGCCGATGAAATGCTGCGCATGGGCTTCATCGACGACGTCGAAGCCGTGCTGAAGAAGCTGCCGGAGCAGCGCCAGGTGGCCCTGTTCTCGGCCACCATGCCGCCGCAGATCCGCCGCATCGCGCAGACCTACCTGCAGGACCCGGTCGAGGTCACCATCGCGGCCAAGACCACCACCTCGGCCAACATCCGCCAGCGCTACTGGTGGGTGAGCGGCATGCACAAGCTGGACGCGCTGACCCGCATCCTGGAAGTCGAGCCGTTCGACGCGATGATCATCTTCGCGCGTACCAAGGCCGGTACCGAAGAACTGGCCAGCAAGCTGCAGGCCCGGGGCCTGGCCGCTGCCGCCATCAATGGCGACATGCAGCAGGCCCAGCGTGAGCGCACCATCGCCATGCTGAAGGAAGGCAAGCTGGACATCCTGGTGGCCACCGACGTTGCCGCCCGCGGCCTGGACGTCGAGCGCATCAGCCACGTGCTGAACTACGACATTCCGTACGACACCGAAAGCTACGTGCACCGCATCGGCCGTACCGGTCGTGCCGGCCGCAGCGGCGAGGCGATCCTGTTCGCGACCCCGCGCGAGAAGGGCATGCTGCGCCAGATCGAGCGCGCCACCCGCCAGCCGATCGAAGAGATGCAGCTGCCGAGCGTGGAAGCGGTCAACGATACCCGCATCAACAAGTTCACCTCGCGCATCAGCGAAACGCTCGGCGCCGGCGGCCTGGACTTCTACCGCCAGCTTCTGGAGCGCTTCGAGAACGAGCAGAACGTGCCGGCCATCGAAATTGCTGCCGCGCTGGCGAAGATGCTGCAGGGCGACACCCCGTTCCTGCTGCAGCCGCCGGTGCGTGCCCCGCGGGAAGAGCGTGCGCCGCGCGAGCGCTTCGACCGGGGCGATCGTCCGGAGCGTGGCGATCGCTTCGACCGGGGCGACCGTCCGGAGCGTGGCGATCGCTTCGACCGCAACGAACGTGGCCCGCGCTTCGAGCGTGGTCCCCGCCGTGACGACGCCGAAGGGGGTTTCGAGCAGCGTCCGCGCCGTGAAGTTCCGCCGCGCGGTGCGCCGGAGCAGGGCATGGAGACCTACCGCATCTCGGTCGGTCACCAGCATGGCGTGAAGCCGGCGAACATCGTCGGCGCCATCGCCAACGAAGCCGGCCTGGAAAGCCGTTACATTGGCCGCATCGACATCCACGACGACTTCTCGCTGCTGGACCTGCCGGCGCAGATGCCGCAGGACGTGCTGACCCACCTGCAGAAGGTGTGGGTGTCCGGCCAGCAGCTGCAGATGCGTCCGCTGGCTGCCGGTGAAGAGATCAATCCGGCACCGCGTCCGTTCAAGCCGCGCTTCGACAAGCGGGGTCCGGGTGGCCCGGGTGGCCCGCGTCGTGGCGGCCCAGGTGGCCCGGGTGGTCCGGGTGGCGACCGTGACGGCCGTCCGCCGCGTCGTGATGGCTTCAAGCCGCGCGGCCCGCGCAGCTACTGAGCCAGACCTGCCGTGATCGACAACGCCAGCCCCCGGGCTGGCGTTGCTCGTTTGTGGACCCCGGTTTCGCACCGCCCACACATTCAGGGTCATAGGCTGGGCCGGTTCGAAGGGAGGTTGTCACCGCAGCACATTCGGGGGGATCCGGGATGGGTAGGAGTGGCACGGACATTCACAGCCGCCGGGTGCCCATGTCCCGTGGGCTGGGGCTGAGGTTTGCGCTGTTGACGGGCATGGCGATCGGGCTGGTCGCATTGTCGGCGCTGATCCAGGAACTGCAGGCGGCTTCGACGGCGTGGATCGCCGGCCAGGGCTACTGGTCGCGTGGCCAGCAGGACGCCACGGCCGCTCTCAGCCGCTACCTGGCGCGGGGGGATGCCCGCGATCTGGAAGACGCCCGCCAGGCCCTGCGCGTGCCGATGGGGGACCTGCAGGGACGCCTGGCGCTGGAGCAGCCGAGACCGGATATCGAGCGTGCCCGACAGGGCTTCCTGCAGGGCGGCAACGCGCGTGCCGATGTGCCGCGGCTGATCTTTTCATTCCGTCACGCCCGTGACCTCGGTGCCTTCCGTGAAGCGACCGCCCTCTGGCGGGCGACCGACGGCGACCTGGTGGCCGTGCACCGGCTGGTCGATGAACTGCAGCATCGTCATGCCGACGGTCCACTGCCGGTCGCCGCGCGCGACCGGTACCTGCAGCAGCTCCGTGATCTCGACCGGCGGCTGCAGGTGCAGGCGCAGGCGTTTTCGCAGGCGCTGCTGCGGATGGCTGCCGCTGTAAGGATGGCGACCCTGGTTGTCGGCGGCCTGTCGGTGCTGGCGATCAGCCTGATGGCCGTCGCCCTGGCGCGACGGGTCGGCAAGGATCTGACGGAGCATGAAAGCCGCTTCCGCGCAGCCTTCTACCAGGCCAATGTCGGCATGCTGAAGCTTGATGCCGGCGGCCGGGTGCTGGAAGCCAACCAGGCGATGGCGGACATCCTCGACCATCGCCGTGACGCGCTGTTGCAGATGTCGCTGGGTGACCTGCTGATGGAAGGAGAGCTGGTCATCGACGGTGTTGGCCGGATCGACTGGGAGCGGCAGCTGCGGCCGAGCGAGCTGCGCTTCCGCCGTCGCGACGGCAGCCTGGTATGGGGGCGCTGGAGCGGTACCGGCGTGCGCAACACCGGTGGCGGACTGTCGGTGTTCGCGATTGTCGAGGATGTAAGCCAGAACCATGCGCTGGCCCGCGAGATCGAACACCACGCCAGCCACGATCCGCTGACGGGCCTGATCAACCGGCGCGAGATCGAGCGCCTGCTCGAGCGTGCACTGCTGCAGGTGCGCAGCGAGGGGGGCACGCATGCGTTGTGCTACATCAATCTGGACCATTTCAAACTGGTCAATGACAGCTTCGGCCATGCCGCCGGCGACCAGATGCTGCGCGGTTTTGCCGACTATCTGGTCGCCGCCGTGCGCGAGGGCGACTGGGTTGGCCGGTTGGGTGCCGACGAATTCGCGGTGTTCCTGGCCCATGCGGGCCAGGATGAGGCCAAGCGCGTGCTGCAGCGGGTGATCCGCAATCTTGGCCAGGCCACGTTCCCGATCAGCGAAGGCAGCCTGCAGCTGAGCTGCAGCATCGGCGTGGTCGAGGTCAGCCAGGAGGCCCCTGATGTCAACTGGCTGATGAGCGCAGCCGACAGTGCCTGTTATGCAGCCAAGCAGGCCGGTCGCAACCGCGTGCACTGTTTCAACGAGGACCGCATGGCGCTGGACGAACGGCGCCTGGAGGCCGAGCGCCTGCAGGGCGTGAGCCGGGCGATGGCCGAGAACCGCATGCTGCTCTACGCGCAGCGCATCGCGCGGGTGGGTGACCCGGGCTATCTGCACTACGAGGTGCTGGTGCGCATGCGCGACAGCGACGGTACGCTGCATCTGCCCGGCCAGTTCATGCCGGCGGTGGAGCGCTACGGCATGGCGGTGACACTGGACCGGCATGTGCTCGGCCTGCTGTTCCGGCACCTGCAGGTGTGCCCGGCGCATGTGCGCCAGCTCGGCCTGTGCAACGTCAACGTGTCTGCACAGTCGATCGCCGAACCCAGCTTCCTGGCTTTCGTCTGCGATCTGCTGGAGCGCAACCGCGTACTGGCGTCCAAGCTCTGCTTCGAGATCACCGAGACGGCCGCGATCAGCAATCTGAGCCAGGCGCGGGCGTTCATCGATGCGGTGAAGGCGCGTGGCTGCCGGCTGGCGCTGGACGATTTCGGCTCGGGTCTGTCCTCGTTCGGGTACCTGCGCCAGCTGCCGGCCGACATGCTGAAGATCGACGGCGCATTCGTGCGCGACATGGATGTCGATCCGGTCAGCCATGCGACCGTGCGCGCGATCACCGAACTGGGCCGCGAACTGCAGATGGAGGTCGTGGCCGAGTGGGTGGAGAGCAGCGAGGTGGCGGGGGCGCTGACCCGGCTGGGCGTGCAGGGGCTGCAGGGCTATGCGATCGAGCGGCCGCAGCCGCTGGAGCGGATGACCCTGACCGACCTGCGGCCGGTCAGGCTGAAGGCGGTGAAGGGCCCGCCGGCCGCAGGCTGAACGCTGGTCCGCGACGATTGTCTACACCTGCATGCCACGGACGGCTGCGATAATGCACGCCAGGGGCGACGCGCAGTGGGCGCGGGCGTAAGCAGAACAGGATGTGGCGTGGTCGTCAGGCAGTGGCAGTACGGAACTGGGGTGGTGCTGGTCGTGCTGCTGGTGTGGTTGGCAATGCCGTGGCCTGCGCAGGCCGGTGCGGCGATGCACGGTCCCGACTACCTGCTGGTGGGCGTTGCCACCGCCGAGCCTACGCCCCATCGCGCCTGTACTGCGCAGATGCTGGCCGGGCCACGCCAGCAGGTGCGGGTGCCGGCGCCGCCGGCGGGCTGGTCGGGCGAACCCCAGGCGCTGGATGTGTTCAATGTGTTCGCGGGCGAGGTCCAGGTACGGCACGGCGACCGGGAGATCTGCGGCGACATGCATGATGCGCGTACCCGCGACTCGCGTTTCCGTGCCGGCGTGGGCCTGGTTGCGGTGCCGCCGGCCGGCAGTCACGAGCCATTCCTGGTCTCGTGGCAGACGCCGCTGAAGGATCGTTGGGTACCGACGCTACGGCTCGGCGCACCCAGCCCAGTGCAGCAGAACGACACTGCGCGGCTGCTGGTCCGCGCGGCCTGCATCGCGGTGGCGCTGGCCTTGGCGCTGTCGGCGCTGATGGCCTATCTGACCACCCGTGATCGCAGCTTCCTGGTGTACATCGCGGGTACCGGCGTGCTGGTGCTGTGGCAGGCCATCCTCGGAGGCCTCAGCGGCTATCCGGAGCCGTGGCTGCCGGTCGGCACGCGTGGCGCCTGGTGGCTGCTGGCGCTGACGGCAGCGAGCCAGGCAATGGTGCTGCCTGCCCTGTGGTGGCTGAACGGTGGCGACCGGTTGTGGCCGAAGTCACGCCTGCTCCAGCAGATGGTCCTGTGCGCCCTGCTGGGCGTAGCCGCGCTGGTGCCGTGGCTGCGCTGGGATCAGCTCGGATGGGTCGCGCAGGGGCTGCAGGTGACCTACCTGGCCGGCTGCGGCGTCTCCCTGCTGATGGGGATAGGGGCGCGGTGGCGTGGCGACCGCTGGGCACTGGCTGGATTGGCGGCGCTGGCGCCGATGCTGGTGCTGATCGGAGCCGACGCCTGCGCTGCGGAATGGCTGCTGGAGTACCGGGTGGAGGCGCTGCAGCTGGCGATCACCTGGCTGCTGATGATGGCGGCCTACGCCCTGAACCTGCGGCTGGGACGCCTGCGCCAGCAGCGTGACGAGATGCGCCAGCTGGCCGAGACCGACGGCCTGACCGGGCTGCCCAACCGCCGCGCCGGTCTGCGGGAGCTCGGCCATCATCTGGAACGGGTGGATCGTGAGCGTGGCCCGATGGTGATCGGCTTCCTCGACATTGATCTGTTCAAGGACATCAACGACCGCCACGGGCATGAGGTGGGTGACCAGGTACTGGTCGCCGTGGCCCGTGCGCTGCGGGCCGCCGTGCGCAGCCAGGACCAGGTGGTGCGGATGGGCGGCGAGGAGTTCCTGCTGCTGATGCCGGGGATGCCGCGCGAGGCGGCGGCGGCGCGGCTGGATCGCCTGCGCCAGCGCATCACCGAGGCCTGCCAGGCCCTGCAGGTGCCGGGGCTGGAGGTGACCGCCAGCATCGGCCTGGCCCAGTGGCGGCCGGGCGAGGACGACCTGGCCGCGCTGCTGCGCCGGGCCGACCATGCCATGTACGTGGCCAAGCGCGCGGGCCGTAACCGGGTGTTCGACGGCGAAGAACTGGATCCACCCGCACCAGCATGAACCTGACAAGACGGCGATGCCGGATAATAGGGCGATGACCACCCGACTCAACAAACATATCGCCGATACCGGCTTCTGCTCCCGTCGCGAGGCCGACCGCCTGATCGCCGCCCGCCGGGTCACCGTCAACGGCCATCCGGCCGGCACCGGTGCCGTGGTCGGCGAGGGCGACCAGGTGCTGGTCGACGGCCAGCCGCTGCGTGCCCGTACCGCACGCAAGCCGGGGGCGCGCCGCCACGTCTACATCGCGCTGAACAAGCCGGTCGGCGTCACCTGCACCACCGAAAGCTCGGTGAAGGGCAACATCGTCGACTTCGTCGGCCACGAGCAGCGCATCTTCCCGATCGGCCGCCTGGACAAGGAGTCGGAAGGACTGATCCTGATGACCAGCAATGGCGACATCGTCAACCAGATCCTGCGTGCCGAGAATGGCCACCAGAAGGAGTATCTGGTGGCGGTGAACAAGCCGGTCACCGACGAGTTCCTGCGCGGCATGGCCCGTGGTGTGCGCATCCACAACCAGATGACCCTGCCTTGCCGCACCTCGCGCATCGCCAAATTCGGGTTCCGCATCACCCTGGAGCAGGGCCTGAACCGGCAGATCCGCCTGATGGCGGCGGAGTTCGGTTACCGCGTCACCCAGCTGCGCCGCGTCCGCATCGACAACATCAAGATCGGTGCGCTGAAGCCGGGCCAGTGGCGCAACCTGACCGAGCAGGAACTGCACGGCCTGCTGCCGCAGCAGCAGGACTGGTGAACGACAGCGGTCGGACGTCGGCCCGGCCGCGCATCGGATAGACTCCGCCGAGACCTGCCGGAACATGACGCTGCATGATCAAGCCCGACAAGCCCGCCAATGAAGCGCTTCGCCTGGAAGCGCTGTACCGCTACCGCATCCTTGATTCGGAACGCGAGAGATCGTTCGACGATCTGGTGGTGATCGCCAAGGCGGTCTGCGGCACGTCGATGGCGGCCGTCACGCTGATCGACGTTGAGCGGCAATGGTTCAAGTCGATCCAGGGCATCGATGCCACCGAGACCCTGCGCAGCGAATCGATGTGCGGCCATGCGATCCTGCAGCCGCAGGAAGTGATGGTGGTCGAGGACGCACTGCAGGACGTGCGCTTCCATGACAATCCGGTGGTGGTGGGCGATCCGCACATCCGCTTCTACGCCGGCGCACCGCTGATCAGTTCCGACGGACTGCCGCTCGGGACGCTGTGCGTGTTCGATGCGCGCCCGCAGCATCTGGAACGGGCCAAGGCCGAGGCACTCAGTGCGCTGTCACGGCAGGTGATGCTGGTGATGGAGCTGCGCCGCTTTGCACTGGACATCCAGAAGCACATGCTGGAACGCGATGACTACGAACGCCTGTTGTCCGAGTATCACGATGTGCTGCTGGCACAGAACGCGGATCTGGCCGAACAGAGCCGTACCGATGCACTGACCGGGCTTCCGAACCGGCGGGCGATGGCGGTCGCGCTGGAAGAGTCCCTCGCCGATGCCGATGGCCAGCCACGACAGGTTTGCGTGGCATTGCTGGACATCGACCACTTCAAGAGCATCAATGATTTCCACGGGCATGCGACCGGTGACCGTGTGCTGGCCGAACTGGGGGCATTGCTGCGCGCGCATTTCGCCGGCGGCGGAACGGCGGCGCGGTATGGCGGCGAGGAATTCGTGGCGGTGATGCCGGACACGGATCTCCACGCGGCAGGCGTGCAGTGCGAGTTCCTGCGTATGGCCGTGGGCAACCTGCCGCTCGGCTTTCCGGTCACGGTCAGCATCGGCGTGGCCATGCATCGCGCCGGCGACAGTGTCGACCAGACCCTGGCCCGTGCCGACGCGGCGCTGTACCGGGCCAAGGGCAACGGACGCAACCGCGTGGAGTTCGCGGACTGAGCCGGCCGCCCGCAACCGGCGGCCCCATCGCTGCATGGCGCCGGGTCGCAGCGGGTGCGAACGCTCCGGGTCACCATGGTTGCCTTGTTTCCAAGGATGACCACCATGCTGCAGACCCTGGCCGTCGCCAATTATCGCTCGCTGCATACGCTGGTGCTGCCGTTGCAGCAGCTGAACGTGATCACCGGCGACAACGGCAGCGGCAAGTCCAGCCTGTATCGGGCGCTGCGCCTGCTGGCTGAAACCGCCCAGGGCGGGGTGGCCTCAGCGCTGGCGCGCGAGGGTGGGCTGGGCTCGGCGCTGTGGGCAGGGCCCGGCAGGATCGACCGCCGGGTAGCTGCAGGCGAGATTCCGCTGCAGGGAGGGCCGCGACAGGAGCCGGTAGGCCTCAGACTGGGTTTCGCCACCGATGACTACGGCTACGCCATCGACCTCGGTTACCCGCCGCCCAGCCTGTCGGCATTCGCCCTGGACCCGCAGATCAAGGTCGAAGCAATCTGGGCCGGTCCCTTCCTGCGCACAGCCAGTCAGCTGGTGGATCGCCGGGGCGGGATGGTGCGGCAGCGCCATGCACGTGGCTGGGATGTGCTGGACGACCGGTTGTCGCTGTTCGACAGCCTGTTCACCCAGGTAGCTGATCCGCAGCGCATGCCGGAGACCTTCGCCCTGCGCGAGTACATCCGGCGCTGGCGCTTCTACGATCACTTCCGCAGCGATGCCGATGCCCCGGCACGGCAGCCGGCGATGGCCACGCGTACCCCGGTGCTGCACCACGATGGCCGCGATCTGGCCGCAGCGTGGGTGACCATCCTGGAAAACGGTGACCCGGTCGCGCTGGCTCGCACGGTGGACGATGCCTTTCCCGGGGCTTCGGTGGGATTCGAGGTGCTGGATGGACGGATGGTGCTGCGGTTCCACCAGCCCGGCCTGCTGCGGCCGCTGTCGATGGCCGAACTGTCCGACGGCACGCTGCGTTTCCTGCTGCTGGCTGCTGCCCTGCATACGCCGCGGCCGCCGCCGCTGATGGTGCTCAACGAACCGGAAACCAGCCTGCATCCTGACCTGCTGCCTGCGTTGGCGCGGCTGATCGTGGCGGCCAGTTCACGCAGCCAGGTGTGGGTGGTGTCGCACGCCAGCCGCCTGATCGCCGCTCTGGAGCAGGCGCCCGCCTGCCATTCCGTGCATCTGCACAAGGAACACGGCCGCACGCTGCTGAGCGGGCAGGGCCTGCTGGACGCGCCGGCATGGCACTGGCCGCGGCGGTGACGTGCCCGCTCAATCGGCGACGTTGCGGGCCTCCGCGGTGCCGAGGATTTCCGGATGCTGCAACGGCTTGCGGCGGTTCAGCAGCGGATGCAGGAAGACCGCACCGACGATGATCGCCACGCCCAGGTAGAACCAGGGAGTGACTTCGTGCTGCTCGCGCAGCAGCAGTACCGCCAGCAGCACCGCATACACCGGTTCCAGGTTGGTCACCAGCTGCACGGTGTAGGCGCTGAGGTGGCGCAGCGCGACCAGGGCGAGGGCGAACGGCAGCAGGGTGCAGATGCCCGCCAGTACCAGCAGCAGGATGCCGTCGTGCAGGTCCGGCACCACCCACAGCGGGCTGGCCAGGGCCGGCAGCAGGTAGGGCATCAGCGGCGCAAGCAGGGTCAGCGTCAGGGTGCCGGCCCCCAGTTCAAGCGCAGTCACCGTCAACGGATCGGCGTGGCTGACCATGCGCTTGTTGAGCGAGCCGAACACCGCCACCAGCAGTGCAGACAGCGCGCCAACCAGAACCCCCAGCCGCATGCCATCCGGCACGCCCCCCACCACCAGCGCCACGCCCGGCAGAACTGCCAATCCGAAGGCCAGTTCGCGCAGCTGGAACGGACGCTTGGCCACCCACGGCTCGATGATCGAGGTGAACACCGGTGCCAGCGCGATGCAGGTCGCCGCCACCGAGGCATTGGCCAGTTTCACCGCACCATAGAACGTCAGCCAGTGCAGGGCGACCAGCGCACCGATGCCGGCGTATCCGGCCACCACCCGCAACGGCAGCGTGCGCAGGCCGCGCCACACCCGTGGCAGCAGTGCCAGCATCGCCGTCACCAGCAGCATGCGCCACCACACCAGCGGCAGCGCCGGCAAGGTGATCAGCTTGCCCAGGATGGCCGTGACGCCCCACAACAGGACACAGAAGTGGATCTGCCAAAGTGCTTTGCGGGTGTCGGGCGTGCTCATCCGCCTATTGTGCGGCAAGGCGGTGACCGCTGGGCGTCGGCAGCTCGATCCTGGCCGCGTTTACCGCCCCTGAGACACGAGCAGGTCGTCCAGCCGCCGCTGCAGGGCCATCGCCGCGGCCGGATTGCGTGCCTTGCCGGCACCGATGCAGAGCAGGTACACCTCTCGTGGCGTCGATGGGGCGGATCCGGCAAGGCATGGCAGGTCGTCGACCGGCTCGCCGACGGCCCAGCGCCGGGCGCGTTCGGCCCAGCGCTGCTGCGTGGCGGCAGGCAGCCCCTGCAGCAGACGGGCCTGGCTGCGCTTGATGCGCGCGTAGACGAAGCTGGCGGTGACGTCGCCGTGCAGCGGGGCTTCGTCGCTGTCTTCGATGACCAACGCCACCCCGTGCCTGCGCGCGGCAGTGACCAAGGATGCGCTGTGCACCTGCGGATTGCGGATTTCAACAGCGTGCTGCAGCGCCAGGCCATCGAGCTGCTTCGGCAGCTGGGCCATCAGCGCGTCCAGTGCCCCGGCATCGGCAGGATGGCGGGGATCGAACTGCCACAGCAGCGGCCCGAGGCGGTCGCCCAGGGCGATCGCTGCCTGCAGGAACGGCGCGGCGGCCTCGACGGTGCCGGACAGGTCGCGACGCTGCACCAGATAGCGGGGTGCCTTCAGGGAGAAGCGGAAGCCGGCCGGAGTCTGCGACGCCCACTGCGCGCACTGGGCCGGGGTCGGGGTGCGATAGAAGGTGCCGTTGATCTCGATGCAGCGCAGGGCACGGCTGGCGTGCGCCAGTTCCTCCCGCTGCGGCAGGCCGGGCGGATAGAACATGCCGCCGCGCCATTCCGGGAACACCCAGCCGCCGATGCCGCAGCGGATGGGGGCGGGTGCCGGCGCGGTCACTGGCGGTGGTCCGCGCGCCAGGGATCGTAGCTGCCGAACCACCACACGTAGCCTTCCGGATCGGCACAGGCGTAGCCACGGCCGCCATACGCCTGGTCAGCAATGTCGATCACGATGCGCGCGCCGGCCGCCTTGGCCCGCGCATAGTGCGCGTCGGCGTCGCTGACGATCACGCAGGCGCTCTGGGTCTGGCGGCCCCCTGTTTCGTCAGGCATCACCGCCAGCTTCGACCACGCGCTGTCGTTGCTGGTCGAACCCAGCATGATCATGCCGTGCCCGAACACCAGCTGCGCGTGGAACACCACGTCGCCATCGGCGTACACCGCCTGCGCCTGGAAGCCGAACGCGCGCTGCAGCCAGTCGATCGCCGCCAGCGCGTCGCGGTAGCGCAGGCATGGAATGATGGTGGATCCACTGCTTGATCGGCCGTTCTCGTCCATGGCACCCCTCCTATGGCACAGGGCACGATGCGCCGGCGACCGTTACCATCCCGCGAAACCCCGGTGATGACCTGCACATGGCCGCGACCCCTGCTCGGAGATGGTTCTGGATGAATACCTGGATTGGAGGAGCCGTGCTGCTGGCCTGCACGACCATGGCGAATGCTGCAACGCCCCCGCAGCTGCAGGATCTGGATGCGACCGTCGAGCGCGTGCGTGCGCAGTTCGACGTGCCGGGCATCGCCGTTGCCGTGGTCAAGGACGGCAAGGTGGTGCTGGAACGCGGCTGGGGCGTGCGTGAGCAGGGCAGGCCGGATCCTGTGCAGGCCGATACCCTGTTCGCGATCGCCTCCAATACCAAAGCGTTCACCGCCACCTCGCTGAACCTGCTGGCCGAGGACGGCAAGCTGAAGATGGACGACAAGGTGATTGACCACCTGCCGTCGTTCCGCATGTCCGATCCGTTCGTGACCGGGCAGATGACGATCCGTGACCTGCTCTCGCATCGCAGCGGCCTCAGCCTGGGCGCGGGCGACCTGCTGTTCTGGCCGGCCACCGCCTACAGCAATGCCGAAGTGGTGGAGCGGCTGGGCAAGGTGCCGTTGAAAGGGGGATTCCGCGAGAGCTATGCCTACGACAACATCCTGTACGCCGTCGCCCAGCAGGTGATCGAGCACGTTTCCGGCATGAGCTACCAGCAGTTCCTGCAGACCCGCATCTTCGACAAGGTGGGCATGGCGGGCACGCGCTACAACGCCGACCACCTGCGGCCCGGCGACAAGGCGGCCGTCGGACACGCCAAGTACGATTTCAAGGATCTGCGCACCGTCGCACCGCTGACCTGGTCGAACAATGCCGGGGCCGGCGGCATCTATTCCAGCGCGCACGACATGGCGCGCTGGATGCAGGTGCAGCTGGCCGAGGGCGCGCTGGCCGATGGCAGCCCGCTGTTCACCGCGAAGAGCCAGCAGCAGATGTGGCGCATGATCACGCCGCAGTCGATTCCGGCGCCGAGCGTGCCGGAGCTGGCACCGGCGCGGCCGAACTTCGCCGGTTACGGCGAAGGCTGGAGCCTGAGCGATTACCGCGGGCAGAAGCTGGTCTGGCACACCGGTGGCTGGCCGGGCATGGTCTCGCGGCTGACGCTGGTGCCGGGCGAGAAGCTGGGGGTCGTGGTGCTGACCAACCAGGAAGTGGGCGCTGCGTTCAACGCGATCACGCTGAGCGTGCTCGATGCCTATCTGGGTGCGGAGAAGCACGACTGGGTGGACGCCTATGCCAAGGCCGTGGCCAAGGGCCAGGACAAGGCCGATGAGGCCTGGGCCAAGCACCAGGCAGCGCGTGTCAGGGGCAGCACTCCCTCGCTGCCGCTGGCCGGTTACACCGGCACCTTCCGCGACCGCTGGTATGGCGACATGCAGATCAGCACGGAAGGCAAGGGGCTGCGCCTGCGCTTCATGAAGACCGCGCAGCTGAGCGGCCGGCTGGAGCACTGGCAGCACGACACCTTCATCGTGCGCTGGGACGACCGTTCGCTCAATGCCGATGCCTTCGTGAACATCAGTCTCGACCCGGATGGCAAGGTGCGCGAGGTGCGCATGCAGCCGATCTCCGACCTGACCGATTTCAGCTTCGACTTCCAGGACCTGCTGTTCACCCCGGTCAACTGACGGCGCCGGGGATGGGCCCGCGCGCACGCGGCGGGGGGTGCACTGAAGCCCCCAGGTCGGTTGCGCCCGGCCCAGCCCGGCGAACAAG
>NZ_JBRRBV010000014.1:0-115471 GCF_056756445.1 Stenotrophomonas sp. STEN225 | reverse complement strand
GTCCGGTTGCGGGGGACGCTGCAAGTACGTCCATGTAAGCTCGGTCGCCGCATCCATGCGGCTCACGCCCCCGCAACCGGACCCACCCCGCCTTCGACAGTTGGCCGCGATCTGATGGTAGGTGTCGACCTTGGTCGACACGGAAGATCCACGCCATGCGTGGATGGAACAGAGCAGGAGAGTGGGCTCAGTTTCAGGCACGCAGCATCTCCGCAAGAGGAGCCCCCTTGTTGTTCAAGGGGGCGCGCCGATAGGCGGGGGGATAAGGTGGAATGCGCGCGGGGCCCACGGTTTGCGCAGCAAATCGTGGGACGTAACGCAGGTGGAGATTAAATCTCCACCTGTGCGCCCAACTCAACCAGACGGTTGCCCGGAATCCGGAAGAAGCCCGTGGCCGGCGCAGCATTGCGATGCATCAGTGCGAACAGCTTGTCGCGCCAGATCGGCATGCCGCGGTTGGCGGTGGCGACGATGGTCTCGCGGCTGGCGAAGAAGGTGGTGTCCATCGGATCGAAATAGATCCCGCCGTGGTCGCAGGAGCGCATCAACGCCAACGGTACGTCCGGCGTCTCCATGAAACCGAAGCGGACATAGACCCGGTAGAACTCGTCGCCCACCGATTCGATCTTCAGCCGCTGCCCCTCCATCGCATAGGGAATGGGCAGGGTTTCCACATGCAGGAAGACGTTGCGCTCGTGCAGCACCTTGTTGTGCTTGAGGTTGTGCATCAGTGCATGCGGAGCCACGGTCGGGTCAGCGGTGAGGAACACCGCGGTACCCGGCACGCGCACCGGCGGCGCCAGCATCAGGCCCGGCAGGAAGGTGTCGATGCGGATACCGTCCTTGCGGATCTCGTCGCGCAGCAGCTCTCGGCCACGGCGCCAGGTGCGCATCATGGTGAACAGGAAGATGCCCAGCACGACCGGGAACCAGGCGCCCTGCAGCAGCTTGGCGCCATTGGCGATGACGAAGCCGACGTCGATGATGAAGAACACCACGCACAGCGGCAGGATCCAATGGCGCGCCTTGGGCCACAGCGAGCGCGCGACCAGGGCCAGCAGCAGCGTATCGATCAGCATGGTGGCCGAGACCGAGATGCCATAGGCCACGGCCAGGTTCGACGAGCTGCGGAACGCCAGCACCAGGCCGATGACCATCACCGCGATGCCCCAGTTGATGCCCGGGATGTAGATCTGGCCGATGGTGTCGTGCGAAGTGTGCTTGATGCGCATGCGCGGGATGTAGCCGAGCTGCATGGCCTGGCGCGAGACCGAGAACGCGCCGGTGATCACCGACTGCGAGGCGATCACCGCCGCCATCGTGGCCAGGATGATCATCGGATACAGGGCCCAGTCGGGGACCGCTTCGAAGAAGGGATTCTTCACCGCTTCGGGGTGGTTCAGCACCAGCGCGCCCTGCCCCAGATAGTTCAGCACCAGGCACGGCAGCACGAAGAAGTACCAGGCATGGCGGATGGGCTTGGCACCGAAGTGGCCCATGTCGGCATACAGGGCCTCGCCACCGGTGACCGCCAGCACCACGGCGCCAAGGATGAAGATGCCGTGCCAGCTGTGCTCCATGAAGAAGCGGATCGCCCACCACGGGTTGAACGCCTTCAGCACTTCCGGCGAATCGATGATGTTGTAGATGCCGATCGCCGCCAGCGAAATGAACCACACCGAGGTGATCGGGCCGAACGCCTTGCCGATCTTCTCTGTGCCGAAACGCTGCGCGGCGAACACCATCAGCAGGACCACCACGGTGATCGGCACGATGAACGCGTGCAGGCCCGGTGCGGCCACCTCCAGGCCCTCGACGGCACCAAGCACCGAGATCGCAGGGGTGATCACGCCATCACCGAAGAACAGCGACGCACCGAAGATGCCCAGGATGCCCACCACGTAGGCCGAGCGTGAGCCGTTGCGCAGCGTACGCTGGGTCAGCGCCATCAACGCCATGATGCCGCCCTCGCCATCGTTGTCGGCGCGCATGATGATGGTCACGTACTTCAGGGTGACCACGATGTTCAGCGCCCAGAACGCCAGCGACAGCACGCCGAGCACGGTGTCGTGGTCGCTGTTGAGCCCGTAGTGCGGCGAGAACGCCTCCTTCAGGGTGTACAGCGGGCTGGTACCGATGTCACCGAAGACCACACCGATCGCACCGATGACCAGCGCCAGTCCCCCGGCCGGGGGGGCGTGACCGTGTCCGCCAGGGGCGGCTGCGTGCGGGGTTTGACTGCTGGACATGGGACTCCTGGCGAAGCTCAGGCGATGGGGGAGGAAAAGGACGCGGCTCAGCGCAGCGCCGACTGCAGGGCCTTGCGGATGACCGTGGCCACTTCGTCGCCTTCGTTGAAGGCATCACGGGCCATGCGGGCCGCTTCAGCCGGCTTGTAGCCCAGCTGCTGCAGCGCCACGGTGGCATCGGACAGCGGGTCGGCCGGGGCCGGACCGCTGCCGGTCGGCAGCGCCCCGCCGGCACCGAACTGGGCCGCACGATCGCGCAGCTCCAGCACCATGCGCTCGGCGGTCTTCTTGCCGATGCCCGGGATGCGGGTCAGTGCGGTGATGTCGCCCGCCTGCACCATGCGCGCGAATTCCTCGACGCTGACAGCGGACAGCACGGCCAGCGCGATCTTCGCGCCGATGCCGCTGACCTTCTGCACATCGCGGAACAGCCGACGCTCGCCTTCGCGCAGGAAGCCGTACAGCGAGACGCTGTCTTCCTTCTGCGCGTAATGGGTGTACAGCGTGACCTCGCGTCCGAGCTCGGGCAGGTCGTAGAAGGTGCTCATCGGCGCCTCCAGTTCGTAGCCCACTCCATTCACGTCCACCACCAGCCACGGCGGCGCCTTGTAGGCGACGATGCCGCGCAGTCGACCGATCATTGCGTGCAGCTCCTCATTTGCGACCCCACGCCTGGCGGGCGCTGAGCCCCAGGCGGTTGGCCGTCGCCCTTACGTGGGCGTGGGTGATCGCTACCGCCAACGCGTCGGCCGCGTCGGCCTGCAGCTTGGTTTTCAGGTTGAGCATGAGCCCGACCATGTGTTGAACCTGTTGCTTTTCCGCGCCACCACGGCCGACCACGGCCAGCTTGATCTCGCTGGCGGCGTATTCGTGCACCGGCAGGTCGCGCAGCACCACTGCCGAAATGGCTGCGCCGCGGGCCTGGCCCAGCTTCAGCGCCGAATCGGGGTTGCGCGCCATGAACACGCGCTCGATCGCCACTTCCTGCGGCTGGTACTCGCGGCACAGGTCGGCCAGACCCAGCACCAGCAGCTTCATCCGCTGCGGGAAATCGTCGGCGCCCAGCAGCACCAGGGGCTGGTGATGGACGTGGATGACGCGCCCTGCGGCATCGACATCGATGATGCCCACCCCGGTCCGCTGTGAACCGGGGTCGATGCCGAGGATGCGGGTCATGCCGCGCTCCTGGCGGGGCGGAACGGGAAGCGCTGGCAGGCGTATGGGCTCATGACTGTCCGCGGTGACCGTTCAACGGCCCGCGCCCAGGCCGTCGGTGACGGCTCAGGCGTAGGCGTCGGCGCCGAGTTCGGCGTTCGAATACACGTCCTGCACGTCGTCCAGGTCTTCAAGCATGTCCAGCAGCTTGCGGACCTGCAGGGCGACCTCGCCCTCGACCTTGATGTCGTTGTCGGCGCGGAAGGTGATCTCGGCGTGGTCGGCGAGATGCCCTGCGGCAGTCATCGCCTCCTTTACCGCGTTGAATGCGTCAGGGCTGGTGACCACGTCGATCGAGCCATCGTCCGGATAGACGACGATGTCATCGGCGCCCGCCTCGATGGCCGCTTCGGTGATCGCCTCCTCGTCGGCACCCGGGGCAAAGCTGAGCACGCCCAGGCGCTTGAACATGAAGGCCACCGAGCCCTCGGTACCCATGTTGCCGCCGCATTTGCTGAACGCGTGGCGGACATCGGCCACGGTGCGCACGCGGTTGTCGGTCAGGCAATCGACGATCACCGCCACACCGCCGGGCGCATAGCCCTCGTAGCGCACTTCCTCGTAGTCGACGCCTTCCAGCTCACCGGTGGCCTTCTTGATCGCACGTTCGATCACGTCCTTGGACATGTTCACGGCCAGGCCCTTGTCCATCGCCACGCGCAGGCGCGGGTTGTTGTTGGGGTCGCCTCCACCGCCGCGCGCGGCCACGCCGATCTCGCGGATGATCTTGGTGAAAATCTTGCCGCGCTTCGCGTCGGACGCGTTCTTGCGGGCTTCGATGGAGGGGCCTCTACCCATGGGTGCTACCGTCTGGCTGCTTCAGGATCAAGGCGCGGATTCTCCCTGAGCAGGCGCTGCACCCGGGTCTCGGGGGGTGGGACGCCGCGGCGCGCGCGGGGCCTGGCCCGGCGCTACCGGGGAAAGCGCCGCAGGATCGTTGCCGGGGTAGCGCCGGGCCATGCCCGGCGGACGGTGCGCATCGACCGGGCGCCTACGCGGCCGCAGCGTCGCGGCTGTGATCGAACCGGCCGTGGCGCAGGAAGTGCGCGGTCTGCCGTGCCGCATCGGGCGAAACCACCAGGCCACTGTGGCTGGTACGCACTACGCAATGATCGGCCAGACCCGGCAGGCGGGTTTCCGCCAGCGCCACCGTGCCGTCGGAGGCATCGTCGATCGCGCCGAGCAGGCTGCCCAGCCCATGCGGCACCGAACCGGCGATCAGGCCGACCGCGGCCGTGCCCTGCCAGTCGGGCAGGCCGTCAAGCAGCAGTTCGCTGCTGCGGCCCAAGGCCAGGCCCCAGCCATGCTCGGACAGCGAACGCGCGGTACCGCTGCCGCGCAGCGGCGAGCCAAGGCAGACCACGCGCTGTACCTGCAGCTGCGGTTGCCGGCGCAGTGCCTCCAGCGCCAGCAGCCCGCCAAGGCTGTGGCCGACCAGCGACAGCGGTCCGGCATCGGCCAGACGCTCCAACAGCTGAGGGACCGCTACATCCGGGCCGCCGAACACGGAGGAATAGCCAAAGGTCTGCACCCGGAACCCGCGCGCGCGCAGGCGCCACGCCAGCGGCCCTACCCAGGCGCGGGCGTTCCAGATGCCATGGAGCAGCAGTACGGGGGGTGTCATGTGCAACAGCCTGGCGATCAGCGGGGCGAAAACGTGAGGTGATTGAACACAGGCCGGCAGAAAGCGGCGGTGAACGCGCTCAGGCCGTTCGCGGCGCGCGGCGCAGGATGAACTCCAGATCGTTGGTCTGGCCGACCGGGAACAGGTACTGCCCGGCCTTCTCGAAGCCGTAACGGGCGTAGAAGCGCTGTGCGCCGAAGTTCTCCGACCACACGCCCAGCCACAGTGTCCTCGGGCCGTCGCGCTCCAGCCACGCCAGAGCGGTTTCCAGCAGGCGGCTGCCCCAGCCACAACTCTGCTGCGACTTGATCAGATACAGGCGCTTGAGCTCGCCATCCCCCGCTTTCACGTCCGGATGGGGCAGGCCACAGGGGCCGGCGGCGGCATGACCGACCGCCTCCCCTTCCCGCTCCAGCAACCACACGGCGTAATCCGGGTGGGCGAGGATCGTGCGCTGGCGCTCGACCGTGTAGGACTCCTGCAGGAAAGCCTGCAGGTCCTGCGGCGGATACAGGTGGCCGAAGGTCTCGGTGAACGTGCGTGCGGCCAGCGCCGACAAGGTCGGCGCGTCGTCCACGGTGGCGCGGCGGATCGAGTACATGCAGGAAGTTGACGTCAGCGCGAAGGGCGGGTCAAGCCTTCTCGGGCGATTCCGCGTCTTCGTCTTCGTCTTCCTCGTCCTCTTCCTCGTACTCCTCTTCGTCCTCGTCCTCTTCTTCGCCTTCCTCGTCCTCGTCGTACTCTTCTTCCTCTTCGTCGTCTTCGTAATCCTCGACGCCGAAGTCTTCACCGTCCCAGCGGCCTTCGCCGTCGGCGACGAAGGTCAGGGCCATCGCCGCCGGGTTGGTACCGACGCGGACCAGCCAACCACCGAACACGCGTGCCCGCTCGGTGACCAGGTTGGCCTCGGAGCCTTCATTGCCCAGCTTTTCCCACTCCAGCGAAAACGCAAACTCGGTCATTGCCTGGATCTCCTGATCAGTTTTTCTTGGGGCGAACCTGGATGTGCACTTCGGCCAGCTGCTCGTCGACGATCGGCGACGGCGCGTCGGTCATCAGATCCTGTGCACCGGTGGTCTTCGGGAACGGGATGACGTCGCGGATCGACTCGGTACCGGCCATCAGCGCGGCGATGCGGTCGATGCCGAATGCGATGCCGCCGTGCGGCGGCGCGCCGTAGTTCAGCGCGTCGAGCAGGAAACCGAACTTCGCACGCGCTTCTTCGGCACCGATGCCGAGCAGCTCGAACACCGCGCTCTGCATGTCCGGGCGATGGATACGGATCGAGCCGCCGCCGATTTCATTGCCGTTGAGCACCATGTCGTAGCCGCGCGAGACCGCGGTACGGGCATTGGCGCGCAGGTCGGCGATATCGTCCACGGCCGGTGCGGTGAAGGGGTGATGCAGGGCGACATAGCGCTGCGCCTCGTCGTCCCATTCGAACATCGGGAAATCGGTGACCCACAACGGGCGCCAGCCATCGGCGACCAGGCCGAAGTCCTTGCCGGCCTTCAGGCGCAGTGCGCCCATGAAGTCGGAGACCTTGTTGTAGCCACCGGCACCGAAGAACACGATGTCACCCTTGCCGGCGCCGACGTGGGCAACCAGCGCGGCGAAGGCGTCTTCGCTGAAGAACTTCTGGATCGGCGAGCTGACCTCGCCGTTGTCGGCGATCTTGATGTAGGCCAGGCCCTTGGCGCCGTACTTGGCGGCGTGCGCAGCGTACTCATCGATCTGCTTGCGGCTCAACGCTGCGCCACCGGGGATGCGCAGCGCGGCGACGCGGCCATCGGCGTCGTTGGCCGGGCCGGTGAACACCGGGAACTCACTGCCCTTGACCAGCTCGGCCACGTCCACCAGTTCCAGCGCGATGCGCAGGTCCGGCTTGTCCGACCCATACCGGCGCATCGCTTCGGCCCAGGTCATGCGCGGGAAGCTGGCATCCAGGTCGACGTCCACCACTTCCTTGAAGATGGCGCGGATCATCTCTTCGACGAAATCCTGCACGTCGCGCTCGCGCACGAAGGCGAACTCCATGTCCAGCTGGGTGAATTCCAGCTGGCGGTCGGCACGCAGCGCTTCATCGCGGAAGCAGCGCGCGATCTGGTAGTAACGGTCGAAGCCGGCCACCATCAGAATCTGCTTGAACAGCTGCGGGCTTTGCGGCAGAGCGTAGAACTCGCCCGGATGCATGCGCGCCGGCACCAGGAAGTCGCGCGCGCCCTCCGGGGTGGCCTTGGTCAGGATCGGGGTTTCGATGTCCTGGAAGCCACGCGCATCCAGGTGACGGCGCAGCGCCTGCACCAGCTTGATGCGGGTGCGCTGCATGCGCTGCATTTCCGGGCGGCGCAGGTCCAGGTAGCGGTACTTCAGGCGGGTATCTTCGCCCGGATTCTCGTGAGCGTGGAACGGCAACGGCGCCGCCTTGTTCAGCACGGTAATGGCCGTGGCGATCACTTCCACCCTGCCGGTCGCCATCTTGTCGTTCACCGCGTGGCGGGCACGCACCACGCCTTCCACCTGCAGCACATCCTCGTAGCCCAGGCTGGCCGCGACCGCGAACACTTCGGCGTTGTCGACCTCGACCGTCACCTGCACGATGCCTTCATGATCGCGCAGATCGATGAAGCAGACGCCGCCCTGGTTACGGGCCACGTCGGTCCAGCCGGCGAGGGTGACAGTCTGGCCAATCAGGGTCTCGTCGACCAGGCCGCAGAAGTGGGTACGCATGGGGGAAAGCTCCGCTGGAGAACGCCGGCACCCGATGGGGCCGGAAAGCCCCGTATTCTGCGGCCGAGGCCCCGGCCGGGGCAAATGCGGGGCAGTCACACGGGCTTTATCCGTTCCGTCCTTATAGTCGCGCACCACACACCGTATGGGGATTCGCCATGAAAACGCTGTCCCTGGCCAGCCTGGCCGTCACCCTCAGCCTGGGCGCCCTCGCCGGGCTCACCCTCTCCCCCGCCCCCGCCGCCGCGCAGAACGGCGTCATCCGCTGCGAAAGCCAGAACAACCGCGAACGGGTCTGCACTACCGGCTGGCGCAGCGCGCAGCTGGTACGCCAGCTGTCCGGCTCGGCCTGCCAGGAAGGCCGTACCTGGGGCAGCCGCAACGGCAGCATCTGGGTCAACAACGGCTGCCGTGCCGAATTCGTCGAGGGTCGCGGCGGTTGGGGCGGTGGCAATGGCGGCTGGGGGGGCAACAACGGCGACACCATCCGCTGCGAAAGCCAGAACAACCGTGAACGCAGCTGTCCGGTCGGATGGCGCAATGCCCGCCTGGTCCGCCAGTTGTCCGGCAGTCCCTGCCAGGAAGGCCGCACCTGGGGCGTGCGCAATGGCGCGGTGTGGGTCAGCAATGGCTGCCGCGCCGAGTTCGCTGAAGCCCGCGGTGGCTGGGGCGGCGGCAACGGCGGCTGGGGCGGCGGCGGCAACAGCAATTACTCCATTACCTGCAGCAGCAACAACAACCGCACCCAGAACTGTGACTGGGACGAGCGCCAGGGCCGGCCCGTGCTGCAGCAGCAGCTGTCGGGCAGCGCCTGTCAGGAGGGCCGCAGCTGGGGCTATTCGCGGGGCCAGGTCTGGGTGAGCAACGGCTGCCGGGCCCGCTTCGGCACGCGCTGAGCGAACGAACCTGCGGGCGTGCGGCGGCATCGCCGCCGCCGCGCTCGCCGGGGATCGCCCGGCACTGTCAGGCCCGATTCGAGCGCTACGGTGCGATTGCCGGCGGGGCCTCGTCGCCCCACGGTGCCGGCGGCAACGCCACCGGCTTGCTCAGGTCGAACTGCACGCGGAAGCGGCGGCCTTCGGGACGGGTCAGCTCGTAGACGAAGCGCTGGTCCGGCTCGATCTCCATCGCCCACACGTTGTGGGTGGACGCCAGCATGTCGGCGCGGCGGAACATGGCCACCGAATCGGCATCGGCCGGGAACTGCTGGCGTTCGGCGGTACCCGGCGGACGGCTGTCGCCGCCATACAGGGTGATCGCATCAGGGCTGCCGTCGGCATGCCGGTGATCGTGCTTGAGCCGCAGCCCGCTCTCGGTGCGGGTCAGGACCCAGGTCCGCGAATGATCATCGCCAACATGGAAGGGGATGCGCAGCTCATGCCCGGGATCGGCACAGCCCCGCACGTGCATGACCAGCCGCTGCCCGGCGAAGGGGTCCTTGCCGGTCGGTGCCGGCGTGTCCTCCACCACTTTGCCCTCGTACGCCTGGCCGCAGTGGGCGGCGATCGCAGCCATGAAGGCGTCGGCCGGAGCCGTCGCCACGTCGTGGGCGACTGTATGCGAGGGCTGTGAGCAGGCTGCGAGCGTGAGCAGGGCGACAGAAGCAGTGACGAGGGCAGGCAGTTTCATGCCCCAACCCTAACGGCCATGGCCGGCCTGCGCAAACCACTGGCCCGTTCAACGCCCCGTGTCCACGCCCTCCGCCAGGGTCTCGGTTGCCGCCACCGGTGCGGCCTCGCCCGCCCCGACCGGTTCCTGCTCGACCGGGTCGACATCGAAGGGCGTGCGGAACACCAGCGAGGGCAGCAGGGTGGTCAGCGCCGCGTACAGCAGCAATGCGCCGAACAGCACCGCCGGAATCTGGAACCGCTCACGCATGATCGCGGCCAGGACCAGGGTGAAGATCAGCGTCGGCGCCAGCGCCAGCGACACGCGCAGACTGCTGCGGAAACTCTCACCGAACATCAGCCGGCGCTGCAGCCAGACCACGCCGATACGCAGCGGCAGCACCACCAGGGTGATCACGATGCCCAGCCCCAGCGCTTCGAAGCTCAATGCCTCGGCGGGAACCTTGGTGCCGGCATTGAAGAAGTAGAACGGCACGAAGAACGATGCGAACAGCCGCAGTGCATGCAGGTTCTCGTGCGAGGCCAGCAGCGGCATGCGCTGGTGCAGAAGCCGTGCGACCAGGCCTGCGATGAAGGCGCCCACCAGGTAATACACCCCCAGCAGGTAGGTGATGTAGGCAGCGACCATGCCGACCATGACCAGCAGCGAGAACTCCGAACCGGGCGCGTGCGGCGCCACCCAGCGACCCAGCGCGATGAACAGCAGCGGCAGGCCGACCATCATCGCCAGCAGGGCCAGGCTGGACAGGGCCATGTGACCGGGATCGCCGGCCTGCAGCACGATGAACAGTGCCGCCAGCGCCAGCAGCTCACCGGCGATGGCCTTGCTGGTCACCCAGAACCGCTCGTCCTCGCTCAGACCCAGCCGCGACAGCGAATCCATGATGAAACCCGTGGAGGGCGTCAGCAGCGCCAGGGCCAGCAGGCCCGCGGCCTGCCACGGCAGGCCGGCGTAGCGCCAGGCCAGCCAGCCGACGCCGAACAGGGTGGCGCTGCGCACCACAAGATGCGCCAGCAGGGGCCACATGCCACGGCGCAACGCCTGCAGATCGACCTCCAGACCTGCGAACAGGAACAGGGACGAGATGCCGAGCGTGGCCAGCAGCCCGATCACCGCGTCGTGCGCCTGGTCCCCGAGCCAGAGCATGCCGATGATCCCGAACAGCAGGCAGGTGAGCGGTGCGGGCAGGCTGAAGCGCTGCAGCGCGCGCGGGATCACCAGCAGCGCGAAGATCAGCAGCAGGTAGATCAACTCATGACTCATGGGGGACTTCCGTGTGGTTTCGAACGCGCGCAGGATGCGCGCGCACGACCCTCGGAGCAAGCCCGGCCCGGAGACGGGCGGGCGTCAGCCGATCAGCCTGTCCGCGATGCGTCCAACCTGCGCCAGGACGCTGGCGCGTTGATCGTTGCTGATGTCCGCAGCCTGCAGGTAGGCCGTAATCACCCAGGGTGCCCCTCCCCCCATGGGCCACAACACGGCGGTGTCATTGCGTGCATCCTCGCCATTGCTGCCGGTCTTGTCGCCCACCCGCCAGCGCGCGCCCAGCCCTGCGCGCAGGCACGCATCGCCGGTTTCGTTGTCGATCAGCCAGTCGGCCAGTTGCTGGCGCGCGCCCGGCGCCAGCGCATCGCCCAGCACCAGCCGCTGCAGGGTCGCGGCCATCGCCGCCGGCGTGGTGGTGTCACGTGGATCACCCTCGGCGAAGCTGTTCAGTTCCGGCTCGAGACGATCGCTGCGGGTCACGCTGTCGCCCTGAGCGCGCAGGAAGGCCGTCACGGCGGGCGGCCCGCCCACCACGTCGAACAACAGATTGGCCGCCGTGTTGTCGCTGGTGATGATCGTTGCCCGGCACAGGTCGCGTACGGTCAGATCCTTGCCGGCGTGGCGGCGCGCCACCGGCGCATGCGAGAGCAGGTCGGCCTCGCGCACCGGCACGCGCCTGTCCAGCAACCCGGGCACGCGCCGTGACTGGTCCAGCACCGTGGCCGCCAGCACCGTCTTGAACGTGCTGCACAGCGGGAACCGCTCATCCTGGCGATGGCCGATGCGGCGACCGCTGGCGGTATCCAGCACGGTCACGCCAAGCCGGCCCGCGCAGGCCTTTTCCAGGGCGGCAAAGTCCGTGGCGGCGGCGATCGCGCCGGCCGCCGCCGACGTGCCAACGCCCCTGCCGGCAGCACGGGCGATCAGCGGCAGAGCCAGTGAAGACACCACTGCTGAAGTACTGAACTGAAGGAATCGTCGACGGGGCAACATGCAGGACCTCCGGAAAGTGAACCCGATTATCGAAAGCCCCCGCCGCGCCTGACCAGCGCGTTTTTTCAGCACGTGCCATCAATTTCATTCATGCCTAAGAAGGGCATTCAACGGAGATTCCACGAGCCGTCCGGATCCCGCTACGATCAGTCATCATTTCAGCTCACGGCTTTCCGATGCTGCATCCGACTCTGCCGCTCAACGCCCTGCGCGCCTTCGAAGCAGCGGCCCGCCACCAGAACTTCACCCGCGCCGCGCTTGAGCTGTGCGTCAGCCAGGCCGCGTTGAGCCATCAGATCCGGGGGCTGGAGGACCGGCTGGGGATCCGCCTGTTCCATCGCCTGCCTCGCGGCGTCGCCCTCACCGATGAAGGCGCCGCGCTGTTCCCGGTGCTCAACGAAGCGTTCGAGCGCATCTCGGCCAGCATCGCGCGCTACACGGGGGGAGCGGCCCGCGAAGTGCTGACGCTGGGCGTGGTGGGCACCTTCGCCACCGGCTGGCTGCTGCCACGCCTGGCCGCGTTCGAGGCCACGCATCCGGATATCGAGCTTCGCGTGCAGACGCACAACAACCGCATCGATCTTGCCGGCGAAGGCCTGGACCTGGCCATCCGCTTCGGTGAGGGCGACTGGCAGGGGCAGGCCTGCACGGCGATCCTGGATGCGCCGTTCGCACCGCTGTGCGCCCCCGCCCTGGCACGCCGGCTGAAACAGCCGCGTGATCTGGGCACGCTGCCGCTGCTGCGCTCCTATCGCAATGACGAGTGGCCGCGCTGGCTGCAGGCGGCCGGGGTCAGCGGCGTGGAGGCGCGCGGGCCGGTATTCGATTCGTCGCTGACCCTGGCCATGGCCGCTGCCGGAGGGGCCGGCGTGGCCCTGCTGCCGCTGCGCATGTTCGAACAGGAACTGGCGGAAGGACGGCTGCTGCAGCCGTTCGCCACGACGCTGGAACTGGGCCGCTACTGGCTGACGAGGCTGCGCTCACGCGCCGAGCGTGAGCCTGCACGACGCTTCCGGGAATGGTTGCAGGCGCAGGGCTGACGCGCGCGAGCGGTAGCGCCGGGCCATGCCCGGCGAGCGCAGTGCATCGGGAACACCACCGGGCATGGCCCGGCGCCCTCCATCAGGACTCCAGCAGCTCCATCCAGGCAGCTTCAGCCTTTTCCAGCTGCGCAGCGGCCGTTTCGCGATCACGGCCCAGCACGGCCATGCGGGTGCTGTCGGCATAGTTGGCCGGGTCCGCCAGTTGACGGTCCAGTTCGGCCAGGCCGGCTTCCAGCTCGGCCACCTTGGCTTCCGCCGCGGCCAGCTTGTGCGGATTCACCGGCTTCTTCTGCACGACCTGCGCCACCGGTGCGGTCTTGACCACCACCGGCTCTTCCACCTGCTCCATGCGCGCCTTGGTGCCCTGCGCCTGCGGACGGGTGCGCAGCCACGCAGCATAGGCGTCGAGATCTCCGTCGAACGGCTCGACCACGCCATCGGCCACGCGCCAGTAGGTATCGCAGACCAGGCCGATCAGGTGGCGATCATGGGAGACCATCACGATCGCGCCTTCGAAGGTTGCCAGCGCTTCGGCCAGCGCCTCGCGCATTTCCAGGTCCAGGTGGTTGGTCGGTTCGTCCAGCAGCAGCACGTTCGGCTGCTGCCAGGCGATCAGCGCCAGCGCCAGGCGCGCACGCTCACCACCGGAGAAGCCATCGACCGGCTCGAATGCACGATCACCCGGGAAATTCCACTTGCCGAGAAAATCGCGGAACGACTGGTTCGGCGCATCCGGCGCGATCTCGCGGAAATGCTCCATCGGCGACTGGCCTTCGTGCAGCGACTCGACCGTGTGCTGTGCGAAGTAGCCGATCTTCAGGTCCGGATGGGCCATGCGCTCGCCGGCAATCGGTGCCAGCTCGCCCACCAGGGTCTTCACCAGGGTGGTCTTGCCGGCGCCGTTGGGGCCGAGCAGGCCGATACGCTGTCCCGCTTCCAGACCAAAGCCGACGTTGTGCAGGATCACGGCGTCCTGGCCATAGCCCGCCTCGACATGATTCAGGCGGATCAGCGAGAACGGCAGTTTGGCGGGCGGTGCGAACTCGATACGGAACTCGCGCTCGGCACGCACGGCCTCGGTACCGGCCAGCTTGGCCAGGCGCTTCATGCGGCTCTGCGCCTGCGCGGCCTTGCTGGCCTGCGCCTTGAAGCGGTCGATGAAGCTCTGCAGGTGGGCCCGCTCGGCCTGTTCCTTCTCGTGCGCGATCTGCTGCTGGCGCAGCTGCTCGGCACGTTGGCGCTCGAAATCGGTGTAGCCGCCCGGGTACAGCTTGGCGCCACCCCCATGCAGGTGCAGGGTGTGGGTGGCAACGTTGTCGAGGAACTCGCGGTCATGCGAGATCAGCAGCAGCGTGCCGGGGTACTTCAGCAGCCACTGTTCCAGCCAGTACACCGCATCCAGATCGAGGTGGTTGGTCGGTTCGTCGAGCAGCAGCAGGTCGCTGGGCATCATCAGCGCGCGGGCCAGGTTCAGGCGCACGCGCCAGCCACCGGAGAACGAGGACACCGCGCGGTGGTGGGTCTCGGCCGGGAATCCGAGGCCGTGCAGCAGCTTGCCGGCACGTGCTTCGGCGTCATAGGCGCCCATCTCGGCCATCCGGGTATGGGCATTGGCCACCGCCTCCCAGTCTTCACGGGCGGTCGCATCGGCCTCTTCGGCCAGCACGGCGGCCACTTCCGTATCGCCACCGAGCACGAAGCTCAACGCCGGATCCGGCAGCGACGGGGTTTCCTGGGCCACGCTGGCAATGCGGACCTTGCCGGGCAGGTCGACGTCGCCCTTGTCGGCCTCCAGTTCGCCCTTCACCGCCGCGAACAGGCTGGACTTGCCGGCACCGTTGCGGCCGACCACGCCCACCCGGTAACCGGCATGCAGGGTCAGGTCGACGTTGGACAACAGCAGCCGCTCGCCGCGGCGCAAGGCGAAATTACGAAGCGAAATCATCGGGGGAGGGGTCCATATAACCGGATGGAATGTGCTGGTGAGCACTGTTCCTGCGACGCAATTCTAGCGTTAACGAATACTTGACGCGCCCCGGGATGCGCAGCGGCTGGCGTTTCCTCTCTCCCACGTCCTCACCGCACGTGTCCCGGGCCCCTCTCATGATGATGCCCATCGCGGCTAAATGGTTGCTGCTGCAACGTTTTTTCCGATGGCCGGCATTTGACAGGCACTGAATATCCCGTTAATTCCTATTTTGCGCACCGCAACAACCGTCGTCCGCTTCACCTCGTGATGTCGATACCGGTGCCGTCCCCGCCAACCGGAGTTCCGTCCCGATGACCCGCAAGACCAGCCTGATCGCCGCCGCCGTCGCTGTCGCACTCGGTGGCTCTCCGTTCCTCGCCGCCGCCCAGCAGAGCGGTACTGCCGCCAACACACTGGACACCGTGATCGTCACCGGTACCCGCGTGGCCGACCGCACGGTCGCCGAATCGCAGTCCCCGATCGACATCATCACCCCCGAGGTTCTGCAGTCCACCGGCACCAGCGAACTGGCCACCGCGCTGTCGCGTGCCCTGCCCTCGCTGAACTTCCCGCGCCCGGCCCTGACCGACGGCACCAGCGGCGTGCGACCGGCGCAGCTGCGTGGCCTGTCACCGGACCAGGTGCTGGTGCTGGTCAACGGCAAGCGCCGCCACACCTCCGCCATGATCAACGTCAACGGCAGCATCGGCCGCGGCTCGTCGGCGGTGGACATCAATGCGATTCCGATCGCCGCCATCGAGCGCGTTGAAGTGCTGCGCGACGGCGCTTCGGCGCAGTACGGCTCGGACGCCATCGCCGGCGTCATCAACATCGTGCTCAAGGGCAGCGGCAGCGGCGGCAGCCTGGCTGTCGACTACGGCCAGTATTCGGCCGGCGATGGCAACAAGTACCAGCTCTCCGGCGATACCGGCGTGGAGTTCGGCAGCGGCCGTGGCCGCCTGCACGTGGCCGGGCAGATCAGCCAGCAGGATGAAAGCAACCGCGCCGGTCCTTACCAGGGCAGCACACCGAACACCGGCAATTTCCCTGGCATCGGCGAGACGACCTTCGTGGTCGGCGATCCGCGCGTGGATGCGACCGCCGCCTCGGCCAACGCCAGCTTCGACTTCAGCGACCGCGTTACCGGCTACGCCAGCGCGTTGCTCAGCAACCGCGACATCACCTCGTTCGCGTTCTACCGCTCGCGCAACCACAGTGGGCAGGGCGCCCTGCTGGCCCAGGTCTACCCCGACGGCTTCGTGCCGCAGATCAACCAGTACTCCAAGGACCGCTCGCTGGTGGCCGGCGTCAAGGGCAGCACCGACAGCGGCTGGACCTGGGACCTGAGCCTGAACCACGGCGAGAACACCCTGGATTTCCACACCCGCAACACCATCAACTACAGCCTGGGCACGGCCAGCCCGAGCTCGTTCTACGACGGCACGTTGAAGTACCAGCAGGACATCTTCAATGCCGACCTGACCAAGTCGCTGGACTGGGGCCTGGCCTATCCGGTGACGCTGTCCTTCGGTGGTGAGTACCGCAAGGAGAAGTGGGACCAGAACCCGGGCGAGCTGAATTCGTACACCGGCAGCGGCGCACAGGGCTTCGCCGGCTTCACCCCGACCAATGAAGTGCATACCGACCGCCACAACTATGCGGTCTACGCCGGCCTGGAAGCGGACCTGACCGAGAAGTTCTCCGCCGGCCTCACCGGGCGCTACGAAGACTATTCGGACTTCGGTGACCGCTTCTCCGGCAAGCTTTCGGCACGCTACGCGTTCACCGACAAGGTCGCGCTGCGGGCCACCGCGTCCAGTGGCTTCCGCGCGCCATCGCTGGGCCAGCAGGGCTACCAGGCGGTGACCAGCACCATCATCAACGGTGACTTCTTCGAACGCGGCACTTTCCCCACCACCAGCCCGGCCGCACAGGCGCTGGGCGCCTCGCCACTGAAGGCCGAGACCTCCACCAGCTACAGCCTGGGCCTGGTGCTGCAGCCGGTGGACCGCCTGTACGTGACCATCGATGCGTACCAGATCGACATTGACGATCGCATCGCGCTGTCCTCCAACATCACCACCACGCCGGCTGCAGCCGCGCTGCTGGGCGGGCTGGGCCTCCCGCAGGTGACGGCCTTCTCGTACTTCACCAACGCACTGGACACGCGCACGCGCGGCGTGGACTTCGTCTCCAGCTATACCGTGCCCTTCAGTGCCAGCAGCCTGGAGCTGACGGCGGCCTACAGCTACAACGAAACCGAAGTGAAGCGGGTGAACGGGTCTCCGTCGGTGTTCCCGACGCTGGGTATCTCGCAGTCGCTGATCGGCCGCGATGAGATCGGCCGCATCGAGGACAGCTATCCGCGCGACAAGGCGATCCTCAGCGGCACCTGGCGCTCGGATCATTGGGAGCTGGGCCTGGCGGCCACACGCTACGGCAAGTTCACCGTGCGCAATTCGGCCACCGCGCTGCGTGACCAGACCTACGGTGATGCCTGGGTAGTGGATGCCTCGGCCAGCTACAAGCCGAGCAGCAACTGGACCCTGACCGTCGGCGCGGACAATCTGCTGGACAAGTATCCGGACCGGACGGCGGACCTGCAGAACTCGACCTTCGGCATGCTGCCGTACAGCAACTACTCGCCGTTCGGCTTCAACGGCGCGTATGTGTACGGGCGTATCCGGTACACCTGGTAAGCGGCACCGGTAACGCCGGGCCGCGCCCGGCGGCGCGGTGGAACCTGCATCCCTTCTGTTCCGGCAGAAGGGATCGGCCCTGTACTGCTCAAACCATCCGTTCCACCTGCCGGGTTTGCTGCATCTGGCCGCTTGGGTGAAAATCGGGACATCCCCCTCCCCGAACCCTGCGAGTGCCGATGCACCATGACACCGACCTGATCAACATCGTCGCCGTTGGCCTGGGGCTCGCCTTCATCTTCGGCGCGCTGGCCAACAAGCTGCGCTTGTCTCCCCTGGTCGGGTATCTGGTTGCTGGCATCTGCGTGGGGCCATTCACCCCGGGGTTCGTCGCCGACCAGGCGCTGGCCAACCAGCTGGCCGAACTGGGCGTGATGCTGCTGATGTTCGGCGTCGGCCTGCACTTCTCGCTGAAGGACCTGATGGCGGTCAAGGCCATCGCGATCCCGGGTGCCATCGGCCAGATCGCGGTGGCCACCCTGCTCGGCTGGGGCGTGGCGTGGTTGATGGGCTGGCCGACGCTGCATGGGGTGATCTTCGGCTTCTCGCTGGCCACCGCCAGTACCGTGGTCCTGCTGCGGGCGATGGAAGAGCGCCGCCTGCTGGAGACCATGCGCGGCAAGATCGCAGTGGGCTGGCTGATCGTGGAGGATCTGGCCTGCGTACTGGCACTGGTGATGATGCCGGTGCTTGCCGGCGTGTTCGGCCCCGATGCGGCCAAGGAAACCCACACCGTCGGCAGCGTGCTGGCCGATCTGGGCTGGACGTTCGTGCAGCTTGGCCTGTTCGTGGCCGTGATGCTGGTGGTCGGTCGGCGGGTCATTCCCTGGATCCTCGAACGCATCGCCGGCACCGGCTCGCGCGAGCTGTTCACCCTGTCAGTGCTGGCGATCGCACTGGGCGTGGCCTTCGGTTCGGCCATGCTGTTCGGCGTGTCCTTCGCGCTGGGCGCGTTCTTCGCCGGGATGCTGCTCAACGAATCGGAACTGAGCCACAAGGCGGCGCATGATTCGCTGCCGCTGCGCGATGCGTTCGCGGTGCTGTTCTTCGTTTCGGTGGGCATGCTGTTCGACCCCAACATCGTCGTGCAGCATCCGTGGCAGGTACTGGCCACGGTGCTGATCATCATGTTCGGCAAGTCCGCCGCCGCCTTCTTCATTGTGCGTGCGTTCGGCCACCCGAGCAGCACCGCGCTGACCATCTCGGCCAGCCTGGCGCAGATCGGTGAGTTCGCCTTCATCATCGCCGGCCTCGGTGTCTCGCTGCAGATCCTGCCGAAGGAAGGACAGTCGCTGGTGCTGGCCGGTGCACTGGTGTCGATCATGCTCAACCCGCTGGTGTTCGGCCTGCTCGACCGCTGGCAGGCGAAGCAGGAGCAGCTGCCGCAGGCGCCGGAGCCGGAAGAAGCCACCGGGCCCTCGCGCGACCTGCATGACCACGCTATCGTGATCGGCTACGGCCGGGTTGGCAGCGAGCTGGCACAGGTGCTGCGCGACCGCGGCGTACCGGTGCTGGTGATCGATGACAACAAGGACCATGTCGAGCGTGCACATGCCAGTGGCCTCGCGGCGATCCGTGGCAGCGCCGCGGCCGACCGGGTGCTGGCCGAGGCCCACCCGGAGCGCGCCAAGATCGCCGTCCTGGCCATTCCGCAGCCATTGGAAGCCGGCGAAGCGCTGGCCAAACTGCGCGCGATCAATCCCGAGCTGACCCTGCTGGCACGGGCACACAGCGATGCTGAAGTGAAGCACCTGCTGGAACATGGCGCCGATGGCACGGTGATGGCCGAGCGCGAGCTGGCCTATTCGCTGGCGGAGATGATCATGTCCACCCCGCCCTACCGGAATCTCGGCCAGCACAGCATTCCGGTGGTGTGAGGCAGGGCGGATGGCGTAGCGCCGGGCCATGCCCGGCGGCTGCCATGAAAAATCCCCGGTCGACCCGCATCGACCGGGGATAGGTAACACCAGTGCCACGCCTTGGAGAGGCAGCTCCACCGTAGCGCATCGCGGCGGCGGTGGTGATCGCCACTGGCGATGACGACCAAGCGCCTGGCTATCAGGCGCCGGCCAGCGCCTGCTGCAGGTCGGCCTGCAGGTCGCCGATGTGCTCGATGCCGATCGACAGCCGCACCGTGTCTTCGCTGACCCCGGCACGGGCCAGTTCATCGGCATCCAGCTGGCGATGGGTGGTGGATGCCGGATGGGTGGCCAGCGACTTGGCGTCACCCAGGTTGACCAGCCGCGTGAACAGCTTCAGTGCGTCCAGGAAGCGGGCACCGGCCTCACGTCCGCCAGGAAGGCCGAAGGTCAGCACGCCTGAGCCCTGCCCACGCAGGTAACGCTGTGCGCCCGCATGCTCAGGGTCATCCGGCAGGCCGGCATAGCGCACCCACGCCACCTTGGGATGCTGCTTCAGATACTGCGCCACGGCCAGCGCGTTGGCGTTGATCCGTTCCATGCGCAGGGCCAGGGTCTCGATGCCCTGCAGGATGAGGAACGCATTGAACGGCGACAGCGCCGCGCCGGTATTGCGCAGCGGCACCACCCGCGCACGGCCGATGTAGGCGGCCGGGCCGAGGGCGTCGGTGTAGACCACACCGTGATAGCTCGGGTCCGGCTGGTTGAGACGGGCGAAACGCTGTGGCTGCGCCGTCCAGTCGAAGCGGCCCGAATCGATGATCGCTCCCCCCAGACTGTTGCCATGGCCGCCGAGGTACTTGGTCAGCGAGTGCACCACGATATCCGCGCCATGCTCGAACGGGCGCAGCAGGAAAGGCGTGGCAACCGTGTTGTCGACAATCAAGGGCACGCCGGCGGCATGGGCGACTTCGGCAATCGCGGCGATGTCGGTGACATTCCCGCGTGGATTGCCGATCGACTCGACGAACACCGCCTTGGTACGGCTGTCGATGAGGGGAGCAAAGGCTGACGGATCGGCCGGGTCGGCGAACCGCGCCTGGATGCCGTACTGCGGCAGCGTATGCGCCAGCAGATTGAGGCTGCCGCCATACAGCGCACTGGCGGCGACGATGTTGTCGCCTGCTTCGGCGATGGTCTGGATCGCATAGGTGATCGCAGCCTGCCCGGAGGCCAGCGCCAGCGCACCGATCCCGCCTTCCAGCGCGGCCAGACGTTGCTCCAGCACGTCGGTGGTGGGATTCATGATGCGGGTATAGATGTTGCCCTGCACCTTCAGATCGAACAGATCGGCGCCGTGCTGGGTGTCATCGAAGGCGTAGGCCACGGTCTGGTAGATGGGCACCGCCACTGCGCGCGTGGTCGGGTCGGGCCGGTAGCCGCCGTGCACGGCCAGGGTTTCCAGTTGCCACTGCGGATCACTCATCGCGTCAGGTTCCATCCGGGGAAACCTGCACGATAGGCGACCCCACCGCGCACGCTGAGAGCCGCTGGCGATGAGCCCGTAACCTGTGGTTATCAGGACCTGCCCGGCAGCCCGCAGGTTCCCGCCCCCATGGGCGGGAACCCGGCTGACATCAGGCCTTGGCGAACACCAGGTGACCGCCGTCGTTGCCGACCTCGATGGTGTCACCGTTGGCGAAGGCGCCCGACAGGATCTTCTGTGCCAGCGGATTCTCCAGCTGCGACTGGATCGCGCGCTTCAGCGGGCGTGCGCCGTATACCGGATCGAAGCCCACATTGCCCAGCAGGTCGAACGCGGCGTCGGACACCACCAGCTTCAGGCCGCGCTCGGCCAGCCGCTTCTCCAGCCCGCGCATCTGGATGCGCGCGATCTGCTTGATCTGCTGCTTGTCCAGCGGGTGAAACACCACGATATCGTCGAGGCGGTTGATGAACTCCGGACGGAAGTGCGCCTGCACCACCCCCATCACCGCGGCCTTCATCTGCATGTAGGCCTCCGGGCTGTCGTCACCGCTCATGTCCTGGATCTGGTGCGAGCCCAGGTTCGAGGTCATCACGATGACGGTATTGCGGAAGTCCACCGTGCGGCCCTGGCCATCGGTCAGGCGGCCATCGTCCAGCACCTGCAGCAGGATGTTGAACACGTCCGGATGCGCCTTCTCGACCTCGTCGAGCAGGATCAGCGAGTACGGACGGCGACGCACGGCTTCGGTCAGGTAGCCCCCTTCCTCATAGCCGACGTAGCCCGGAGGTGCACCGATCAGGCGGGCGACGCTGTGCTTCTCCATGAACTCGCTCATGTCGATGCGGACCATCGCGTCGGCGCTGTCGAACAGGAATTCGGCCAGGGACTTGCACAGTTCGGTCTTGCCGACGCCGGTCGGGCCCAGGAACAGGAACGAGCCGGCAGGCCGGTTCGGGTCGGACAGGCCCGCGCGTGAGCGACGCACCGCGTCGGACACCACCTTGATCGCCTCTTCCTGGCCGACCACGCGGTTGTGCAGCACCTCTTCCATCCGCAACAGCTTGTCGCGCTCTCCTTCGAGCATCTTGTTCACCGGGATGCCGGTCCAGCGCGACACGACCTCGGCGATCTCCTCATCGGTCACCCGGTCCTGCACCAGCTTGAAGTCCTTGTGCTCGGCTTCCTGGGCAGCCGCCAGCTGCTTTTCCAGTTGGGGCAGCAGCCCATACTGGATCTCGCTCATCCTGGCGAAATCCTGCCGGCGCTGCGCGGCTTCCAGCTCCAGCTTGGCCTGCTCCACCTGCTCCTTGATCTTCGTTGCGCCCTGCAGCGCGGCCTTCTCCGACTTCCAGATTTCATTGAGGTCGGAGAATTCGCGCTCCAGCACCTCGATGTCATTCTCCAGATCGGCAAGGCGCTGCCGCGAGGCATCGTCCTTCTCCTTCTTCAGCATTTCGCGCTGGATCTTCAGCTGGATCACGCGCCGCTCCAGCCGATCCAGTTCCTCGGGCTTGGAGTCGATCTCCATGCGCAGGCGCGAGGCGGCCTCGTCCATCAGATCGATGGCCTTGTCCGGCAGCTGGCGGTCGGTGATGTAGCGGTTGGACAGCGTGGCCGCAGCAACGATCGCCGGGTCGGTGATCTCAACGCCGTGGTGCAGGGCGTACTTCTCCTTCAGCCCACGCAGGATGGCAATGGTGTCCTCCACCGAAGGCTCGCCCACGAATACCTTCTGGAAGCGGCGTTCCAGTGCGGCATCCTTCTCGATGTACTTGCGGTACTCGTCCAGCGTGGTGGCACCGATGCAGTGCAGCTCGCCGCGCGCCAGCGCCGGCTTCAGCATGTTGCCGGCGTCCATCGCACCGTCGGCCTTGCCGGCCCCGACCATGGTGTGCAGCTCATCGATGAACAGGATGATCTGCCCTTCGTTCTTGGCCAGGTCGTTCAATACGCCCTTCAGTCGCTCCTCGAATTCACCGCGGAACTTGGCGCCGGCGATCAACGCGCCCATGTCCAGTGACAGCACGCGCTTGCCGCGCAGGCCCTCAGGCACTTCGTCGTTGATGATGCGCTGGGCCAGCCCTTCCACGATCGCGGTCTTGCCCACGCCGGGTTCCCCGATCAGCACGGGGTTGTTCTTGGTCCGGCGCTGCAGTACCTGGATGGTGCGGCGGATTTCCTCGTCACGGCCGATCACCGGGTCCAGCTTGCCGCTCTCGGCGCGCGCGGTCAGGTCGATGGTGTACTTCTCCAGCGCCTGGCGCTGCTCTTCGGCGTTCTCCGACTGCACGTTCTCGCCGCCGCGCAGCTTGTCGATCGCCGACTGCAGGCGCGCCTTGTCGGCACCGGCGGCGCGCAGCGCCATGCCGAGCGTGCCGCCATCCTCCAGCGCCGCCAGCACGAACCACTCGCTGGCGATGAAGGCATCGCCGTGCTGCTGGGCCAGCTTGTCGGTGTGGTTGAGCAGGCGGTTGAGATCATTGCCGATCGACAGGTTGCCGGCCTGCCCGGACACCTTCGGCAGCGCGTCCAGCGCCTCGTCCAGGCGCTCGCGCAGCACCGGTACATTGACACCGGCCTGCGCCAGCAGCGGACGCGTGCTGCCGCCCTGCTGGTCCAGCAGTGCGCTGAACACGTGGACCGGTTCGATGATGCTGTTGTCGCGGCCCACGGCCAACGACTGCGCGTCCGCCAGCGCCTGCTGGAAACGCGAGGTGAGCTTGTCCATCCGCATTGCGAATCCTCATCGGTCGTCAGTGCCGGCCCGTGCCGGCGATGCTGGAAAGATGCGGTTGCACCACCCGGTTTCAAGGGTGGCTGCGACTGCACCCCGGGGCCAGTCAGCCTGGGGCCAGCATGCCGGAGCGGGTGTGGTCGGCGCGTTGATCCGGATCAGTTACGCATGGCGGGCCGCGCCCGCGATCGCTCAGCGCGCGATCGCGCTGCGGATCGCCCGGAGCTGCTGCTTGACCGCCCGCGATTGCGCCACATCCATGCGCAGCAGGGCCTTCTGGCCAATCGAGCGCGCCTGCAGATCCGGATCCACGAAGCGGTAGCGACCCCGTTCATCGCGTTGAACGAGGGGCGCCTGCTGCGGCTCCGGGGTCTCCAGCAGATGGTCGATCACCGCCACCAGGCGATCATTGAAGTAGCCCTCTGGCCGCCCAAGATCGACATAGGCCTGCTGGATCAACGGGTAGAAGCGCTTGTACGCCGTCGCCGTTGCCGCCGCGTCCAGCGCGGTGAATGCCTGCACATAGGGCGCATAGCGCGCGGCGTTGCTGGCGGCGATGCGTTCCCCGCCCTCGCCCGGCTCGACCTGCAGGCTCCCCGGCAGAGGCCGCGCGGCCAATGCGGTCGGCGGAACACTGGGCTTGTCCAGATTGTCGACCTGGGTCACCAGGCGCTGGATCAGGTGATCGCGCAGCAGCAGGGTGAGCGGCCCCTCCCCCTGGAACAGCTGACTCAATGCGCTCCAGGCCGCGATATCGCTGTCGGCCAGTTTCGGCAGCGCGGGATCGGCCGCGGCTTCGGTGTCCAGCGGATGCTGGATGGCGGGCGGCGCCGGTGCGGTTTCTGCGGCCGCCTTCGGTTGTGGCGGTGCGCCAGCACTGGCGGGGGGCGACTGCACCGGCACCGGGACACCGTCCGCCAGGCTCTTGAGCTGATCGCGGAACAGCCAACCGCCCGCGCCACCGATCACCACCACACCCAGCACCCAGGGCCATACCGCCTTTCCACTCTGCATGATGCAGTCCCTCGTTTTCCATCTGCATGGACAAGGTGTGACCCTCTCGATTCCCGAGGGTTCCCCGCGTGTTCCGCTGCCGTTGGGGTTGGCGCCGCACGCAGGGCACGCTCACGCCTGCTTTGCGCGCGCTGCGCGAGGCTGTGCATCTTGTCGTGGGGAGACCGTGCCATGCACTACGCGTTGTACTACTGGACCGGCATCCAGGGACGTGGCGAATTCGTACGATTGGCCTTGGAAGACGCTGGCGCCGACTACATCGACATGGCGCGGATACATGGCGACGCCGTGATGCAGCCCTTTCTCGATGGCCGCAGTGAGGGCGCGCAGCCGTTCGCACCCCCGTTCCTCAAGGCGGGGCGACAGGTCATCGCGCAGGTCGCAGCGATCCTGGATTTTCTCGGCCCGACCCTGGATCTGGTGCCGCAGGCCACGTCGCGGCGCATGCAGGCGCTGCAGTTGCAGCTGACCATTGCCGACCTGGTGGCTGAAGTACACGACACCCACCATCCGATTGCCGCGTCGAAGTACTACGAGGAACAGAAGACCGAAGCCAAGGCACGTGCGGCGTCATTGCGCAGCGAGCGGCTGCCGAAGTTCCTCGGCTATTTCGAGCAGGTGCTGGCGGCCAACGGTGGCCGCCATGCACTACGCGAGCACTCCTACGTGGATCTGTCGCTGTTCCAGCTGATGAGCGGGCTGGACTACATGTTCCCGCGCCGGATGCAGGCACTCACGCCGCGCCTGCCCCTGCTGCGGGCACTGCAGGAGCGGGTGGCGAAGCGACCGAACATCGCTGCCTATCTCGCGTCGGAGCGGCGATTGGCGCTCAACACCAACGGCATCTTCCGCCACTACCCCGAGCTGGACGGAGAGCGGTAGCGCCGGGCTATGCCCGGCGTTCCCGGTCAATGATCGGCGCGATCACCCAACAGCTTCACCGCCTGCTTCTGCAGCGACAACAGCCCCAGCAGCAGTGCCAGCGCCACGTAAGCCCCCGCAAACTGCCAGCTGATGGTACGCGCCAGGCCTTCAAGGTCCCACGGCAGATAGATGCCGCCGCGCGGATCCACCGAGTGGATCAGGCCGAACAGGGTCAGCACAGCCGCCACCAGCAGGAAGCCGCAGGCGCGGCGCAGACGGCCGTCAACCATCGCGGCCACGGCGGAAATCCACAGCATCGAGGTGATGATGAAGCCGTTGCCCAGAGTGAAGATCACCGCCAGTTCCGGCAGGCCGTGTCCATCGAGCGTGGTCAGCAGCTGCGGCAGCTGGTCCGGTGCGATCCAGCCCGGCGCTTTGATCGCCAGCAGGTAGGCCACCGAAGGCAGGAAGCCGAACACCATCGCTCCGGCGTGCTGTCGCGGTGTGGCCTGGAAGGCCTGGGTGGTGATGTCGATGGCGACGTACACGATGATCGGCGCCAGCACCGCCAGCGGCAGCCACTGCACCAGCCCGGAAATGATGCCCAGCATGCCGCCGATGCCGACGAACAGGCCCGTCAGCAGCGTGTACCCGCTGCGTGCGCCCATGTGCTTGTATGCAGGCTGGCCGATGTAGGGGGTGGTCTGCGCGACACCGCCGCAGACACCGGCCACCAGCGTGGCCACCGCTTCCACCAGCAGGATATCGCGGGTGCGGTAATCATCCCCGGCCGCGCGCGCGCTCTCGGACACGTTGATGCCACCGACCACCATCAGCAGGCCGAACGGCAACAGCAGCGGCAGGTAGGTCATTGCCGTGGGCAGGCCGTCCAGGAAGCCCAGCGTCGGCAGCGGCAGCACCACCTGCGGCGGCGTCCACGCCGGCACGTGGAAGCCGGGGGCCCCCAGTCCCGCCAGACCGAGGCCGTAGTACAGGACGGTGCCGAACACGAATGCCAGCAGCACACCCGGGCCACGCACCGGCAGCCGGCCCTTGGCGATCAGCACATACAGCAGCAGGCCCAACGTGGTGAAGCCGACCAGTGGCGAACGCAGGGTTTCCAACAACGGCAGCAGGCCCATCAGTACCAGCGCGATGCCGGCGATGGAGCCGAGCAACGCTGCACGCGGCAGCGCGCGGGTGACGGCTTCGCCGAAGAAGGAGAGCACCAGCTTGAGCGCGCCCATGATGACCAGCGCCGCCATGCCCAGCTGCCAGGTCGCAATGCCGGCGGCATGCGGATCCATGCCCTGCTGCTTAAACGCGACGAACGCCGGACCGAGCACCAGCAATGCCATGCCGATGCTGGTAGGCGCATCCAGCCCCAGCGGCATCGCCGTGACGTCATCACGCCCTGTGCGTGCCGCCAACCGGCGCGCCATCAACGTGTACAGCAGATTGCCGATCAGCACGCCGAAGGCGGTACCGGGAAACATGCGGCCGAACACCACGTCGGCGGGAAACTGGAAGATGCCGACCAACGCCATGGCGATGAAGCCGAGGATGGAGAGGTTGTCGACGACCAGGCCGAAGAAGCCATTGAAGTCACCGGCGACGAACCAGCGACGCGGTGCGGCGGAAGCGGGAGCGGACATGGAAGGGGCGATGGGGGTGGGGAGCGCCGATGGTAGGCCCAGCGGGGCCGGCGCGCCAATTCCACGGTGGAATGATGGGTTCCAGCCAACGGCGGGGCCCCTCGTGGCTGGACGCAAATCGCAGATTCCCGGGCTGGCCCGTGCGGGTGGGCGTCGCGGGGGACGCCGTGAACCCATCCGTGGGGGTTGGGCGGCGGCACCCATGCCGCGCACACCCCGGCTACGCCCACCCGCCCGGCCCCTGACAGTTTCCCGCGTGTGCCAGCCACGGAAGAGAATCAAAAGATCAAAAGCAAAGGCAGGCTCTCGTTGTAGCGCCGAGCGCATGCTCGGCTGCCATACGCGAAGCCTCTGAGCCGAGCATGGCTCGGCTACAGAAGATCATCCCGATCACTCCTTCGTTCATCCACGCATGGCGTGGATCTACCGTGTCGACCAAGGTCGACACCCATCAGGCAACAGCCATGCCATTCCGACAGATCACAGGAATCTGTCGAAGGCGGGGTGGGTCCGGTTGCGGGGGTGTCCGCGGCATGGATGCCGCGGCCAAGCCCCCAAGGACGGGTTTACGGCGTCCCCCGCAACCTGACCCACCCCGCCATCCCCCAGATAACCCGCTTCTGCTCTGGCTCTGGCTCGTAGCAGGTGCAGGGCGCAGCCCTGCATAAAACCCCAACCCTCACTTCTTCAGGAAGTTGTCCACCAGCAGATGCTTCACGTCGTCGAAGCGGCCATTCAACACCGCCTTGGCCGCATACAGGGCCGTACCCGCCACCTGTTTGGCCTCGATCTGCGGCGGCATCACCAGCTCCGCCCGGCTGGTATGCACGTCCAGCAATGCCGGACCGCGCTGGGCGAGGAAGTCCTGTACGGCCTTCTCCAGGTCCTCGCTGCGGGTGACCGTGCGGCCATGGAAACCGATCACCTCGGCCAGACGGCCGAAATCCGGATTCTTCAGATCGGTGTAGTTGTCCAGCAGCCCTTCCACCTTCTGCTCCAACTCCACGAAGTTCAACGAACCGTTGTTGAACACCACCACCTTGATCGGCAGCTTCTCCTGCACGGCGGTCAGCAGATCGCCCAGCAGCATCGCCAGGCCGCCATCGCCCGACAGCGAGATCACCTGCCGGCCCGGGAACGCCTTCTGCAGGCCCAGCGCCTGCGGCATCGCATTGGCCATCGTCCCGTGCAGGAGACTGGTGAGCGTGCGGCGACGGCCATTGACGCGGATATGCCGCAGCACCCACACCATCGGCGAGCCACCGTCGGCGGTGAACAACGCATCGTCGCTGGCGTATTTCGACAGCAGCGCGGTCAGGTGCTGCGGATGGATCAGTTCGCCCTCGCCCGGCTGCTCCTCCTGCTCACGCTTGGCCAGCGCCTTGTCGCGACGCTCGATACACTCGTCGAGGAACGTGCTGTCCTCGCGGGGTGGCAGCATCGGCAGCAGTGCATCCAGCGTCGGTGCGATGTCACCCACCACGCCCAGGTTAACCGGATGGCGGCGACCGAGATGGCTGCCATCGCGATCGACCTGGATGATCGTCGCCTTGTCCGGATAGAACTGCCCCCAGGCAAAATCGGCGCCGAGCAGCAGCAGCGTGTCGCACTCCATCAGGGTGTGGAACCCGGATTCGATGCCGAAGATGCCGGTCATGCCCATGTTGTACGGGTTGTCCGGCTCGACGAAGTCCTTGGCACGCGAGGTGTGCGCGATCGGGGCCTGCAGGCGCCGGGCCAGTTCCAGAAGCTGCGCATGGGCGCCCTGGCAACCGGCACCGGCATAGATGCCGATGCGCTTGCCCTGCCCCAGCAACCCGGCGATGCGCTGCAGCTCGCCATCCGACGGGCGCAGCACCGGCTGGGTGTAGTGCACCGAGAACGGTACATCGTGCTTCACCTCGGCCTGGCTGATGTCGGCCGGCAGGATCACCACCGCCACGCCGCGGCGGCTGATCGCCGCCTGGCAGGCCAGGGCGACCACGCGTCGTGCCTGCGCCGGGCTGTGCACCTGCTCGCAGAACACCGTGCAGCTGCCATAGACCGCCTTGAAATCCACTTCCTGGGGGAATTCCATGCCCAGTTCGCTGGTCACCACCTGGCTGGCGATCAGCACCATCGGTGCGCGGTTGCGGTTGCTTTCAAAGATGCCATTGATGAAATGCAGGCCGCCGGGACCGCAGGAGCCGGCACAGGCCGTCAGCTCGCCGCTCACCAGCGAGTCGGCGCCGGCGGCGAAGGCGGCCACCTCTTCGTGGCGCACATGCACCCATTCGATTTCGCTGCGATGCAGTGCATCGGTGACGTGGTTCAACGTGTCGCCGACGATGCCATAACAGCGGCGGACACCCGCCTGCTGCAGGGTATCGACAACGATCTCGGCAACGCGCTTGCTCATCGGATGCATCCTCGAACGGGGGAACGTCCGAGGCTAGACCCGACGAAGTGATGCCTCCGTGGGCAAGGCATGCATCGCCTCGACAGGCAAAGTACAGAGCGATATCGGGTCAATCGTTGACGTTGATCCAGCCCACCACCGCGCCGCTCTTCGGGTTGCGATACCGCACCTTCAGCCAACCCTCGTGTTCATCCAGCAGTTCCACGCGGTCGCCCTGCAGCAGGTAACGCTGGGTGCTGGGCGCACCGGGCCGGTCGAACAGGAACAGGCGCGCCGGCACCACGGTGGCCTGCTGGCTGCGCAGCGGGCCGTCGGGCGGTGCGCCCAGGCCATCAGCGATCGCGCTCTCCAGCACACGACCGGTGGGATCAAAGGTGCGCCAGACCGCCGACGGGCCCTGCTCGTCGGCCTGCACCCAACGCAGTGCGGCGTTCAGGGTATCGCCCAGCATCAAGACGCGCTCGGCGCGGTACAGATAGAGTTTCGCGCCTGCAAACCGGTACTGGTCCGTGTACCACATCGGGCCGCTGCGGCAGCTGCTGGTCAACGTGCGCGTGGCGGCATCAACGGTGAGCCCCATCAGGCCGCCGCAGTTGTCACGCCCATGGGTTTCGGCCTGCAGCGCGCGGAAACCACCGCTGGCCGGATCGTAGCGATACACCGCCACCGCTTCATTGACCATGCCGACCGACGCGCGCGCAACCAGCTCCGGGCGCCCATCGAAATCAACATCCTCGGCTGACAACCGCGAATTGCCGTCGACGTCCGGGGCACCCGGCAGGCTCAGCCGCTTGCCAGAGGGCAGCAGCTGCACGGCAATGCTGCCGTCCTCCGCCACCTCAGCCTGCACGCCAATGCCAGGTGCCGCCTCGAAGCGCAGCGGCGCATCGCTGTCAGCAGCGTGCGCCAGCGGTACCAGCAGGCCCGCCAGCAGGCCAATCACGGTGTCCCTGTGTCTCATCGTCTTTCCCTGCGGCGCCAGGGCGGCGCCTCCCGGTCAGAACGATACGTCAACGGCCTGTCGCGACCACAGCACCGACTGGTGCCCGGTCTGCTGCTTCCACGCCAGGCGGATGGCTTCGATGTCGGCACGACGCTGCGGGCTGTCTTCGTGCAGCACCACCAGTACCTTGGTGCGCAGGCGGTTCGGCGCAGCGTCACCCCGGAACAGCCACTGGCCGTAGGCATCGAACACGGTCAGGCCATCGGGGAAGCGCGGGGTCACTTCCTTGTCCAGGAACGTCCGCCACTGCGCCTCGCTGATGGTATCGGCCTGCGGTCGGTTGCCGGCGCCCTGCTCCTCGCCCACCCCGAAGTACAGCTCGCTGCGCACCCAGCCCTGGCCAGCGGACGGGCGTGCGGCATCCCCCTTCAGTTCAGCGGTCGTGGCCGTAGCGTAGGCGCTGGGCGCCTGCGAGGAGAGGCTGGCGCAGCCACTGGCGGCGAGCAGAACGGCGAAGGCAAGGCCAAGGTGTTTCATCGGTACAGCTCCGGGGAAGGGGGACAGTGCGAGCCGGCAGCGTACAGCGCCACCGGCCCGGCGTGCTGATGCCAACAGGGCATCAGCTCATGCCGGACCGGCAGGGGCTTGCATCAGCACCGGTCATCACGCGAAGATAATATATCGCTTCATCCGGATGGATGTAAGTGAAACTATCTCCCCCTTCCCCGTCGTCGTTGTTGCTGGAGCCCCCATGTCCGCCCGCCTGCCCGCGTCGCCGCTCGGCCTCGCCATTGCCCTTGCGCTCTCCCCCATCGCCCCGGCCCTGGCCCAGGACGCCACCAACCTCGACACCGTGATCGTCACCGGCACCCGTGCCGCCGACCGCACGGTGCTCGAATCCACCTCGCCGGTGGATGTGCTTACCGCCGAAGACATCCGCAAGGCCGGCGTGGTCAACGGCGAACTCGGCAGTGCGCTGCAGGCGCTGTTGCCGTCGTTCAACTTCCCGCGCCAGTCCAATTCCGGTGGCGCCGACCACGTCCGCGCCGCGCAGCTGCGCGGCCTGTCGCCGGATCAGGTACTGGTGCTGATCAACGGCAAGCGCCGCCACCACACCGCCCTGGTCAACACCGACAGCAAGATCGGCAAGGGCACCACGCCGGTCGACTTCAATGCCATCCCTGTCAGCGCGATCAAGCGCATCGAAGTGCTTCGCGACGGTGCCGGCGCGCTGTATGGCTCCGACGCCGTGGCAGGTGTCATCAATGTGATCCTCGACAATGGTGGCGACGGCGGCGAGATCGAAGCCAGCTACGGTGCAAATCACACCGATCTGAAGCCGATCGGCCGCACCCTTACCGATGGGCAGGCCGGCAACATCAGCGCCAAAGTGGGCACCTCGCTGGGTGAGGACGGTGGCTTCCTGCGCGTCGGCCTGGAGTACAAGCACCGCAACGGGACCAACCGCGCCGGCTTCGACCAGATTCCACCGTGGGACCAGACCCCGGACAACCTGGCACTGCAGGGCAAGCGCAACTACGTGCTGGGCGATGGTGAGAGCAAGGACATCAACCTGTGGCTCAACACTGAAATCCCGGTCGGCCAGACCTCCACCTTCTACGCGTTCGGTACCTTCAACCAGCGTGACACCGAAGGCGCGAACTATTTCCGCTACCCGGACGGCGAGGCCAACTGGAAGGAGGTCTATCCGAACGGTTACCGGCCGGTCTCCGAAGGCGAGAACCGCGACGTGCAGGCGGTCGCCGGTGTGCGCGGCCAATGGGGTGAGTGGAGCTACGACGGCAGCCTGGACCATGGCCAGAACGATTTCACCTATCGCCTGCGTGATTCGCTCAACGCCTCATTGGGCCCGGCCAGCCCGACACGCTTCAAGACGGCTGATTATGAGTACGCTCAGACCGTCGGCAACCTGGACCTGAGCCGTGTGTTCACCCAGAGCGACAGCATCAGCCATACGCTGGGCCTGGGCGCGGAAGCGCGCCATGAGCGCTACCAGACCCGCCCCGGCGACCCCGCCAGCTATGCGGCCGGCCCGTTTACCGACCGTCCCACCGGCTCGCAGGCCGGCGGCGGCCTCACGCCGCAGGATGCCGCCACCCTGTCGCGCGATGTGGCCAGCGCCTATGCCAGCCTGTCCAGCCAGTTCGGCGATCACTTCTCCAGCGACCTGGCTGCGCGCTACGAGCACAGCGATGATTTCGGCGGCGAACTGACCGGCAAGCTCGGCCTGCGTTACCAGTTCACCCCGGCCTTCGCCCTGCGTGGCGCGATCTCCAACAACTTCCGCGCCCCGTCGCTGGCACAGATCGGCTACGAGTCGACCTCCACTGGCTACAACGCCGGCGGCCAGCTGGTGCAGGGCCGGCTGCTGTCGGTCAACAATCCGATTGCCCGCGGCCTGGGCGCGCAGGACCTCAAGCCCGAAAAGTCGATCAACACGTCGCTGGGCTTCACCAGCCGCATCGGTGAACACTTCGACCTGTCGCTGGACTTCTTCCAGATCGACATCGATGATCGCATCGCGCTGTCCGAAAGCATCACTGGCGATGCGCTGACCGACTACGTCGCCGCCAACTACGGCGTCAGTGGCCTGCAGAGCGCCAGCTTCTTCGTCAATGCCGCCGATACACGTACCCGTGGCGCCGAACTGGTCAGCAACTGGCGGCAGGCGCTGGGCGATGGCCAGCTGCTGCTGACCGGCACTTACGCCTACACCAAGACCACGCTGAAGAACGTGCTGGCCACCCCTGCACAACTGCAGGCGCTCGATCCGGACTATGTGCTGTTCGGCATCGAAGAGACCAACACGCTGACCGACGCCACCCCGCGCACGCGCGGCAGCGTCTCTGCAGCATGGAGCAATGACCACTGGTCACTCAGCAGCCGGGTGAACCGCTATGGCAGCGTCACCCGTGTCTTCAACTTCGGTGACGGTTACATTCCGCGCCAGACCTACCAGGCCGAATGGCAGCTGGATGCAGAAGTGGAGTATCGCATCAGCGCCCGATGGAGCGTGGCCATCGGCGGACAGAATCTGACCGACAACTACCCGGATCGATCCAATGAGGACATCCATTACTTCGGCAATCTGCCCTACGACGTGCTTTCGCCGATCGGCAGCAACGGCGCCTACTACTACGGCCGCGTCCGTTACACGTTCTGACCGCGGCTGACGCGTGTCTGCGGTGGTGCGGACCGTGGGTCCGCACTGCCCCGCTCCGGTACCGCTCCCTCATGCCGGCAACCGGCAGACAGCGCCGACGCACTGTCGTCGCCTGCTCTCGACCCCACGTACACGCCCACGCTGGCAGGCTGGGCGTCATGGCTGAACCGCTCCCCCTGCGTCCGCCACCTCCATTGCTGGACGATGCCTGCGCGTTGTTCCTCGATGTCGATGGCACCCTGATTGAATTCGCTGCACGACCGGACGCCGTGCAGCTGCTGCCCGATGTGCGTGAGGCCATCGGTCGTATCAGCGACCGCCTGGAAGGTGCCGTAGCACTGGTCAGTGGCCGTCCTCTGGCACAGCTTGACCAGTTGTTCGCGCCTCTGCAGCTGCCTGCGGCCGGCCTGCACGGCCATGAACTGCGTGGCCAGGACGGACGCGTGCTGCGCGACGAACATGACGATGACACCGCCGAATGGCTGCATGCCCTGCATCAGCAGGCGATGCGTTTTGCCCATGGCCATCCCGGGGTACTGGTAGAAGACAAGGGTGTGGGCCTGGCCCTGCACTGGCGCGAGGCGCCGCACGCTGGAAGCGAGGTGCGGGCGTTCGCTGACCGCCATGTGCGCGGTCGCTCCAGCTACCGCCTGCAACCCGGCGATCACGTGGTCGAGTTCGTGCCCGTCGGCACCGACAAGGGCCGCGCGATCCGGCGGATGATGCAGTACCTGCCGTTCCGGGGCCGCCTGCCCGTGTTCCTCGGCGATGACCTGACGGATGAATTCGGATTCGACGCCGCCAACGGCCAGCATGGCTGGAGCGTGCTGGTCGGCGAGCGTGAACCCAGCGCCGCCGTGTTCGCGCTGCCTGACATACGCAGCGTGCACGCCTGGCTGCGCGAGAATGCCTATTGACCCGGCCACCCCCACGGCCGCAACCGAGATGTACCGCGTGATGACCCAACCCGATCTTGATCTGGGCGTGGTCGGCAACGGCAGCTTCGGCGCCCTGGTCGACAAACATGCCCGTGTCGTCTGGAGCTGCCTGCCCACCTTTGACGGCGACCCCACCTTCTGTGCGCTGCTGGGCCCGAACCAGCAGACAGGCGGCGACTTCGCCGTCGAGCTGGAGGACTTCGCCGACAGCGAGCAGGAATATCTCACCAACACCGCCATCCTGCGCACGGTGCTGCGCGACACGCATGGAGGTGCGCTGGAGATCCTCGATTTCGCGCCACGCTGGCGGCAGAACGACCGCTTCTACCGGCCGGTCAGCCTGATCCGCCAGGTGCGGCCATTGGCCGGCAGCCCACGTATCGTCATCCGCGCACGGCCGCTGGCCGACTGGGGCGCACGTGTTCCCGAATCCACGTGGGGCAGCAACCACGTGCGCTGGATCCTGCCCGACCACGTGCTGCGGCTGACCACCGATGTGCCGGTCCGGATGGTCCGTGATGGCCTGCCGTTCGTCCTCAACCACCCTGTGCACCTGATCCTGGGCGTGGATGAATCGCTCAACCGCTCGATCAGCGGCTATGTGCAGGAAGCGTTCCAGCGCACGCGTGATTACTGGCGCGAATGGGTGCGCTATCTGTCGATCCCGTTGGAATGGCAGGACGCGGTGATCCGCAGCGCGATCACTCTCAAGCTGTGCCAGTACGAGGACAGTGGGGCGATCATCGCGGCGATGACCACCTCGATTCCGGAGGCTCCCGGCAGCGTGCGCAACTGGGACTACCGCTACTGCTGGCTGCGCGATGCTGCGTTCGTGGTGCGTTCGCTGAACCGGCTTGGCGCCACCCGTACGATGGAGCAGTTCCTCGGCTACATCTTCAACCTCGCCACCACCGACGGCACGCTGCAGCCGCTGTACGGCATCGGATTCGAGGCCAAGCTGGACGAGGATGAAGTTCCCAGCCTGTCCGGCTACCGCGGGATGGGCCCGGTGCGCCGCGGCAACCTGGCCTGGGTGCAGCGCCAGCACGACGTGTATGGCAGCGTGGTGCTGGCCTCCACGCAGCTGTTCTTCGATCGTCGCCTGCAGGACCCCGGGGATGCCCATACCTTTGCCCGGCTGGAACCGCTGGGCGAACAGGCCTTTGCCCTGCACGACGTCCCCGACGCAGGCCTGTGGGAGTTCCGCGGCCGCACCGAGGTGCACACCTACACCAGCGCGATGTGCTGGGCCGCCTGCGATCGCCTGTGCAAGATCGCCGTGAGGCTCAAGCGCGATGACCGTGCACGCTACTGGCGCGAGCGCGCCGACATCATCCACGCGCGCATCATGCAGCGGTCCTGGAGCGAATCGCTGGGCCACTTCACCGACACCTTCGACGGCCATCGCCTGGACGCGTCGCTGCTGCTGCTGGCCGACATCGGCTTCATCGATGCACTCGACGCACGTTTCATCGCCACCGTCGAGGCCATCGGCCGCGACCTCAAGCATGGCAATTCGCTGTACCGCTACATCGCACCGGACGATTTCGGCGAGCCGGAAACCAGCTTCACCATCTGCACCTTCTGGTACATCGATGCGCTGGCGGCGATCGGGCGCATGGATGAGGCACGCGAGATGTTCGAGACGCTGTTGAAGCAGCGCAACCATCTTGGCCTGCTGTCAGAGGACCTGGCCTTCGACAGCGGCGAAGCGTGGGGCAACTTCCCGCAGACGTATTCGCATGTGGGTCTGATCACGGCAGCGATGCGCCTGTCGCGTTCCTGGCAGGAGGCATCATGAGTCGTCTGGTGGTGGTCTCCAACCGCGTTGCCGTGCCCGGCGAGAACCGCGCCGGGGGCCTTGCGGTGGGCCTGCTGGCTGCGCTCAAGGAGCGCGGCGGCATGTGGTTCGGCTGGAGTGGCAAGACCGTGCGTGATGGCAGCGGCGCGCTGCATGAACAGCAGGACGGCGACATCCGCTTCGTCACCATGGACCTGAACAAGCGCGAGGTGGACGGCTACTACAACGGCTTCGCCAACCGCACGCTGTGGCCGCTGCTGCATTTCCGCCTGGACCTGGTCGACTATGACCGCGGCACGCGCGAGACGTATCACAAGGTCAATGCGATGTTCGCGGACAAGCTCGCGCCGTTGCTGCGCGAGGACGATATCGTCTGGATCCACGACTACCATCTGATCCCGCTGGGTGCCCTGCTGCGCGAGCGCGGCATCGGCTGCCGCATCGGCTTCTTCCTGCACATCCCGATGCCCTCGGCGGACCTGCTGCAGGCCATGCCCGACCACCTGCGGCTGTTCTCCGCGCTGTATGCCTATGACCTGGTGGGATTCCAGACCCAGCGCGATGCCGACCGCTTCCAGACCTACCTGCGGCTGTTCGGCGGCGGTCGCGTGCTCGACAACGGCGAACTGGAGGCCCCGGGGGGGCGCCGCTTCCGCGCTGCCGCCTTCCCGATCGGCATCGACACCGGGCTTATCGCGCGTCAGGCCAGCACCGCAGCGGCCAAGGCCGCCGTGAAGAACCTGCGGGCCAGTCTGCGGGATCGGCAGCTGGCCATCGGCGTGGACCGCCTGGACTATTCCAAGGGGCTGCCCGAACGTTTCCTCGGCTTCGAACGTTACCTGCAGCGCCACCCCGACCAGCGCGGCACCCTGACCTACCTGCAGATCGCGCCGGTCTCGCGCGGTGATGTCACCGAGTACCGGCAACTGCGCAGCCAGCTGGAACAGATCGCCGGGCACATCAACGGTGGCCATGCCGAGCCGGACTGGACGCCGCTTCGCTACGTCAACCAGAACTTCACCCATGCCACCCTCACCGGCTTCTACCGCGCGGCGGCCGTCGGTCTGGTCACCCCGCTGCGCGATGGCATGAACCTGGTCGCCAAGGAGTACGTCGCCTCGCAGGACCCGGAGGATCCGGGCGTGCTGGTGCTGTCCCTTCTGGCCGGCGCCGCCGATGAACTGAAGCAGGCGCTGCTGGTCAACCCGCACGATCTGGACGGCGTGGCCGATGCCATCGCCACGGCCGCCACCATGTCGCTGCGCAAGCGCCAGGAGCGCTGGCACGCCATGATGGAGCACCTGCGCACCTACGACATCAACCATTGGCGGCGCAGCTACCTGGACGCCCTCGAAGGCTGAATCAGGCGCATTCTGTACGCCGAAACTTGACGCTTTTGGCTCGAAAGTAATTGCGCATGCAACCATCCCGCCGCTGTGGCGTGATCTCCACAGCCGCTGTCGCAAGTGGCACTCAGGCAGGCGAACGTCCTGCTGCCCCAAGGCTTCCAGCCAGCTGCGTGGCGTCCTCGCGACGCCATCGCGGAAAACGAAAGAAAATGAACCGGCGATATTTCATTTCGCATTGACGCGACCTCCCCACAGTGGCGCCCCCAGAGCTCCTGCAATCGACAGAAGCCACACCGTGCACGACTGCGTGCACATCACTCCGGGGATCCACTGCATGCACGCGTACGACCGTTTCATCGAAGAAGCCAGCCACCGCCTGGGACTGGGCCATCGCACCCGTTGGGTGGTTGATGTGATTGCCGGCTGGATAGCCTCCCACCCGCGGGGACTGGACGGACTGGAGCAGACCTTCGAGCAGGCGGGCCTGGGGGTTCACTTCCGATCCTGGCGGCGTCCCGGGCAGCCGCCGCTGCCGGTGCTGGCCAGCGACCTGCAGCGTGCGCTGGGTGATCCGGTCATGGACCGGCTGGCCCGGCGCAGCAGACTGTCATCGGGGGCGTTCCGGGTCGTGGCCTGCGATCTGCTGCCGGGGCTGATCGCATTGACCTCCCAGCCCATCGAGCCGGCCCCTTCGGAGCCGCGCCAGCTGCGCAACCGCCCGCAGCGGCAGCGACCGCAGATGGCCGGCACCCTGCTCACCCCGCGGGTGCAGGGCATGGCCCTGCGCAGCCTGCTGTGGATGATGGCCGCCGTGGTCGTGCTCGGCGCTACCGCATGGCTGCAGCTGAAGGCACGCACGCCGCTGTGGACGCCACAGGTGATCGTCCGCGAGCACGACGCGCGGCTGTTCCTGCACCAGCGCGGCGCGCAGGTCTCGGTCCATGGCAGCCTGCCCAGCGACGCCCTGCGCCGCCGCCTGTGGAGCGCGTTGATTGCGGTGCATGGCGCAGGGCACGTCAGTGGCCGTATCGAGATCGATCCGCAGGCCCGGTCGCCGCGCTGGTTCGAGCGCCTGATCCGCACCCTGCCCTGCCTGCAGGGCGACGGACTGCGCCTGGAGTTCGCCGGCAACCAGCTGGATATCGACTCCACCGCCCTGAGCGAAGAGCGGCGCCTGGCGATCTCGCGGCAGCTCCGCCAGGATTTCCCCGCCCTGCGGATGAGTGGGCTGTGGGGTCCGGGCCGGGCGGCATTGTCGCGGCTGCCGGCCGATGCCGGCGCCGCGCAGCGGATCGCTGCGCTGAACCTGACCCGGCTGGAGTTCCATCCCGGCTCCAGCGAACTGCGCGGCAGCTCCAGCGAAACGCTGCAGGTGGTGGCCGACGCATTGCGCAGCACTGCGCCAGGCACACGGGTGGAAGTGGCCGCTCACACCGACAGCCAGGGCGCGTCCGAGGCCAACCGGCAGCTCAGCCAGCAGCGTGCGGACGTGGTGGTGACGGCGTTGCAGGCGCATGGCGTGCCGGCACCGACGCTGGTCGCGGTGGGGTACGGCGAGGAGCATCCGGTAGCCGACAACCGCAGCGAGGACGGCCGCGCGCGCAACCAGCGCATCGCCTATCGGCTGCTTGCGGCTCCGCACTGACACCGCGCGCGGACCGACCGGCACATCAGTCCAGGAAACGGCCGGCCTGCTGCGTCGTCGCCAGCGTGCAGCGGTCGTGACGACCGAACCAGCGGTATCGGTTGCGGGCCAGCCTGCGATAGGCGGCATCCCGCCAGCTGCGCGGCAACAGGCGCAGCACGCCCGCCAGCCGCCATGCGCCTCCCAGCCCGGTCAGCACGCGCAGGATCGCGTCCGTGTCAGTCCAGGCGCCCTGCTCGTCCAGCAGCAGAAAGGAGCGCGGGTCCTGCGGATCCAGCCCATGGCTGCGCAGCAGCAGGCTGCCATGCGTACCCTGCATCGCTGCGAAGCGATAGCGCCCGTGGCGGTCCACACGCAGCAGGAAACGCACCCAGCGGCTGCACAGCGCACAGACGCCATCGAACACGATCACTGCGTCACTGCGGGTCGAGCCAGCCTTCATAACGGATCAGGGGTCCAATCCAGGGCAATGTCACATCAACCAGGAAAGTGTAGCGCTCTGCGGCCCAGGCCTCGCGGCAGCGCACGCCGTCGAACCAGCGCGTCGGCAGCGGCAGCAGGCCGAACACGCGGACGCTGCGCACCGACCAGTCGATGCCGCCTTCACGCGCCCGCAGCTCGAATCCAAAGTGCACCGCACCGAGCTGCTCATGCAGACCGCCTTCCTGTGCCCACAGCCGCGACACCATCGGCCAGCGCCCGAAACGTCGCGCCCACTGCTCGCCTTGCCCGCAGACGCTGAACACCACCTCGACCGGCAAGGCGTGCGCCTCCTTCGGCAGCCGCGCCAACGCGGCCAGCATGGGCACCAGCCAATGGCGGCCCCGTGCGATCCGCGCCTGCCCGGTACGGCGGCACGGCAGCGGCGCCGCATGCAACGCCTGCACCGGTGCTGCCAGGGTGGCGAAGGCCGGCCCCAGCACCTGCGCGAACAGCGGCACGGTCAGGGAGCGATCCAGGCCAGCGTTGCCATGCGGCCGGTGCGGCGGTCGCGACGGTGCGAATACAGGTCCGGATCGGCAATGGTGGAGATCGTGCCGCCAGACACCTGGGCCGGGTCCACGCCCACGGACTGCAGGCGCTGGCGGGCCAGTGCGAACAGATCGACCTTCCAGTGCCCCGCGCGGGTGGCCACGAAGGCGGCGGCCGCAGCCGGTTCGTGGCCGACGAAGGCCTGATACACCTCTTCGCCGATCTCATAGTCGGCAGGCCCTGCCGCCGGGCCCAGCCAGACCCGCAGCTGCGACGGCGCGGTGCGCATCGCGGCTACCGTGTGTTCCAGCATGCCATCGGCCAGGCCGCGCCAGCCCGCATGGGCCGCGCCCACTTCGCTGCCGTCGGCGGCGGCAAACACCACCGGAAGGCAGTCCGCGGTCAGGATGGCCAGCACCACCCCCGGCACCGACGTCACCGCGGCATCGGCCACCGGCTCGCTGGCCCCGGCCACTGGCGGGCCATCAAAGCGCAGCACGGTGGTGCCATGCACCTGGCGCAGCCAGTGCGGCGCGGAGGGCAGCGCCAGCCCCTGCTGCAGCAGTTGCCGGTTGTGTTCGACGTTGGCCGGCGCATCTCCATCGGCTGCGTGCCGGTTGCCCAGGTTGAACTGGGCAAAGGGTGCCGGCGAAATGCCCGCGCCGTGCCGGCGTGTGGTCAGCGCCCGCACGCCCGGCGGCGCCGGCCAGTCAGCCTGCAGCAGCGGCAGCGCGGTCGCCATCACCAGCGATCCCGCTCGCGCTCGGTAAAGGCCTCGCTGTCTTCGCGCAGCACCTTCATCAGGTGCAGCATGTCGTCCGGTACCGGCGCCGAATTGCGCACCGGCTCGCCGGTGATGGGATGCACGAACTCCAGCGTCTCGGCGTGCAGGGCCTGGCGCTTGAAGCCACGCAGCGCGGCCACCAGTTCGTCGCTGGCGCCCTTGGGCAGCTTCAGCGCACCGCCATACAGCGGGTCGCCGATGATGGGGTGGCGCAGGTGCGCCATATGCACGCGGATCTGGTGGGTGCGGCCGGTTTCCAGCCGGCATTCCAGCGCGGTGTGCGCCCGGAAGCGCTCGCGCAGGCGGTAATGGGTGATCGCGTCCTTGCCGTCTTCGCGCACCGCCATCTTCAGGCGGTCGCGCGGATGACGGTCGATCGGCGCATCGGCGGTGCCGCCGGCCACCAGAGCGCCCATCACGATGGCCAGATACTGGCGGTGCACATCACGCGCGGCCAGCTGTTCGACCAAGGCCGTCTGCGCCTCCAGGGTGCGGGCGACCACCATCACGCCGCTGGTGTCCTTGTCGAGGCGATGCACGATGCCGGCGCGCGGCAGAACCGCCACCGACGGGTCGCGGTACAGCAGCGCATTGACCAGGGTGCCGCTGTGGTTGCCGGCACCCGGGTGGACCACCAGGCCGACCGGCTTGTTGATCACCAGCAGGTGCTCGTCCTCGAACAGCACGTCCAGCGGGATGTCCTCCGGCTGGGCATCGGTCTGGGTCTCCAGCACCACGTTCAGGGTCACCACCTCGCCACCGCGCAGCGGATCGCGCGGCCGCGCCTGGGCGCCATCGAGCAGGACGTCGCCGGCCTTGATCCATTCGGTCAGGCGTGAACGGGAGTACTCGGGGAACAGTTCGGCCACGACGGCGTCGAAACGCCGGCCGGCGGCGGTGTCGGGGACGATGGCCTGGCGGGCCGATTCGGAGGGTTGTTCAGACATGGCAGGGGGGCATCTTTGAAATTTTGGGGTCCCGGCGGTCGGTTTCAGTCGCAGGACAGGACACTAGGCTATCATCGACCCTTCGTATTCCAGACGCGTCCCGCCTTGACCCCATGATCCGACGCTCCGCCATGCTCTCCGCGCCCGTCCGCCTCACCGCCCTGCTGCTGGTGCTGGTCATCGCCGCCACCGGCTGCCATCGCGGCGCCAAGAAGGGTGATCGCCCCGACGAGGGGACGCCGGTCGAACAGCTGTACGAGAAGAGCCACACGCTGATGAAGGGGGGCAACTGGAGCGGCGCCGAAGCCAGCTTCCGTCGCCTGGTGGCCCAGTATCCCTACGGCCCGTACACCGAACAGGCGATGATCGAAACAGCCTACGCGCAGTACAAGGCCGGCAAGCACGACGATGCGGTGTCGAGCATCGACCGCTTCATCCGGACCTATCCGACCCATCGCAACATCGCCTACCTGTATTACCTGCGCGGCCTGGCCAACTCCAACCGCAATACGGTTTTCCTGCGTCGCGTATGGTCCCTGGACCCCAGCCGCCGCGATCTGTCCACGCCGCACCAGGCGTATTCGGACTTCAACATCGTCGTTGACCGCTACCCGAACAGCCGCTACGCCGCCGACGCCCGCCAGCGGATGATCGAGCTGCGTGACGTATTCGCCCAGCACGAGCTGGACAACGCGCTGTACTACATGCGCCGTGGCGCCTGGGTGTCGGCCGCTGGCCGCGCCAACTACCTGCTGGAAACCTATCCGCAGAGCGCCTTCCAGTACGACGCCGTGGCGGTCCTGGCCGACTCCTACACCCACCTGGGCAACAAGACCCTGGCCGACGATGCCCGGCGCGTGCTGGAGCTGAACCAGCCCGATCACCCGTGGCTGGCAGGCAACTGGCCGAAGTACCCCTGGATGATCCGCAAGCTCAACCCGTTCGCAGGCGAGAAGTCCGCCAGTACCGGCCAGCGCAACGCGCGGCTGGAAAAGAAGTAAGAAAAGGGCCCCGCAAGGGGCCCTTCCTTTTTGTGGGGCCCGCCATGGCCGGGCCCTGCGGAGGCGCGGGCCTCAGCCCTTGTAGCCGTTGCTGATCGGATAGCGGCGTTCGCGGCCGAAGGCGCGACGGGAGACCTTCGGCCCCGGTGCGGCCTGGTGCCGCTTCCACTCGCTGATGCGCACCAGCCGCAGCACGCGGTCGACCACGGCCGCATCGTAACCGGCTGCAACGATCTCGGCGCGCGACTGCTCCTGGTCGACGTAGCGGTACAGGATGCCGTCCAGCACGTCGTAGGCCGGCAGCGAATCCTGGTCCAGCTGGTTCTCGCGCAGTTCGGCCGACGGCGGGCGGCTGATCACGGCCGGCGGAATCACCGGCGCGCCCCCCACGGTATTGCGCCACTTCGACAGACCGAATACTTCGGTCTTGTACAGATCCTTCAACGGCGCGTAGCCGCCACACATGTCACCGTAGATGGTGGCGTAGCCGACCGCATACTCGCTCTTGTTGCCGGTGGTCAGCAGCAGGCCACCGAACTTGTTGGCCAGCGCCATCAGGATCACGCCGCGGCTGCGCGACTGCAGGTTCTCCTCGGTCACATCCGGGGTTGTGCCCTCGAACAGCGGCGCCAGCGATTCCATCAGGCCCTTGAACGCCGGCTCGATCGACACCGCTTCCAGCTTCACTCCCAACGCCTGGCACTGCTCTGCAGCCAGATCGTTGGACAGGCCTGCGGTATAGCGTGACGGCAGGCGCACGGCAGTCACGTTCTCGGCCCCCATCGCATCCACCGCCAGGGCCAGCACCAGGGCCGAATCGATGCCGCCGGACAGGCCCAGCCACACCTTCGTGAAACCATTCTTGCGGCAGTAATCCTGGATGCCACGGGTCACCGCGCGCCAGGCCAGGGCGTCCATGCTCTCGTCACCATCGTCCATCCAGACGTGCGGCATGAAGCGACGGCTGGCGCCGTCGTACTCCACCACCAGCCACTGGTCGACAAACGCAGCGGCAGCCGGGTGCACCGTACCGTCGCCATCGGCCACCACCGAAGCGCCGTCGAATACCAGTGCGTCCTGGCCACCGACAACATTGAGATACGCGATCGCCGCACCGCTCTCGCGGGTGCGCGCGGCCAGCACGGCATCGCGCTGGGCGTGCTTGCCGCGCTCGTAGGGCGAGGCATTGGGCACCACCACCAACTGCGCGCCAGCACGCACGGTATCGGCCAGCGGCTCAGCGAACCACAGGTCCTCGCAGATCAGCAGGCCCACCGGAATGCCGTCGACGTCGAACACGCAGCTGCCGCCATCAGGATCGACGTCGAAGTAGCGGCGCTCGTCGAACACCGCGTAGTTGGGCAGCTCGCGCTTGCGATAGGTCTGTTCGACCCGGCCATCGCGCAGCACGCTGGCGGCGTTGTACACCACCGCGCCCGCCGCCTGCGGCCAGCCGACCACAGCGGTGATACCGCGGCAGGCAGCCGCAATGCGCGCGATCGCCTGCTCGCATTCGTACAGGAACCCCGGACGCAGCAGCAGGTCTTCCGGCGGATAGCCGCTGACCGCCAGCTCGGGGAACATCACCAGCCCGGCGCCATGCTCATCGCGCGCCTGGCCGATCATCTCGATGATGCGCTCGGTATTGCCGGCGACATCGCCGACCGGAAAATCGAACTGCGCCATCGCGATGCGGATCGAAGCCATGGAAGGTCCAGCCTGTGGTTGCAATGGCCCATTGTAACGCCGCACCGTGTGCCTGCCGGGCGGACCCTGCGGGTAGCGCCGGGCCATGCCCGGCGGATGACTGCGCGACGCCCAGACGCAGAAAAGCCGCCCGGAGGCGGCCTTTCCAAAGCAAGCCGAGCATGGGCTCGGCTCTACAGATCGTGCCGGCCGGAAGCCGGCAACAACCTTACTTCACCAGCTTGGCGATGGCAGCGCCCAGGTCGCCCGGCGAACGCACGGTGACGACGCCAGCCGCTTCCATGGCGGCGAACTTGCCTTCCGCCGTGCCCTTGCCGCCGGAGGCGATCGCACCGGCATGGCCCATGCGCTTGCCGGCCGGAGCCGAGGCACCGGCGATGAAGCCGACGACCGGCTTCTTCACGTGGTTCTTGATGTATTCCGCACCGGCTTCCTCGGCGTCGCCACCGATCTCGCCGACCATGATGATGCCTTCGGTCTGCGGGTCTTCGTTGAACAGCTTCAGGCAGTCAACGAAGTTCAGGCCGTTGATCGGGTCGCCGCCGATGCCGATGCAGGTGGACTGGCCCAGGCCGACTTCGGTGGTCTGCTTGACCGCTTCATAGGTCAGCGTGCCCGAACGCGACACGATGCCGATCTTGCCGGGCTTGTGGATGTGACCCGGCATGATGCCGATCTTGCACTCACCCGGGGTGATGACACCCGGGCAGTTCGGGCCGATCAGCACGGTGTCCGGGTAGGAACGGGTCAGCACGTTCTTGACGCGCAGCATGTCCAGCACCGGGATGCCTTCGGTGATGCAGACGATGACCTTGATGCCGGCAGCTGCGGCTTCCAGGATCGCGTCGGCCGCGAACGGCGGCGGCACGTAGATGACCGAAGCATTGGCGCCGGTGCTCTGCACGGCGTCGGCAACGGTGTTGAAGACCGGCAGGTCGATGTGGGTGGTGCCACCCTTGCCCGGGGTCACGCCGCCAACAACCTGGGTGCCGTACTCGATCATCTGAGTCGCGTGGAAGGTGCCCTGCTGGCCGGTGAAGCCCTGCACGATCACCTTGGTGTTCTTGTTAATCAAAACAGACATGGGAATTTCCTTCGGTGTCGTGGATCAGGCGGCGTTCTTGACCGCTTCAACGACTTTCTTGGCGCCGTCGTTGATGTTGTCAGCCGGGATGATGGCCATGCCGCTGTCACGCAGCAGCTGCTTGCCTTCTTCCACGTTGGTGCCTTCCAGGCGCACCACGACCGGCACCTTGACGCCCACTTCCTTCACGGCGGCGATGATGCCCTCGGCGATCATGTCGCAGCGGACGATGCCGCCGAAGATGTTGACGAAGATGCCTTCCACCTTGTCCGAGGACAGGATCAGCTTGAACGCTTCGATGACGCGCTGCTTGTTGGCACCGCCGCCCACGTCCAGGAAGTTCGCCGGCTCGCCGCCGTTGAGCTTGATGACGTCCATGGTCGCCATGGCCAGGCCGGCGCCGTTCACCATGCAGCCGATGTTGCCGTCCATGGTGACGTAGTTGATGTCCAGCTCCGAAGCGGTCACTTCGGTTTCATCTTCCTGGGACTTGTCGCGCATCGCGACCAGTTCCTTGTGGCGGAAGTTGGCGTTGTCGTCGCTGTTGAACTTGCCGTCCAGCGCGTACAGGTTGCCGTCGTCCAGGATCGCCAGCGGGTTGATCTCAACCAGCGCCAGATCCTTTTCGTTGAAGATGCGGTACAGGTTCACCATGATGTTGGCGAACTGGCCGGCCTGCTTGGCGGTCAGGCCCATCTTGAAGCCGATGTCACGGCCGTGGTAACCCTGCACGCCCTCGACGAAGTCCACATTCAGGGTGTGGATCTTGTCCGGGGTCTCGGCAGCCACCTGCTCGATTTCCATGCCGCCTTCCGAGGAGGCGATGTAGCTGATGGTGCGGGTGCCGCGATCCACCAGGACCGACAGGTACAGTTCCTTGACGATCTCACCGGCGGTGGTCACCAGCACCAGGTTGATCGGCAGCTCGACGCCGGCGGTCTGGTAGGTGGCCATCTTGGTGCCGAGCATCTTGGCCGCTGCGGCCTTCACGTCATCGACGGTCTTGCAGAACTTGACGCCGCCAGCCTTGCCGCGGCCGCCAGCGTGGATCTGCGCCTTGACCATCCAGGGGCCCTGGCCCAGCGACTGGGCGACTTCAACCGCCTCATCCGGAGTAGCCGCGACCTTGCCGGCCGGGACCGGGATGCCGTATTCGGCAAGCAGTTGTTTTGCCTGGTATTCGTGGAAATTCATGCGTCACCGTGGGAATAGGAACGACCGCACGCAATTCCTCAGGGCCTCCGGGGGAGGCACCGGCACGGACCGCGGCGGGCCCACTATTGTGGCCGAGCCGGCGCCGGGGCGCAAAGAAGTCTGTACGCAGTACCGGATCCGGGCGGATTTCCGCTGTCATTCAGGCAGTTGCGGATCGCCGGCAGCCGCCCGGCCGCCCTCGCCACAGGCCGATTGCGCGACGCGGACCCGCGGCCGGGCATCGCCACGACCGTATACTGGGCATCTGCGTCCGCTCGGGCATGCCCGTCGCACAACCCAGATCCAGGCAGCCAGAAGGGGAGTTCCGGCGTGTCACCCAGTGCTTCATTGATCGACCGCATCGAATCGATTCCGCGGCGCGAGCTGTACTTCTTCGCCCTGTACCGGGTGCTGATCGCAGCCGTGATCGCCGCCCTGCTGTACAGCCCGTTGTCGATGATGGTCGGCGAGGCCCACCACCCGCGGCTGGCCTACACCGTCGGCGCGGCCTACCTGGCGTTGTCGCTGCTGGCCCTGGCGATCGGCCGCAACGAACGCTGGCTGCGGCCGATCGTGGTCACCGGCGTGCTGGTGGACATCATCGCCGCCATCCTGCTGGCCCACGCCCTGCCCGGCGCCAGTGCCGGCATCTCGATGTCGCTGCTGTTCAACATCGCCGCGGCCGCCACCCTGCTGCCGCTGAGCTGGGGCCTTGGGCTGGCCCTGGCGGCGAGCCTGGCAACGGTGGGCGAATACCTGTGGAAGCTGCTGGAGGGCGGCGACCCGACCCGCACCCTGGCCGAGCTGGCGATGTTCACGACCAGTTACCTGGCCCTGGCCTTCATCAGCTACCAGGTCGGCAGCCGCGCCCGCCGCAACCAGCAGCTGGCCAACCAGCGCGGTGACGAGGTGGCCAATCTGTTCCAGATCAACGAACTGATCATCCGCCGCATGCGCACCGGCGTGCTGGTGGTGGATGCCGACAGCCGCATCACGCTGGCCAACGAGGCTGCCTCGATGCTGCTCGGCGACAGCGACGGTGCGGGCGGAACCGGCCGCCTCGATCTGGCCAGCGTCGCACCCGAGCTGGCCCGTCGCCTGCAGCGCTGGCGCAACGGCTGGACCCAGGACGAACTGCCGCTGCAGCTCAACCCGGACCAGCCCGAAGTGCAACCGCGCTTCGCGCGCCTGCTGGCCGGCAGCGAACTGGCCCTGGTCTTCCTGGATGATTCCAGCGTGGTGTCGCGGCGCGCCGAGTCGCTCACCCTGTCGGCGATGGGCCGCTTCTCGGCCAGCCTGGCCCATGAGATCCGCAATCCGCTGGCGGCGATCAACTATGCCGTGCAGCTGCTGGAAGAAGGTACCGGCTTCAACGAAAGCGACCGCCGCCTGCTGCAGATCATCCGCCAGCAGTGCCAGCGCACCAACGGCATCGTCGAGAGCGTGCTGGGCCTGGCCCGGCGCGAACGTGCCACGCCGGAGAACGTGGATCTGGTCGCCTTCGTGCGCCGCTTCGTGCTGGAGTACAAGCAGGGCCAGACGCTGGAAACCGACAGCATCGAACCGATCGTCAGCGACACCTCGGTGCCGGCGCAGGTCGACACCCGCCACCTCTACCAGGTGCTGACCGTGCTGGTCCATAACGCCCTGAAGTACGGCCGCATCGGCCAGCAGCCGGCCCGCGTGCGGCTGCGTGTAGCCCGGCACGAACGCAGCGCGGTGATCGACGTGATGGACCGTGGCCCCGGCATTCCCGAAAGCGTGGCGGCGCAGCTGTTCCGGCCGTTCTTCACCACCTCCGAGCACGGCACCGGCCTGGGCTTGTACATCGCCCGCGAATTGTGCAGGGCCAACCAGGCACGGCTGGATTACATCCCGGTGCCAGCCGGCGGCTCGTGCTTCCGCTTGGTCCTGCCAGGTCCGCACACCCTGCTGCCCGATGGTTCCTGATTCTGTGCGTCAAACATTTGTCGCTTTCAGCCCCCTCGTTTATCTTTTCCGCCCATGAACGAAACCCGCAGCGCCCTCGTCGTCGACGACGAACGCGACATCCGCGAACTGCTGGTGCTGACGCTCGGCCGCATGGGGCTGCGCATCAGTACTGCAGCCAACCTCGCCGAAGCGCGCGAGCTGCTGGCCAGCAATCCTTATGACCTGTGCATCACCGACATGCGCCTGCCGGATGGCAACGGCATCGAGCTGGTCAGCGAGATCGCCCAGCACTACCCGCGCACACCGGTGGCGATGATCACCGCCTTCGGCAGCATGGATCTGGCAGTGGAAGCCCTGAAGGCGGGCGCCTTCGACTTCGTCAGCAAGCCGGTGGACATCGCCGTACTGCGCGGGCTGGTCAAGCACGCGCTGGAACTGAACAACAGCGAGCGGCCCGTACCGGGCCCCGTCGCCGAACAGGGCGCCCGGCTGCTCGGCAATTCGCCGGCGATGGACGTGTTGCGTGCCACCATCGGCAAAGTGGCGCGCAGCCAGGCCCCGGTCTACATCCTCGGCGAATCCGGCGTCGGCAAGGAACTGGTCGCGCGGACCATCCACACCCAGGGGGCACGTGCTGCCGGGCCGTTCGTGCCGGTCAACTGCGGCGCGATTCCCGGCGAACTGATGGAGAGCGAGTTCTTCGGCCACCGCAAGGGCAGCTTCAGCGGCGCCCACGCCGACAAGCCCGGCCTGTTCCAGGCCGCCCATGGTGGCACCCTGTTCCTGGATGAGGTCGCCGAGCTGCCGCTGCAGATGCAGGTGAAGCTGTTGCGCGCGATCCAGGAGAAGTCGGTGCGCGCGGTGGGTGCGGCCAGCGAGGAACCGGTCGATGTGCGCATCCTGTCGGCCACCCACAAGGATCTGGCCGAGCTGGTCGAGGACGGCCGCTTCCGCCACGACCTGTACTACCGCATCAATGTGATCGAACTGAAGGTGCCGCCGCTGCGCGAACGCCGCCAGGATCTGCCGGAGCTGGCCGCTGCCGTGCTGGCACGGCTGGCCCGCAGCCACGGCCGCACCACGCCGCTGCTCGCGCCCTCGGCGCTGGAGGCACTGGCGCAGTACGCCTTCCCCGGCAACGTGCGCGAACTGGAGAACATCCTTGAGCGCGCGCTGGCCCTGGCCGAGGAAGACCGCATCGGTGTCGACGATCTGCGCCTGCCGCAACACGCCCCCCGCATGCCCGGCAACGGCACGGCCGCCGAAGCCGTGGTCGATCTGCAGCCGGGCAGTGCCGCCCTGCCCTCGTACATCGAACAGCTCGAACGCAGCGCCATCCAGCGCGCGCTGGAAGAAAACCGCTGGAACAAGACCCGTACCGCCGCGCAGCTGGGCATCACCTTCCGCGCGCTGCGCTACAAGCTGAAGAAGCTGGGCATGGAGTAAGGGCCGCAAGACCCAGCGGTCGGATCCCTTTCCGCAGGAAAGGGCTCCGACCCCGCCAGCACAACCGCGTCAATCCTTGGTAACGCGATTGATCTCGGCCAGGCTGGTCACACCCGCCGCGACCTTCCTCAATGCCGACTGCCGCAGGTCATTGACCCCGATTGCCTGCGCGGCTTCGGCAATCTGCAGCGCATTGCCACCGGCCAGCACGATCGTGGCGATCTCGTCGGTCATCGGCATCACCTGGTAGATACCGGTGCGGCCCTTGTAACCCTCGGTGCATTCATCACAGCCCACCGCCTCATGCAGCTGGATGCCCTCATCCAGCTGGGCCTGGGTGAAGCCCTCGGCCAGCAATGCATGCTCCGGCAGCTGCGCCGGGCGCTTGCAGTTCGGGCACAGCCGTCGCGCCAGACGCTGGGCGATCACCAGGGTCACCGAGCTGGTGATGTTGTACGGCGCGATGCCCATGTTCATCAGGCGCGCGATGGTCTGCGGCGCGTCGTTGGTATGCAGGGTGGACAGCACCATGTGGCCGGTCTGCGCGGCCTTGATGGCGATCTCGGCGGTCTCCAGGTCGCGGATTTCGCCGACCATGATGATGTCCGGATCCTGGCGCAGGAACGAGCGCAACGCAGCGGCGAACGTCATGCCGCGCTTGTTGTTCTGCTGCACCTGGTTGACGCCGGGCAGCCGGATTTCCACCGGATCTTCCGCCGTGGAGATGTTGCGCGTCTCGTCGTTGAGAATGCCCAGCGCGGTATACAGCGACACCGTCTTGCCCGAACCGGTCGGCCCGGTCACCAGCACCATGCCGTACGGCTTGTGGATCGCATCCAGGAACAGCTTCTGCTGGTCGGGCTCATAGCCGAGCTTGTCGATGCCCAGCTTGGCGGCACTGCCGTCGAGGATACGCAGCACGACCTTTTCGCCGAACAGCGTCGGCAACGTGCTCACACGGAAATCGATCTGCTTGGACTTGGACAGGTTGAGCTTGATGCGGCCATCCTGCGGCACGCGCTTCTCGGCGATGTCCAGCTGTGCCATCACCTTCAGGCGCGCGGCGATGCGCTGGTTCAACTTCACCGGCGCGCGCGCGACCATCTTCAACAGCCCATCGATGCGCAGGCGCACGCGGTAATCGTCTTCGTACGGCTCGAAATGGATGTCCGACGCGCCCTTGCGGATCGCATCGACCAGCACCTTGTTGACGAACTTCACCACCGGGGTGTCGTCGCCCTTGGCATCGATGCCGGAGTCGCCGCCCGCGCCATCCTCATCGCCCAGGCCCACGTCGAGGTTGGCCATCCCCTCATCGTCACCGCCCAGCGCGTCACCCAGCGTGTCGTGGCTGGCGTGCCACTGTTCCAGAGTGCGGCGGATCTGGTCCTCGTCGACCAGGATCGGCTCCACCACCAGGTTGGTGTGGAACTTGATCTCGTCCAGTGCGTGGGTCGGGTTGCTGGTGCCGACGAACAGCTTGCCGCCACGCTTGAACAGCGGCAGTACGTTGTGCTTGCGCAGCAGTTCCTCGCTGACCAGGCTCATCGCGTTCTGGCTGGCATCGAAGGTCGAGACGTCGAACAGCGGCATGCCGAACTCAACCGCATTGGCCGCGGCCAGCTGTGCTGCCCCCACCACCTTGTTCTGCGCGAACCACTGCGGCAGCGGCTGCCGCGCGGCGGCGGCCCGGGTCATGGCGTCGCGGGCGGTGGCCTCGTCCAGCGCACCATCCTGGACCAAGCGGCGCGCCAGCCCGGTGATGCCGACAAGGTTGGGGGATGAAACAACGCTCATGGGATTCCTCGTTACTCGTGCCCTGACGGCCGGAATTCAGTTTCAGAAACGGGTTGCCGGCCCATAGCGGCCAGGTAGCTCAGCAAACGCAGTGGTCCGTTTCCTCGCGCATCGGGCGCGAGCGCCTTCCAGTACTGGTCCGTCAGTTGCCGCGACGCCGTGGTATCCCCCAGCTGCCGCGCAGCGTGCTGCATTGCACCGAACAGATAATAGCCGGTGGCAGGGTCGGCCAGCAGCATCGGCGCATGCTCGCTGCCCAACAATCGCCGGCCTTCCGTGAGTACAGCGTGGTGGTCGTCGGTGGCCGCGGCGGCAACCAGGGCAAGGCTGGCGGACACGACGGGATCTGCCGGGGTGCAGTCCATCCAGTCGCGCTGCGCCCAGAGGGCCGCCCGCTGCGCTGCCGGCAGGAACGGGATCGTTTCTCCGGCCAGCACGAACAGCAGCCGGGTGGTTTCCATCGGAGATCCGTCCAGTTCGCAGCGCGCTGCCAGCCCACGCAGCGCCTGCGCACTCATCCAATCGGCATCCGCCGCATCCGTGGGCACCTCGCCCTGCAGGAAAGCTGCCACGGCCCGTGCGGTCGGACGTTTGTCATCCCGGCTGGACGCCGGTTGCGGCAGACCCGCCGCAGCACCCGTCACCTGCCCCGTTGGCGGCGCACTGACGATCCGCCAGGGGGCCGTCATCACCTGCTGGAAATCACGGGTGAACGCCCCCTGGAAACGTGCTACCGGGGCATTCAACTTCAAGGTCGGGAAGTAATCGGAATTGCGCGCGGCCGGATACAGAGGAACGAAGGCGCGCAGCGCTGCGTCATCCATGGACAGGGCGTTCTCCAGATCGGCCACGGAATGCACGCCGATCCGCGCCAGTTCCCCGCGCAGCTGCGGCTGCTGGAACAGGCTGCCCTTCATCGGCGGCAACGTGCCCTTCGGCGTCGCCACCAGGATCAGGTCGCCACGATTGGCCAGGTAAGCGCGCACATCGGAGAACTGTTCCAGCAGCCCCGCCAGTACCGAGCTGACCAGTTCGGGGGTGATCTCATACAGCTGCAGCCACTGCACGAACACGCCACCTTCGTTGAGCTGCTGTGGCACGAACGCATAGAACTCGTCGCTGAACAGCGCCGCCGTTCCACCCACCCAGGGATTGGACGGCTCGGAAATGATCAGATCGTACTTGCGCGGACTGGCGGCGAAATAGGACTTCGCATCGTCGATCACCACGTGCGAGCGCGGATCGTTGAAGGCGCGCTCGACACGCTCGCCGAACAGACGCGCGCCCTCCACCATGGCCGGCTCGATCTCCACCGTTTCCACGCGCCCGACGCGCTGGTCGCCCAACAGCGTGTGCGTGCTGAGCCCGGATCCGAAACCGATCACACCGACGCGCTGGTAATCATCGCGCAGCGCCAACGGCAGAGCCGCCAGCAGGATCATGGTCGATTCGTCGCTGGTGGGTGCCTGTGCCATCGACACGGCCATGCCTGCATCCACTTTGCCGTTGGTGGCGATGGCACGCATGCGGCCGATCGGCTGGGTGCTTTCATAGACCGCCACGGTGGCCGTCTGCCCATCGCGCGAGAACAGCATCGTGGCGGTATCCGCCAGACGGGCCGTGCCATGGCGGTACACCGACGAATTCAGCACCAGCGGATCGAAGCGGACCAGCACGACGGCCGCCACTACGCCAGCGACACCCAGCGCGCCAGCCTGCCACAGGGGCGAGCGCAGACGGCCCGGAGCCGCAAGCCGAAGGCGCTGCAGCAGCACCAGGCCCAGCACGATGTCGATCACCGCCGCGACCAGCAGCGCGTACTTCAGCCCCAGCAGCGGCATCAGCAGATGGATGGCCGCCAGCACACCGACGATCGCGCCGAGCGTATTGAACGCATAGGCCTGGCCGATCGCGCGCTCGCCCTGCCCGGCGCGCAGCAGCGCCAGGGTCAGCAGCGGCAGCGTCATGCCGGCGAAGAACGCCGCCGGGAACATCACCAGGCCGGCAATGGCGGCACTGGCCAGGTTGTACAGCACGTAACCATCCGCACTGCGCACGATGACCCGCATCAGCCAGCCGACCCAATCGAAGGCCTGCGCATAGACGAACATCGAGGCCAGCGCCGCCAGCCCCATCCACACCTGCACCCAGCCTGCCACGCGCAGGGGCGACGGCATCCGGTCGGCGCGGCGGCGCAGCCACAGGCCGCCGAAGGCGATGCCGAGGATGAACGCCGCCAGCATCAGCTCGAACGAATGCAGCGTGGTGCCGAGTGCGAGCGACAGCATGCGCACCCAGGTGATTTCGTAGACGAAGGATGACGCGCCGGTCGCCGCTGCGACCAGCAGCACCAGGCGCACCGGCACTGCGGTCTCCGGTCGTACGCCGCCGGCAGCCGGCGCGGCGGAGGTCACTACCGCAGGCGCGCTGCCGTCGCGGGCCAGCGGATAGATCAGGATGGCCACCACGATGTTGAGCAGGCCGGCACTGAGGACGGTGCCCGGCAGTCCTACCGCCGGCAGCAGCGCGTAGGTGGCCACCAGGGCACCGGCGGCCGCGCCCAGGCTGTTGGAGAAATAGAGCCCGGCCAGCACCTCACCCTGCGATCCGGGCTGCAGGCGCATGTAGCCCGCACTCATCAGCGGGAAGGTCGCGCCCAGCAGGATGCATTGCGGCAGCACCAGGGCCGTGGCCAGCGCCCAGCGCAGCGCCGTGGACGAGGTCCCCTCCATGCCCGGCATGAGGTGGGTGTATGCCCAGCCGGTCACGCCCTGGAACAGCCCGTCGAAACCGATGCCCAGCACCCCGATCACCAGCTCGATGACCGCGTAGGCCAGCAGCGGCCGGCGCAGCAGCGCGCTGCGGCGGCTGACCAGCCACGCCCCCAGCGCCATGCCGCCCATGAACAGGATCAGCACCAGCGATTGCGCGTGCGAGGAATGCCCCAGGAACAGCCCCAGGTACTGCGTCCAGATGGACTGGTAGATCAGCCCGGCGAAGCCGGAGAGCACGAAGATCAGAAGCAGCCATGGGCCATGGCTGAATGAAGGACGGCGCATTGCGAACTCCCCAGTCGCACGGTCGATTTCAACAGAAGAACAAACTTCGCGGACTCAATGCAAGCGTGTGACCAGACGCGATCCGGTCAACCCGGAGCGCTGAAACGAAAACGGGGAGCCTGGGCTCCCCGTTCTCATACTGCGATCAGCAAGCGCTGATTACTCGCCGCCGCCACCGTTACCGCCAGCAGCAGGAGCGCCCTGGCACGAACCCGGGCGGAACTTGGTGTCGATGCTGCCAGCGCAGGTCCAGGCCGGCACGACGCCGCTGGCCACCTTGGTGCCATCCGGAGTCAGGGTGATGGTCTTGCCGTCAATGTTGGTGTCACCGATAGCCTGGGCAGTCGCAACGATCTCGGTGCCGTCCCAGGTGACCGACTTGACGTACTTGGTCTCCTGGAAATCCGGCTCCCAGGTGGCCGGCGGCAGGGCATTGTTGCTGGCCACGTATTCCGACACGTCGGTACGCAGCGAAGAAGCCGCAAGGATCACTTCCGAAACCTTGGCCTTCTTGGTGTAGTTCGAGTAAGCCGGCAGCGCGATGGCGGCCAGGATGGCGATGATCGCAACGACGATCATCAGTTCGATCAGGGTGAAGCCCTTCTGGTTCTTCATGGTGGTACGTCCCCAAGTAGTGGTGGTTGATTTTCCGGGTGCGGCAACCGGCCGGCCAGATGACCGGATGAGCAGGCTGCCCGTCCCCGCGGGTGGATCAACGCAGGTTGCGTGCCAATCTCCCATGGCCACGCCTCCCCCGATTTCCCCGCGCCAATGATGGCAGCTATTTCGCGGATGGGAACCCCCCTGCGCCGAATCTGCGATGGACGCGGCAATGTGACGCAGCGCGTCACCTTCCGCCTCGACGCGTCGAAAACCCTGCACGCCGTCACGCCGGCAGGCTCCCCGGACGGGTCTGAACCAGCTACCATCGCCGCTCAGGATGCCCGCCTGGGGATGGCGGGCCTGGGGAGCCAACATGTCTGTGAGTCGCAGTGCGATCAAGAAGGAGCCCGTGGCCCGCGCCACGATGGAGCTGCAGCCGTTTGTCTGGGAGGGGACCGACAAGCGGGGCATAAAGATGAAGGGTGAGCAGCTGGCGAAGAACGCCAATATGCTGCGCGCCGAACTGCGCAAACAGGGCATCAGCCCGGGCCAGGTCAAGCCCAAGCCGAAGCCGCTGTTCGGTGCGGCTGGCAGGCCGGTCTCGCCGAAGGACATCGCGTTCTTCAGCCGGCAGATGGCCACGATGATGAAGTCCGGCGTGCCGATCGTGTCGGCGCTGGAGATCATCGGCAGCGGGCACAAGAACCCGCGCATGAAGAAGATGGTGGACACGATCCGCACCGACATCGAGGGCGGCTCGTCGCTGTACGAGGCCATCAGCAAGCATCCGGTGCAGTTCGATGAGCTCTACCGCAACCTGGTACGGGCCGGCGAAAGCGCCGGCGTGCTGGAGACCGTGCTGGACACCATCGCCTCCTACAAGGAGAACCTCGAGGCACTGAAGGGCAAGATCAAGAAGGCGCTGTTCTACCCGGCCATGGTGCTGGTGGTGGCGTTCCTGGTCAGCACGATCCTGCTGGTCTGGGTGGTCCCGCAGTTCGAGGAAGTCTTCCAGAGCTTCGGTGCCGACCTGCCGGCATTCACCCAGATGGTGGTGAACCTGTCACGGTTCATGGTGTCGTGGTGGTGGCTGATCGCCATCGTCGCCATCGGCGCGGTGGTGGCGATCGCCATGACCTACCGGCGATCGGAGAAGATGCAGCACACCGTCGACCGGCTGATCCTGAAGGTGCCGGTCATCGGCCAGATCATGCACAACAGTGCGATCGCCCGCTTCTCCCGCACCACAGCGGTGACCTTCAAGGCCGGCGTGCCGCTGGTGGAGGCCCTGGGCATCGTCGCCGGCGCCACCGGCAACAAGGTCTACGGCGAGGCGGTGCTGCGCATGCGCGACGACGTTTCGGTCGGCTATCCGGTCAACATGGCGATGAAACAGCTGAACCTGTTCCCGCACATGGTGATCCAGATGACCGGCATCGGCGAGGAGGCCGGCGCCCTTGACACCATGCTGTTCAAGGTCGCCGAATACTACGAGCAGGAGGTCAACAACGCCGTGGATGCCTTGAGCAGCCTGCTGGAACCGATGATCATGGTGTTCATTGGTACCATTGTCGGCGGCTTGGTCATTGCGATGTACCTGCCGATCTTCAAACTGGGCGCCGTCGTCGGATAAAAATACATGGCTTTTCTCGACCAGCACCCCGGCCTCGGCTACCCCGCCGCGGCCGGACTGGGACTGCTGCTGGGCAGTTTCCTCAATGTTGTCATCCTGCGCCTGCCCAAGCGGCTGGAATGGCAGTGGAAGCGCGATGCGCGCGAAGTGCTGGAGGAACCGGACTTCTACGAGCCGCCGCCGCCGGGCATCGTGGTCGAGCCGTCGCACTGCCCGCATTGCAAGCACAAGCTGTCCTGGTACGAGAACATCCCGCTGTTCAGCTGGCTGATCCAGGGGGGCAAATGCCGCCACTGCAAGGCGCCGATCTCGCTGCAGTACCCGCTGGTGGAAGCGATGACCGCCCTGCTGGTGCTGGCCTGCGTGTGGCAGTTCGGCTTCGGCTGGCAGGGCTTCGGCGCCATCGTGCTGACCTGTTTCCTGATCGCGCTGTCCGGCATCGACCTGCGCACCCAGCTGCTGCCCGACCAGCTGACCCTGCCCCTGATGTGGCTGGGCCTGATCGGCAGCATCGACAATCTGTACATGCCCGCCAAGCCGGCCCTGGTCGGCGCGGCCGTGGGCTATCTGTCGCTGTGGACGGTCTGGTGGCTGTTCAAGCAGCTGACCGGCAAGGAGGGCATGGGCCATGGTGACTTCAAGCTGCTGGCGGCGCTCGGCGCCTGGTGCGGCCTGAAGGGCATCCTGCCGATCATCCTGCTGTCCTCGGTGATCGGCGCCATCGTCGGTTCGATCTGGCTCTACAGCCGCGGACGCGATCGCGCCACGCCGATTCCGTTCGGCCCGTACCTGGCCATCGCCGGCTGGTTGTTCTTCATGTGGGGCGAACCGCTGGTGGAGCGCTACCTGGCCCTGAGCGGCCTGCGCTGAGGGCGCCGCCGTGAGCCGCTACGTGGTCGGCCTGACCGGCGGCATCGCGGCCGGCAAGAGCGAAGTGACGCGGCGCTTCGAGGCGCTGGGCATCGTGGTGGCCGACGCCGATCTGGCCGCCCGCGCGGTGGTGGCCACCGGCAGCCCGGCACTGGCCCGCATTGCCGACCGGTTCGGCACGGACATGCTGCTGGCAGATGGCAGCCTGGACCGGGCGCGCCTGCGCACCCATGTCTTCGCTGACCCGGCCGAACGGACGGCACTGGAAGCCATCACCCACCCCGCCATCCGCCTGTTGATGCAGCAGCAGTGCACGCAGGCGCCGAGCCCGTACGCCATTGCTGCGATTCCGCTGCTGACCGAGGTGGGCGGCCGCCAGGCCTATCCATGGCTGGACCGGATACTGCTGGTGGATGCACCGGAAGCCGTACAGCACGCCCGGCTGATGCAGCGCGATGGCATCGACGCCGCCCTGGCCGACCAGATGATCGCCGCCCAGGCCAGCCGCGCGCAGCGCCGGGCACTGGCCGATGACGTGGTGGTCAACGATGGGCAGCCGGACGACCTGCAGGCGCAGGTGGAGGCGCTGCACCAGCGCTATCTGGCGCTGGCCGGGAGCTGACCCACCGGGCACGTGCCCGGCTTCCTGGCTGCGCTGCGCGGTGAGCCGAGCGCGAGCCCGGCTCTGCCAGGATCATCAGCGTGACCTACTCCACCTGCTGGCGGGCGTGGCGGACCAGTTCACGGGCGCCCAGCAACAGGCCATCGACCACATCCGGACTGAGCTGCTGATGGACGCCCCCCTGCTCACGCGCGGCTGCGGCGGCGTGCAGCACCTGAACCAGCACGTCCAGACCCGCCAACGTACGACCGAGTCCGGCCTGGGTTGCGACCTGTACCGGACTGAGACCCTCTACGTCCAGCCGTCTGCCATCAGCGCCGTCGCGACCATCCATGCGGGCCAGCAAGGCGGGAAGCAGGTCCTGGGGGTCATCCAGCAGGGCTTCGAGCCGCTCGGCAGCATCGGCAGGAAGCCGGTCGGCAGATTCGCCGATCAGGGCGCAGAGATGGGGAAACAACGGACGTGCGGACATGGTGAGGCTCCTCGCAGACGGCAGGCCACCTGCAGATGCAAGGTGGCGGACGGTGCGGGTTGGCGTACCGGAGACCAACATTCAGCAAAGAAGCTCCAGCGGATTCTGATGAATCCCCACGCACCGCCCGCCGTTGACTAGGCATGCGGTGCATTTTCCACGATGGACCTTCGCCCACCGATGGATTGCTGAATGTCGGTCTTTTTCAGGACGCCAATCCCGGCCGGGGCACCCGCCCCGGCCCCGCCATCACGCCATCCAGCGAAGCGCTTTTCTGTAAGGGGATTGCCAAGCTACGGGTGGCTGTAGCGATTCGCGCAGTGGTGCACGCCGAGGGCGCGGCACGCATCACGCACTTGTCGTGATGGGCCTTGCTGATGAAGTGATAGCGCCGCACCGTGCGCGCCGGTTGCGACAACCCGCGCGACGCGGAGCATCCGTCAGGCCGAGCACACACTGCCTGATCATCTAGGCCGCCGCATCTTCCACAGCACGCCCCCTGCGCAATGCCGCTTCCGCAACGGCCACACCGGGCGGGTTGAGATAGCAGGTGCGCCAGCGCAGGTAGCCCCACTGCCAGTAGTACTCGCGCCCCGTCAGCTGCAGGGCGTCGTCATAATTCTCGGGGTGCTTGCGCCATGCCGTCAGTTCCTCCAGCTCCTGCACCGACATCGCCAACGGAACCCGCGGCTGGAACAGTTGCCCAGCCCGTTGCATGCGCTCCCGCTCCTGCCGATGGGCCCGCTCCATCGCGTCCAACTCCTGCATCCGCTGCCGATAGGTATCACGTTCGCGCTGCTGCACGTGCAGCCACTCGTCATCGTCCAGGCCGAACGGCTTGAACCAGGCCCGCGAGTCGTGCACGTAGCCATCCAGAAACGTCGCCACGGGTTCCGGTGGCACCTGCCGCGACGCCCATATCTGCTCGATATGACCATCCAGCCATTGCTGCTCCTTCTGGCCGCGCAGCGTCGCCTGCACGAAGTCCGTTGCCGGAATGCTCTTGTGGGGCGGCAACGCGAGCATGCCGTGGTGCGGCGTGCTTACCGGTGCATTACGGATGCGCTGTGTCGCGTTGTTGTAGCGCATCCCCCTCACTTCCATTGCCAGCTCGGTGTTTCCGCCGCGCAGATCCGCACGGTCCTGTGCCGACGCCCTCTGGAAGGCGGGCAGGCTGGCGAAATCATCCAGATGCTGGCGCCGCCACAACAGGTACTGGCGATAGTGCGCGTACATCAGCACCGCCGTGCGATTGGCCTTGGACGCGGGATTCGTGCCCGGCAGGAATGGCGCCATCGTCTGCAGATAGGCGTTGTAGTGCTGGCGCAAGGCGGGAGAGACCTCGAACTGGCGCTGCAACTCCACGCGTGCCTTTGCGATAGGCAACAGTGGCACACCTGCCGCCAAGGCGTGCCTGTACATGTCGCACAGCGGAATCTGCGAGAGCTTGTCTGCGTCATTCGGCGAACGCCCCTGTTCGCCCGGCGCATACCCACCACCTACGTCCGAATGCACCCCAGGGTAGATGATCTGTTCGCAGTTCGTGCCATCCACCAGGTCCACCGGGAATGAACCGCGTACTTCATGTGCGGCCACCATGTGCACGCAGCGACGTACATCAGCGGGAATGCGCAGGTCTTCGGCTGCCGCCCAGCCGCCGTGGCCGTCGAACACCGATTCAAAGAAGCTCTGCGCGGCACCCACCGAAGCGACCGTATCGAACAGGCCCATGAAATCGATCTGCACGGGAATGCCACACAGGCGCAGGGGACCCCGCCCCGGATCGCAGGCATCACCCAGCCAGTTGCAGAATACGCGTGCCTCTGCCGCGCCCCGCGAGAAGCCGAAGATCGACAGGCGGATGCGGTCCACGCGTGGATTCTGGGCCTGGAACGGGGCCACCTTCTTCGCCAGGAAGGCCCGTCGCTCCTGCAATACCGCCCGGCGCGCCGCGTGATCGGCTCGGGTCAGATGGGTACCACGCACCCGCTGCAGCGCACCGACCATGTTCCAGAAGCCGCCACTGAGCGAGTTGCGCAGATCGAGCTCCTTCTCGCCTTGGTTGACAGCCAGATAGTTGGACAGCGGCATTCGTGCTGCCTGAGCCAAGCGCTCCACGTCCTGAAGGCTCAGGCGGAGATCGGCACTCATCTTCCGCGCGACGGGAACGGTGGAGTCGAAGCCCATTGCTTTGGTGACGGTAATACCTGTGAAATGATCGAGGAGGTGGTCCTGGACCTGCATCAGCATCCAGTTCACCCGGCCCTCGCCACCCCAGCCTGCTGCCGCCCCGGCTCGGGCGTGCCATCCGGTGCCGGTGTCGCCGACTTCCTTCAGCGCTTCCGTGCCTACGCCTTGGATGTAGCTGGAGAACTTTTTTCTACGTTGCCCCTCACGGCGCAATTGGTCAGCATCATAGACATCGAATAGCCGCGACACGTTGCTGTCACTCTTGTCCCCGCGTCTCTTGGAGGCCAGCCTGTGGTTACGCGTCCCATCAAAGAAGCAGCCTACTGACACGTCCACACCGCAGTCGGATCCAGATTCCGACAATGAGGCTGCGTATCGCGCCGCTTCAACGGAGCTCAGTCGCGTCGGATGCTCTGTCGTCGTAGTAGATACCCTTACCCTCACTATTTCGCCTCCTCGCCTGCAGTGGCTTCCAGAAATTTCCTGATCCTTTCTGGATCACCATGTCCGTCGCCGAAGTCGAGGTCGTAAGCGAAGCCCGGATATCCTGGGGAGTAGGGAGTGGCCACCACCCGCACCTGGTCATCCGGGAAGTACATGAAATAGATGAAGCCATCCAAAAATGGGGCATAGCGCGGCACAGGAACGTCCTTTTCCACGTAGCCACTCGGATCTTTCAGGAACATGCTGCTTGTTCGATAAGCCACGCTGACCTTCAGGCCCGGATGCCAAAGACGAGGAAGCGTCACACAACACGTGCGCCCGTTACTGCTGGCCTTCGGCTGAATACCTCCACCCCACGCATCATTAATGAAAACAGCACCCAGCCCTTCATCCGAGTAGTTGGCGATACCAATTTTCAAATGCATTTCTGCAGGAGCACCGGTGATGTCGTGGCCAGTATCAGGCTCAATAATTACTGGCTTCGTGGGATCCGGAGGCGTCGGCCCGATGCTGAAGTCCATGAACTTGAGCACGACACCTGCCAGGGCCAGCAGTGCAAGACCGATCAGGGCGAGCCTCGTCAACAATTTCCTCACGACCTTTATTTGATCAGGGGGTGTCATTCAATTGGGTCCCAGGTTATGGCCGCACAGCAAGGTATGATCTGCTCGCAGTCCGCACCATCCACCAGACTCGCCGGGAATGAGCCGCACTTCATGCGCCCCCCACCGTAGGCACGCAACGGCGCACAACCGCAGACAGCAGCACCCTCCATCCTGATCGAGGGCTCATGCGTCCTCTCCAGCAGAGCGCGCATCCCACGCGGTAACGGCCTTGACCGTCATCCGGTGTGCCAGCGCCAGATGGTCGATACCGCGCCGCGCCAAGCGCGCAAGCACGACTTCCGCACAACGATGTACATGTGAAGGCATCATGTCGTCCGGTCGCAGTGATGGCCGCTGCAGCACGAAGCGGGCGATGGCATCGGCCTGGCTCTGCCGGCGTAGTGCCGCTTCCTGTACGGCGGTGAACATCAAGGGGCTGGCATCGATAGCGAACAGTGGTCCCCCGGCGCCTGCCACGCGCATCCAGCCTCCTGTACGGGTGGGCAGATACCAGTCCTGCAGTCCGGCCAGCACACGTCTGCGTTGATCTCCATCCAACGCTTCAAGCAGGACGGCTGCCGCTCTCCCGTCAGCCCAACGCAGCAGCCAGGGCTCTCCCACGCTGGACTCGGCTTCCCAGATGCGTCGCAGGTGGTGGATCAGCGCCCCCGGTTCGGCTGTAGTACGCAGGACAGACAGCATTGGCGCACCAAGGCTCAGGCCCAACAGCGCCTGCCAGCACCGCTCGCGTGCGCGGGCATCATCGGGAAGGGTGAGCAGGCAGGGCGACAAGCGGTCCAGGCCCTCGCCCGCGTAGCGATGCTTGAACAGTGGCTGGATGCTGGCTGACAGCGCGTGCAGCGATTCGCAGGCAGTCGGCGCGAATGCCCTGTCCACTAGAACATGTGCAGGCAGGGCGTTTGCCGTCTCTTCGTCAGTGCCCTGCCACGGCAGCCCGGTGTGCTGCCATGGGTCAATCCAGGCAGGCTCAACCATTCTTCAAGGACCATGGCAATCCGGCCTGCATCGCCTTCTGCAGGCACTCCACACAGATCGTCTGCGGGAACTGCGGCAGGGGAAACAGTTCCTGCGCCGGACCGACGAAGGTCCGCCGGCCCGCCCTGAAGGTCAGCGTACCCGGGCACGTCACCCGCAGATGTCCATCAGTCAGCGTGATCGCGGCACCCTCCGCAGTGGCGATGCGCAGGGCGCGACCGGCCGCCAGCTGCACCTCGCCTTGGCCGCTTGTCGCCCGCAGACGGGCCCGTGACTGCAGAAGCACCGCGTCGGCCTGGGCCTGCAGGTCAAGCTGTTGTTCGCCGGCCACTACGCTCAAACCCGTCTGATCCGCGCGGTGCGCCGCACCGGCCAATACACCGATGGCCTGGCGTCCCTGCCAGCGGGCATGGCCGACGACGATGGCCGCGGAGCTGCCGCCACTGGCCAACAGCGTGCAGTCCCGAACTCCCATCTGAAACGCCTGACCGGCCACCTGGCAGATGCCAGTCGGTGCCGACAGGCCCAGCACGGGCGACCGTGTGGCGGGGACCTGCTCACCGGCGGTGCTGATGCTACGCGACGCTGCCACGCTGTCGGCCAGAACCTGCAACACCGATGAGCCGCTGGCCTGCCGGACACAACCGCGCAGTCGTATCGTCTGGTGCCGCCGCGCTGCGTCATCAAACGTCTGTCCCAGCACCAGGGTCTGCCGCAGCAGCGCAACCGGTGCCATCCGCAGACCCGCGGGATCACTGGAAGTTCGCGCCGTGCTGTCCAGCCACAGACCTGCCGTGGCACGTACCGATCCCCATGCGTCGCTACGCAGCTCGTATCCGTTTCCGCGCAGGCTGCCGCGAAAGTTGTGCTGCTGGTGACGCAACTGGCCCAAACTGAGGGAACTGTGGCGCTGGGTGGTACCCAGCCTGACCTGCAGCTGGTTGTCGCTGTCATCGAATTCGAGGCTGCTGCCCCCCTGGCCGTCCCAGCTCTGGGAACTGATGCCCCAGATTGCACCCGCGTTGCGCTGGGCGCATTCGCCGGCGCCAGCGGCATGCCAACGTGGCGCCTGACCTCCGGCCAGATTGTTCTGGGCGCTGGTGGCCGCATCACTGGCCAGTGCCAAGGCATCCGGACGCGATTCCCCGCGACCGTTGTAGAGCGCACCGACCACGAGGGGCCTGCGGATGTCTCCGTTGATGAAGTCCACCACTACCTCCTGACCCACGCGCGGCAGGAACTGGCTGCCAACGCCAGGACCGGCGAAGCGCTGGGCGACACGCAGCCATCCACTTTCCGCCCTGCCATCGGTGGCGAAGCCAAACCGCACACGGATGCGTCCTGCGCTGTCCATGTGCAACGGTGCGCCGTCATCGCCGCCCACTACGGTGGCCAACTGTGGTCCAGGCGCGGTGGGACGATAGTCCGGGTCCTCCAACCGACGTCGCCACCGCTGCTCAAGCGGGATGGCCTGGAACCGGTTTGCGTACCCCAGTGCCTGCGCGCGTGCTGCGGGCACGGTATCGGGCAGCGTGCAGGCCGGCAGGTCCTGCTGTAGTTCGGCCACCGACGGCAGCAGATTGACTCCGGCATGGTTCACTGCCGTAAGCAACAGCGCGGGCGCCGCTCTCTGACCCGGCACCGGCAGCACCTCGAATGCCTCGCCCGGCTCGAAGTCCGGCTCGGTCCCCTCGCCCGTCCAGCGCCGTTGGTCGCACAGTGCCGCTTCAGCCTCCCGCATCACCTCGGCCAGTGCTTCACGTGTGGTCTGCCACGCCGCGTGGCGTGCTGGCGAGTAGTCTTCCAAAGGACCATCCGCCGCGTCACGCACGGGCAGGCTTGCCGATATCACACGGAACGCATCGTCATTGTCCGTCACGCGTGTCATTCGGGTTGGCACCACCCTGCGGGACTCATGCAGGAACGCGATGCCCGGGCTGTCCACCACCCGCTGCGTCCGGTGCACCCGCCGAAGACCCGGGAGGACGCTGCATTGCGTACTGTCGCCAATGATCATCAGCGTATGTCCACCCGGCGCCTCAGGCCGTGCTCGAATGCACCAGCCCAGTCCTTCCTCGGCCATCAGCTGCTGCAGGAACGCCATGTCCGACTGGCGATACTGCACCCGATACCCCCGGCACCGCCGGTCCAGCGTACTCGGGCTGCCAGCGTGCCAGCACCAGTGTGCAAGGGGTGCGTGTTCCGAAAGCACGGTATCGATGATGCTGGCGACGTCCTCATCCTGGAATACTCGACTGTGGCGACTGTCGTGCAGCCAGGCTGTCCAGTCCGCCAGATGGACGCGGTAACGCACCAGACTGCCAACACAGGCCACACGTTCAACGCTGCGGATCAGTCCGACGCGGACGACCTCTCCTCCTTCCGGAAGGCGGGTGGTGATGCTTGCGGGCCGCGTCAACCAGTCGTCCAGATCCTGTTCGTGTTCGTCACCCAACAGGTCGATCTGGCAGCGCAACTCCCCAGACAACGACTCGTGCCCATGCCATCGCTCGACAATCAGCCGCGTGGCGGTCGGCCCGCAGAACCGATGGACACGCGAAGACGCCTCGCATGCGGCAGTGAATGATGATGATCGATGATGCATGACAGCTCCCTCGGCAGGCATGACCTGCGATGACGTTTGCTGCGCCTGGCGCTGGCCGCGAGCTGACCCGCCGGGCACGTGCCCGGCGTTGCAGAATCGTCGTTGCGGCGTCCCCCGCCATCACTGCAATGTGGCTGTCCCCCTGATTCTCTCGGCCTGCAGCTGCTGCTGCACGTGACACGTCAGTTCCCGCGCGGCCAGAATCAGGCCTTCCATCGCGCCCGGTGGCAGCACGTTCTGCTGGCCGCCCCGCGTGCGCGCGATGTGCGCGGCATACATCACCCGGGTCAGGGTGCTAAGACCTTCGACGGCGCGCCTGAGATCGGCAGGCTGCACTGCGTCGGCGCTGACGCCGCCGGCCTCGATTGGCGTCTGCTGGGCCGGCATCTGGCCGTCGCAGCGGGACAGTACGTCCTCGACGCGCTGGGCGACGTCCGGAGACAACTGGCTGATCGAGTCACCGACCAGTTGATGCAGGTTGGGGTAACGGATGCGATGCGACATGGCGATGCTCCTGGCAGCCGGCAGAGTGCGCGGGCTGACATCTTGGCCATCTGCACGTCCGGCAATCAGGAGGTAAAAGCGTCAACTGCCCTATGACTACCCGGAACCGTGAGATCGGACACGCAGCGGACGCCGCAGGACGTGCGCGCAGCTGGTACCCAGCCCTACGCGACAGACGCGTTCATGCTGTTTGCGACAGCGGCGCCCTGGAAGAGGATTCCCCGTGGTGCCGGCACGCTTGGCAAGCGAAGGATCTGCTACAGCGGCCTGGGCGAGAACGTCAGCGTTGCGATCACGCCGCGCTCGCCCCCGGGCCGCACGCTGACCTGCCAGCCGTACAGGTCGCAGAGGCGGCTGACGATCGACAGGCCGATGCCGCCGCCCTGCGAGTGGCCCGCGTGCGTACCGCGGTAACCGCGCTGGAACAGCTTGGCCGCATCTTCCTCGCTCAGGCCCGGACCACTGTCGGTGACCGAGACCGAGTTGGACCCTACGTGCACGCGCACTTCGCCATCCTGCGAGTACTTCACCGCGTTGCCGATGAGGTTGCCCAGGGCCACCGAAAGCGCGGCCTCGGGCGCGTCGATCACCAGGTTGCGCTCGCCCTCCAGTGCCAGTTCAAGGGGCTTGCCACCCAGCTGCGCGCGGTGCGCGTCCAGCAGCTGCTCGGCCACGCGGGCAACATTGCTGGTGCCCTGCCCCCGCTCGTTCCGCGACAGCAGCAGCAAAGCGCCGATCAGATCACTGCACTGCTGCTCGGCACGCTGGATGCGCTGCAGGCGCTGCAGCACCTTTTCATCCAGGCCGGGACGGGTCAGCAGCAGCTCGGTGGCGCCGCGGATCACCGCCAGCGGCGTGCGCAGTTCGTGGCTGACGTCCGCATTGAATTCCCGGTCGCGCTGCACCACTTCGGTCAATCGCGAGGAGTAGTCGTCCAGCGCCTGGGCCAGCTGGCCCACTTCGTCGTCGGGGAAGCGCGGCGCCAGCGGCTCAGGCTCGCTGGTGCCGCCCCGGTAGGCGCGCAGGCGGGCCGCCAGGTCCGATACCGGCTTCATCACCTTTGAGGCCGACCACCAGCCCAGCACCAGCGACAGCAGGCTGAACACCAGCACCGACAGCACCAGTGCGCGGTTGAGCTGCTTGCTGCCGCGCATGCTGTCGGTCATGTCATAGGCCAGGAAGAACCACGCATCGTCGGCTTTGCGCACGGCAAGCTTGTAGGCGTACGGCTGCCCCTGTTCGTCGGTCCCGCTGAGGTTGTAGTTGCCGGTCTGCAGGTCAGCCCATTGCGGCCAGGACTCACGCGCCTTGTCGAACTTGTCCGCCGAATAGGCATACGCGCGGATCTGCTGTACCGGCACGGCCGGATTGCGTCCGGGGTGCTCGTAGAAGCGACGGGCGTATTCTTCAATGTTGTGGTTGATCACATCCTCGACCAGCTGGTTCTCCACCCGAATCCGGGCCCAGTTGGTGGCGAACGCGAACAGTGTTGTCAGGCAGAAGCCCAACAACACGAATGACACGATGATTCGACTGCGCAGGCGGCGCCGATACGGCGTGCGCCGGCGCTCCCCCTTGGTTGCCACGGGATCAGCTTTCCGGGGTGGCGATGCGGTATCCGATGCCATGGCGGGTCTGGATCAGCGGCACTTCGAACGGCTTGTCGACCACGGCACGCAGACCGTGGATATGGACGCGCAGCGAATCCGAGTCGGGCAGTTCCTCGCCCCACACGCGGGTTTCCAGTTCCTGGCGGGTGACCACGGCCGGCGCCGCTTCCATCAGCGCCTGCAGGATTTTCAGCGCGGTCGGGTTGAGCTGCAGCAGCTTGCCCTGGCGGCGCACTTCCAGGGTGTCCAGGTTGTACTCCAGGTCGCCGGTTTCCAGCACGCGGGTCTGCACCCCCTTGCCACGGCGGGACAGAGCGTTCAAACGCACTTCCACTTCCTGCAGCGCGAACGGCTTGATCAGGTAGTCGTCCGCACCCGAATCAAAACCCGCCAGCTTGTTGTCCAGCGAGTCGCGAGCGGTCAGCATCAGCACCGGGGTCTGCTTGCGCGCTTCGTTGCGAAGCTTGCGGCAGACCTCGATTCCGTCCATGCCCGGCAGGTTGAGATCCAGCACGATCGCGTCGAACTCGTGCACTACGGCCAGATGCAGTCCGGTCACGCCATCGGCGGCGAAGTCCACGGTGTGGCCCCGGTCCTCGAGGTAGTCGCCCAGATTGGCCGCAATGTCGCTGTTGTCTTCGATTACCAGGATTCTCACTGTCACCTCTAGTTGACGAATTTTCCGACGCGCTGGGCCTGGCCCATATCACGCTGTGCCTTGTCCTTCTGCCGGGCGCGCTCGGCGACAGTCATGCACTGCGTCGTGTGCCGGTTCGAACCCGTGGCTTTCTCACGTTGGCATATTAGACGACTATCTTCACGTGACTGTGTCAAAACCGTGTTCACGACCTGCTGGTCGTTGATGACATCGGTTCGTACCCGTTCAGGCATCAGATCCCGGTTCGGGTACTGCTCCACGGCAGCGCGCAGGCGCACCAGCGCTTCGCGGACCCGGCTGCGGTCGGCCATCGTCAGTTCGCTGTAGGTCTCGCCGTCGTTAAGTTCGACTTCGATGCGCTCGAGCTGCTGCTGCAGCGGCTTGCCGGAGGCAAAGACCTCGCCGCCCTGCTTGGATGCGGAGGCGGTGGCGGCCAAGGCCAATCCGGAGAACAGGAGCGCAGGCAAAAGGAGGGACTTCATGGCAAACGGATCCTTGTCTGAGTTGAGAGCCGACTGTATTCGCACCACCTTCACGCCAGCAAGTGCCACGCGTGGGGGCGGCGGACGGCCTAGCGGTTGCTGGCAGGGTTGAGATTGTTGAACGTGCGCTGGTCATTGATCAGCGCCTTGCCCTTTTCTTCGATGCGGCGACGTTCGGCGACAGTGAGGCAACGGCCCTTGGGCATGTTGCTGCCGGTGGTGCGCTGGTAGGTGCAGACCTGGCGGCTGTCGTCGTGCGCGCGGGCGAGCAGCTGGTTGACCCGCTCCTGGTCGTTGAACACCTGCGCCTGTACCTGCGGCGGCAGCTCATCGACCCGCTGCCGGTCCCCCATGCGCTGGGTGATGCGGGCCAGCGCCTGCTGGATCTGGCTGCGGTCATCGGCGCTCAGTTCGGCGTACTCCGGCGCCTGCAGCGCCTTCTCGACCTGTTGGACCTGGCCGGCAACCGGAGCCTGGCGATCCATCTGCAGGGCGCTCTTCTCTGTCTTGGCGACAGCAGCGCCCGACAGGCACAGCAACAACGCGATCATCGTGATGCGGTACATCGCCTACCTCCCGGTCCATCGGAACGAAGGCCCAACTCTACGAGCGCCCCTGGGTCGCCACAAGTGGCGCGTGGCCTACGGACGCGCATAAAAAAGGCCCAGGCGGTGCACCCGCCTGGGCCTGAAGTCGTATCCCGATACCGATCCTGCTGAGAGGCAGAGCTGCGGTTCGCTGAAGCCTACGCCCGCACCGATTAAAGGCATGTTAAAGCAGCGTCTCGCCGCCCAAAGAGAATCTCAACTTACTGAAAAATCAGGTTTTTTTCAGCTTCTCGACGTGCTCGATGATGCGCATGGCCACGTCCACCCCGCAGGCTGCCTCGATACCTTCCAGGCCCGGGGTCGAGTTGACCTCCAGCACCAGCGGGCCCCGCTGCGAGCGGATCAGGTCGACGCCGCAGACCGACAACCCCAGAGCCTTGGCCGAGCGCACCGCGACCTGCTGTTCGGCGCGGCTGGCCTTGGCCGCCACGGCGGTGCCGCCGGCGTGCAGGTTGGAACGAAAGTCGCCTTCAGGCGCCTGCCGCTGCATCGAGGCCACCACCTGGTCGCCGACCACGAAACAGCGCAGATCGGCCCCCTTGGCTTCTCCGATGAACTCCTGCATGAGGAAGTTGGCATACAGGCCACGCAGCGCCTCGACGATCCCGCGCGAGGCACTGGCCTTTTCGGTCAGGATCACGCCGCGCCCCTGCGTTCCCTCGTTGAGCTTCACCACATGCGGCGGCGGCCCCAGCATCGACAGCAGATCGACGGTGTCATCGGGGTTGTCGCCGAACACCGTGACCGGCATGTCGATGCCTTTGGCCGCCAGCAGCTGATGCGCGCGCAGCTTGTCGCGCGAGCGCAGGATCGCGTCGGACGGATTGGGCGTACGCGCGCCCATCAGCTCGAACTGGCGCAGGACCGCAGTGCCATATCGCGTGATCGACGCACCGATGCGCGGAATGACCATGTCCACACCGGTCATCGGCCGCCCTTTGTAGTGCATCGAGAATCCGTCGGCAGCGATGCGCATGTAGCAGCGCAGCGGATCGAGGATGCGCACCGTGTGGCCGCGCGCACGCCCCGCCTCGACCAGCCGGCGGGTGGAATACAGGGAGCTGTTGCGGGACAGGATGGCGAGCTTCATCGCGGCGGGATCGGTCGGCAGGCGCGCAGCATAGCGCGGCCGTGTGGCGGGCGGATGATGCCCCGCGGTTGCCGGGACAGGGGGCCACAGTCCAGCCAGCAACAGCCCGACACCGATGCCGTCGGGCTGCGGCTGCCGCGTTTTATCGGCCCGTATTGATCCGTGCAACGACCTCCCGCACCCTCTTGGTGTAGGCCGCCAAAAGCTCTCTGGACTGCTCCGGCGTGACCGCCTTGCCGACGTGGCCAGGCTGTGCGGCATAGTCCCGCTGGAAATCGCACATTTCCACGGATACCGCGCTGCTGACGTCGTCCTGCGCAACGGAGGGCGCACCGGTACTGCCATCCGCATTGACGTTGATCATGAACGCGCGGTCGCCCGTGTAGCCGCCGAAGCTGTTCTTCGCGTTGACCATCCCGCAGACAATCGTACCGTCGAACATCGCAAACGCCTGACGGATGACGATCTTTGCCGAGTCAGGATCCTTCAGCGCCCGACGGACCCCCGCCTCCGCTATGGCCCGATCAGCCTCGACCTTCTGCTTTCTTGCATCTTCTTCGGTCGGCGTGCATGCCGCCGCAATACCCATCAACGCAACCGCAAGAATCCGATTCCGCATTCCCCCCCCCTGCCACTGGCTTGAATGTTGCCGCACTTTACCGGCTTATCGCCCCGCCAGACCATCGGCAAGCACGGGAAGCGCCCACGCTTCACCGACTCACAGAGCCGGCAGGCACAGAAAGATGCAAAAGGGGAAACATCCAGGTTCGCGGCCGATCCGGAAAACACACGCATCGTTGCGGAAGATGGAGCGGGCGATGGGAATCGAACCCACGTCAGTAGCTTGGGAAGCTACAGCTCTACCATTGAGCTACGCCCGCGTCGCGTGGTGAAAGTCTATGCGGTCGGGCCGGTGTTGCGCAATGGTGGCCACCGCATGCGCCGGGCATGGCCCGACGCTGCCATGCAGCCTTCCCAGGCCCTTGCGGGGCCTGGGAAGGTGCGTTCGTCAGAAACTGCCGCTGAAGCTGGCAAACAGCGTCGCGTCACGTGCACGCTTCTGCGCGGTGGAGGTGCTCAGGCCGATGTTGCTCTGCAGCCCGAACAGCTCCGTGCGGGCGCCCAGCACCACGGTGGCGTAATCCTTGTCGAACTTCAGGCCCGGCACGCGGTAGCTGCCCAGCTCCGGCAGGGACTGCAGCCAGGCGCTGGCCTGCTTGGTGTCTTCGAACTCGTGGTCGTAGGTGGCCTGCACGTAGGGCTTGAAGGTGCCGCCATCGAAGCGCGCCTGCCAGCCGATGCGACCGACAGTGGAGTCCAGCTCCTGGTTGTTGTAACCCAGCGCAGTGGCCAGCGTGCCGGCGTCGGCGCTCTCCGTATAGCCGTCGATCTTCACCTTCTGCCAGATCACGGCAGCCACCGGACCGTGGCGGAAGCCGCCCTCGGTGCCGAACTCGTACCCCGCATTGATGGCGGCGGTGAGATTGCTGCCATCTGCCGAACCGCCATGCTCACGGGTGGCCGGACCCAGCTGCACCTTGCGGGTCACGTCGTAGTCGAGCCAGCTGTAGCTGACCTGCCCGTTGACCCAGGCACGCTCGCCGTACCAGCCAGCGAACAGGCCCAGCGTGGTGTCGGACTGGGTGAAATCGCCGCGGCTGTTGCCGAAATCGGCATCCATGCGTCCATAGCCACCGAAGCCGCCAAAGACCATGCCGTCACGCGACCAGTCGACACCGAACAGGCCGGCCGGCGCCAGGCCGTCGTAGAGATCGGCGTGGTCATAACGCTGCATGTCGCCGCGCACACCGCCCCACCACGACAGGCCGTCAGCCGGACGACCGCCCAGATGCATGCCGACCTGGTCGGCGCGCGAACGGCCGATGGTCTGCGCCGAATGGCTGAGCACCTGCTGCAGGCGCGGGCCTTCCAGCACGGATACCGCGTACTGGCCCAGCAGTGCATGGCCTGCCGTGGTCGGATGCACGCCGTCGGCGAACAGGTAGGTCTTCGCGGCATCCGGGCTGACGTAGGACGTCGGGTTGCAGCCGATGATGCTCTGCGTCGAATTGGCCGGGTCGATGGTGCAGGCCGTGCTGGTGACGTTGGTGAAACCGTACATGGCCGGATTGGCGGCCACTTCACTGAGCACCGTGAAGGTATCCAACGGGATGAATTCGATGCCCGCCTGCTTCAGCCCGCCATACAGGGCGTTGTTGTAGCCGGCCGACAGCGCGGTGGCGGCGGCGGCATTGGGGCCACGGAAGGACGGCGTCAGGCCGACGTTGGGCAGGTTCGGCACCAGCACGTACTGGGCGCCCGCCTGCTTCAGCGCGCCGACCAGGGCGATCTGGTCGGTGACGGCCGCGCCGATGATGGCCTGCGCCTGTGCCGGCGCCGCAGCGGCCGCGAACAGGTCGTTGGCGCCGCCCCAGACGGTGTACAGCGCGTTGGCATCGGCTTTGCCGCCATTTGCGGCCAGGTAGCGGGTGAGTTGCGTCTTCAGCGACGGAATGGGCCCCAGGGCACCAGTGACCTCCACCGACACGCGCGCACCGCCGGCGGCATAGTTGTCGCCGTTCTGGCCGTTGCCGTTGGGCGTACCGTTCAGGCCGTAGTAGTTGGCGACCTGCTGCGACCAGACCCAGCCCGGATTGGTGGTGAACTGGCCGGTGACCTGCTGTGTTGCCGGGGGCAGCAGCGGCCGGAAATAGCCCGCGTCGGTCAGGCTGTCGCCGAAGAACACCGCGTGCGAGTAAGGGGATTCGCCTGCCATGGCCGGAACCGCGGCCAGTGCGATCGCGGCCGCCATCAGGGAGCGGATCGGGCGTTTGCTGAGCAGCATGTAAAGAACTCCTGTGGGGACGTCATTGAGGATCCGGCGTGCGTACGCCGGCGCACGGTGAATGGTTTCACCGCACCGACGATTGCTCACGCTGCGCCGCCGCATGAATTGCCGCGCAGCCCGCCAATCGCAGGCTGCGCCGATGCGGGCGCCGTGCGGAGGAACGGATGGTTTCCGTCCTGACGGGCCATACGCGACAATGCCGCCATGAACATCCAGCTCAACGGCGAACCCCGCACCCTGCACGCTTCGGCAACCCTCCATGACCTGCTCGAGGCCGAGCAGCTGCTGCAGCGCCGGGTGGCGGTCGAGGTCAATGGCGAGATCGTCAGCCGCAGCCGCCATGGCGAGCACCGCCTTGCCGAAGGTGACGTGGTGGAGATCGTGCACGCCCTGGGTGGGGGTTGAGGCACGACGCCCACGCTGCGCGCTCGCCGGGCATGGCCCGGCGCTGCCCCTGCACCTGCCTCCCGGCGGCATCGAAGTGACGACCCCATCTTCAGGCGGATAAGCGATAATCGCGCCATGAACGTTCATGTCTCCCCCGATTCGCTGGTGATCGCCGGCAAGACCTACGGCTCGCGGCTGCTCACCGGCACCGGCAAGTTCAAGGATCTGGAAGAAACCCGCCTGGCCACCGAGGCCGCTGGCGCCCAGATCGTCACCGTGGCCATCCGCCGCACCAACATCGGGCAGAACCCCGGCGAGCCGAACCTGCTGGACGTGCTGCCGCCGGAGCGCTTCACCATCCTGCCCAACACCGCCGGCTGCTACACCGCCGAAGACGCGGTGCGCACGTGCCGCCTGGCCCGTGAACTGCTGGACGGCCACAACCTGACCAAGCTGGAAGTGCTGGGCGACCAGAAGACCCTGTACCCGGACGTGATGCAGACCCTCAAGGCCGCCGAACAGCTGGTCAAGGATGGCTTCGAGGTCATGGTCTACACCTCCGACGACCCGATCCTGGCCAAGCGCCTGGAAGAGATCGGCTGCGCTGCGGTGATGCCGCTGGCCGCGCCGATCGGTTCGGGCCTGGGCATCCAGAACAAGTACAACCTGCTGCAGATCATCGAAGACGCCCGGGTGCCGATCATCGTCGATGCCGGCGTCGGTACGGCATCGGATGCGGCGATCGCGATGGAGCTGGGCTGCGATGGCGTGCTCATGAACACGGCCATTGCCGGCGCGCGCAGCCCGGTGCTGATGGCCAGCGCGATGCGCAAGGCGGTCGAAGCCGGCCGTGAGGCGTTCCTGGCCGGGCGCATCCCGCGCAAGCGCTACGCCAGCGCGTCGTCGCCGGTGGATGGGTTGATCGGCTGATGACCAATCCTTTCGACAGCGCTGGGTCCAAGGCCCCGCCCAAGCCGTTCACCGTCAGCGAGGGGCGCCGCGAGGTGCGCAGTTTCGTGCTGCGCCAGGGCCGCTTCACGCCTGCCCAGCAGCGCGCGTTCGACGAACGCTGGCCGCGCTTCGGCCTGGATTACAGCGGCCAGCCGCGCGACCTGGACGCCACCTTCGGTCGCCCGGCGCACAAGGTGCTGGAGATCGGCTTCGGCAACGGCGCTGCACTGCGCTTTGCTGCCCAGCATGACCCGTCGCGCGACTACATCGGCATCGAAGTGCACGCGCCCGGTGTCGGCCGCCTGCTGAACGCCCTGGCCGACGACAACGCCGACCACGTGCGCCTGTACCACCATGACGCGGTGGAAGTACTGCAGAACGAGATCGCCGATGGCGCGCTCGATGAAGTGCGCATCTACTTCCCGGACCCGTGGCACAAGAAGCGCCACAACAAGCGCCGACTGCTGCAGCCGGCCTTCGCAGAGCTGCTGGTGCGCAAGCTGCGTGCGGGCGGCCGCCTGCACTGCGCCACCGACTGGGAAGACTACGCCGAACAGATGTGGGACGTGCTCGATGCGACCGCCGGCCTGGTCAACCGGGCCGGTCCACGGGGCAGCGTGCCGCGCCCGGAATGGCGGCCGCAGACCCACTTCGAGACCCGCGGCCAGAAGCTCGGCCATGGCGTCTGGGACCTGTTGTACGACCGCACCTGACGATCGCCCGAGGACGCCGCGCCCCACATGGATACCGCGCTGACGCTGACCAACGACATGAAGCTCGTACTCGGGCTGGTCGGCTTCACGATGGCGATGTTCCTGTTCGAGCGGATCCGCGCCGACGTCGTCGCGCTGGTGGTGCTGGTGGTACTGGGTGTGACCGGCCTGATCGCCCCGGAGGAAATCTTCGGCGGCTTCTCCGGCAACGCGGTGATGAGCATCATCGCCACCACCATCCTCGGTGCGGGCCTTGACCGCACCGGCGCACTGAACCGGCTCGCGGCCTGGCTGCTGCGACGCGGACATGGCATCGAGCAGCGCCTGCTGATGATGACCACGGCCATCGCTGGCCTGAACTCGTCCTTCATGCAGAACCCGTCGGTGATGGCGCTGTACCTGCCGGTCGCCTCGCGGTTGGCGGCACGCACCGGGCTGACCATGCAGCGGCTGCTGCTGCCGATCTCGGCGGCGATCGTGATGGGCGGTGCGCTGACCATGGTCGGCAACTCGCCGCTGATCCTGCTGAACGACCTGCTGGCCTCGGCCAACAACAACCTGCCCTCCGGCCTGGCCAGCATCGAGCCGCTGCGCATGTTCGCGCCGCTGCCGATCGGCGTGGCGCTGCTGATCGCCTCGCTGCTGTACTTCCGCTATTACGGCGATCGCAAGCTGATCGAGGAAGAGACCCTGGTCAACGATGGGGTCACCCCGGCCCGTACCGAGAGCTACTTCGCCAAGACCTACGGCATCGAAGGCGATGTGTTCGAACTGGTGGTCACCGCCGAAAGCCCGCTGGTCGGCATGACCCTGGGCGAGGCCGAGAGCCTGCATGACGCGCCGCTGCTGCTGGCGCTGAAGACCGGCAACGATACGCGGCTGGCGCCACCGGCGGAAATGCGCATCTGGGTGGGCAGTGTGCTGGGCGCGATGGGTCCGCGCGAGCAGATCGGCGATTTCGCCCAGAACCAGTTCCTGCGCATGTCCTCGCGGCTGAAGCACCTGGGCGACCTGTTCAATCCCAGCCGCGCGGGCATTTCCGAGGCGGTGGTGCCGCCGACCTCGAACGTGATCGGCAAGAGTGCGGCCGACCTGCGCCTGCGCAAGGAGCGCGGCATCAGCCTGCTGGCGATCAACCGCGACAAACAGGTGATCCGCGAGGACGTGCGCGACGTGCAGCTGCGCGCTGGCGACATGCTGGTCTTCCACAGCATCTGGACCGACCTGGCGCAGGCCGCCAAGAGCCGTGACTTCGTGGTGGTCACCGACTACCCGACCGGCGAACAGCGCCCGCACAAGTTCAAGATCGCCATGGCGATCTTCGCGCTGACGATCCTGATCGCGCTGACCAGCAAGCTTCCGGTAGCGCTGACCCTGATGACCGGCGTGGCCGGCATGTTGCTGACGGGCGTGCTGCGGATGGACGAGGCCTATGCCTCGATCAACTGGAAAACCGTGTTCATGATGGCCGGACTGATCCCGCTCGGCTGGGCGATGGACTCCAGCGGCGCGGCGGCCTGGGTCGCCGGCCATACCATCGACAAGCTCCCCACCGGCATACCGGTGTGGGTGCTGGAGCTGGCCCTGGCGCTGCTGACAACGGTGTTCTCGCTGGTGATCAGCCATGTCGGCGCAACCATCGTGATGGTGCCCATCGCGGTGAATCTGGCGCTGGCGGCGGGTGGCAACCCCACCGCGTTCGCACTGATCGTGGCGCTGTCGGCCTCCAACAATCTGATGACGGCGTCCAATCCGGTCATCTCGATGATCACCGGCCCGGCCAACTACACCCCGCGCGAGATGTGGCGGGTCGGCGGACCGTTGTCGCTGATCTACACCTGTGTGGTGGTGCTGATGATCAACCTGATGTTCTGAGGGTCGGGTTCATCGGCAGGGCTGCGCCCTGCACCCCAGTAGTGCCGGCCGCTGGCCGGCAACCTCAACGGCAAAAGCGTGCATTTCGTGGGATGGCGGGGTGGGTCCGACAGATTTCTGCGATCTGCCAGAACGGCGTCGTGCACCGCTTTGGTAGGTGTCGACCTTGGTCGACACGGTAGATCCACGCCATGCGTGGATGCCTTTGCAGAGTCGAGCCATGCTCGACTGCTCCTGGCTTGGTGGGTCAGAGCCGTTCTCCTACGGAAAACGGAGCCGCCCCCTAGCCGGCCTCAGGCCAGGTAGACCTGCCCATCACGCACGTCCACCGGCACCGCGCGCAGGCGGTCGCCCTTGCAGGGGCCGGCGATGCAGTCACCGCTGTCCAACGCGAACGAGGCGCCGTGGGCGGCGCAGACCAGATGCCCCTCGCGGCTCTTCAGGAACTGCCCCGGCGCCCAGTCCAGGCGACGGCCGGCATGCGGGCAGATGTTCAGGAAGGCGCGCACCTGTGCGCCGTCGCGATACAGCAGCAACGACTCGGCATCGCCCTCGACCACTGCTTCGACCTCGGCAAACGCACCATCGGCAATGGCATCAAGGGCGATCAGGGCAACAGCGGCAGTCATGGCGAAGGCTCGGACAGTAAAGAAGCATTGTCGCACGCCTGCTCAGGTGACTGGCTGCAGGATGAACACAAGTCATTGATTCGTAATAAGCACAGGCTATATTTAACGAGTTTTTCACTCAATGACAGTGCGGGCTCCCGATACTCTGGTTTCGCTGATTTCCCAGCCTATCGAGCCGCCATGTTCAATCGCGATTCCGCCTTCAACCAGTTCCGCACCCTGTTCGCGCCGCGCAAGCCGCGTCACCCGCTGGTGCGCGTTGCCGTGGGCCTGCTCGGCCTGGCGATCCTGGCCGCGATGGTGTTCATCGGCGTGTTCGTCGGTGCGGCGATGATCCTGGTCGGCCTGGCGTGGAAGCTGCTGGCCTCGCGCAAGGCGGGTGCAGCCCGACCGGTCGACCCGACCGTGGTCGAGGGCGAGTACCGGGTGGTGCGCAAGCCGGTGCTGCCGGCCTCGCGCTGAGCCCTGCCGGCCGGCGTGCCCGCTGACGGCGGGCGCCATGCGTTCTAGACTGCGGGCATTCCCTTCCTGGATGCCCGCATGTCCGACGTTTCCGATGTGATCCCTGCACCTGCCACGCCGCGTGTTCCGGTGGTGGGCGGTGGCAGCTTCCCCGTGCACCGCGTCTACTGCGTGGGTCGCAACTTTGCCGACCATGCGCGCGAAATGGGAGCCGCGGTGCCGGCGGCCGATGACCGCGGCCGGCCGATGTTCTTCAGCAAGCCTGCCGATGCGCTGGTGGTCGGCCATGACGATGCCATCCCCTATCCGCCCGCGACGGCCAACCTGCATCACGAAGTGGAGCTGGTGGTGGCGATCGGCCGTGATGCCCCGGCCGGCGAGCTTCCCGTGGCCGATGCCGAAGCGCTGGTGTACGGCTATGCCGTCGGCCTGGACCTGACCCGCCGCGATCTGCAGGCGGCCGCCAAGGAGAAGGGCCATCCCTGGGATGCCGCCAAGGGCTTTGATGCCTCTGCACCGATCAGCGAGATCGTGCATGCCGGCGAAGTGGGCGATCTGGCGGCGCTGAACCTGTCGCTGGAAGTCAACGGCGAAGTGCGCCAGCAGGCCCTGCTGGACCAGATGATCTGGAACGTGCCGGAAATCCTGCACGAGCTGTCCAAGCTGTGGCAGCTGCGCGCCGGTGACCTGGTGTTCATGGGCACGCCGTCCGGAGTGGCCGCACTGAAGCCGGGCGACCGTTTCAGCGCGCGCCTGGAAAACGTGGCCGAGCGTCACGGCGTGATCGCCGGCTGACACCACCTGCGCTACTCTGCGCGCTGTCCACATCCCCCACAGGAGAAAACACATGGGAGTGCTCACCGAATTCAAGGAATTCGCGATGCGCGGCAACGTCATCGACCTCGCCGTCGGCGTGGTGATCGGCGCCGCCTTCGGCAAGATCGTCACTGCACTGGTCGAGAAGATCATCATGCCGCCGCTGGGCCTGCTGATCGGCAAGGTGGACTTCTCGCAGCTGGCGTGGACGCTGTCGCCGGCACGCATCGGGCCGGACGGCAAGGAGATTCCGGCGGTGGTGATCGGCTACGGTGATTTCATCAACACCCTGATCCAGTTCGTGATCGTTGCGTTCGCCATTTTCCTGGTGATCAAGGTCATCAACCGTCTGTCGCGCAAGAAGGAAGCCGCTCCCGCCGCCCCGGCCGAGGAAGTGGTGCTGCTGCGCGAGATCCGCGACAGCCTGAAGAAATAAGGCGTAGCGCCGGCCCGTACCCGGCGAGGCCGCCGCATGTGAAAGCCCCGCTCCGGCGGGGCTTTCGCTTTGCCGGACGTGGCGGAAAACAGCGTTCGCTCCGGACATGACCTCCCGCCCATGCGCGCGTCTGAACGACTGTTAAGCTCCAAGGCTTGGTCCCTTCCCGGAGTTGTCCATGCGTCGCCGCGTCCTTGCCATCGCATCCTCCCTTGCCCTGCTGGCCGCCCCGGCCTTCGCGGCACCGCGCGCCACCACCCTGCCCCCGGCGTCGCTGGCCACGGCCGCGCAGCTGCGCGATCAGGCCCTGGCCGATGACACCGGCTGGAAGGTGGTCGAGTCGCTGACCACCGAAATCGGTCCACGCATCGCCGGCAGCGAAGCCGACGCGCGTGCGGTCGCCTGGGCCGAAGCCAAGTTCAAGGCCCTGGGTTTCGACAAGGTCTGGAAAGAACCGGTGACCTTCCCGAAGTGGGAGCGCCGCAGCGAACACGCCGCCGTGACCGGCAGGAACCCGCAGCCGCTGCAGATCACCGCACTGGGTGGCAGCCCGGGCGGTACCGTTGAAGCAGAGGTCGTGCGCTTCGCCGACCTGGCCGCGCTGCAGGCTGCGCCCGCCGGTTCATTGAAGGGCAAGATCGCCTTCGTCGATTACCAGATGCTGCCGTTCCGCGATGGCCGCGACTACGGCCGTGGTGGCGCGATCCGCAGCAAGGGACCGTCCGAGGCGATCCGCAAGGGCGCCGTCGGTTTCCTGATGCGCTCGGCCGGCACCGATTCGCACCGCGTGCCGCACACCGGCATCACCCGATTCGATGACGGCCTGACCCCGGTACCGTCCGCGGCCCTGTCGGTGCCCGATGCCGACCAGCTGGCACGTCTGCTGGCACGTGGCAGCACTACGGTGAAAGTCGCGCTGGACTGCGGCTGGGACGGTACGGCGACCTCCTACAACGTGATCGGCGAGATCACTGGCCGCACCCTGCCCAAGGAAGTCGTGGTGATCGGTGGCCATCTGGATTCGTGGGATCTGGGCACCGGTGCCGTCGATGACGGCGCAGGTGTCGGCATCACCATGGCCGCGGGGCATCTGATCGGCCAGCTCAAGCAGGCCCCCAAGCGCACGATCCGGGTGATCGCGTTCGCCAACGAAGAGCAGGGGCTGTACGGCGGCAAGGCTTACGCCGAAGCACATGCAAAGGACGTGGCGCTGCACCAGCTGGCTGCCGAGAGCGATTTCGGTGCCGGCCGCATCTATGCGTTCAATACCGGCTCGCCAAACCCGGAAGGCTCGCGCGAAGCGACCCGGCAGATCGCCGAGGTGATGAAGCCGCTGGGCATCGAGTACGCAGCCGACAAGGGCGGCCCGGGGCCGGATATCGGCCCGCTGGCGGCCAAGGGTGGCGCCTGGGCGTGGCTGGCACAGGATGGTTCGGACTACTTCCACCTGCACCACACCGCCGACGACACGCTGGACAAGATCGACCCGAAGGCGCTGGCGCAGAATGTGGCGGCATACACCGTATTTGCCTATCTGGCCGCAGAGGCCGACGGCAACTTCGGCAGTGAAGCCAAAGCGACCACACCGCCGAACGAGTGAGGGGGCCACGCCGGGCGATGCCCGGTGGGTGCTGCGGGAAAGGAGGTGCGGACCGAGGTCCGCACCCACCAGAGGGGATCGCATCACCAGAGGGGATCGCACCCACCAGGCTGGGTCGCCCCATCTGCCCGGAGAGTTACCGTTCCCACGCGCAGGTGTTGCGAACACCAAGCCGGTGCGGATCGAACAGGGGATCCGTCCCCAAGCGACGGTGGTGCTCGTAATCGCGCAGCGCGGCCAGCGCCGGCTTCTGCAGCAGCAGGATGGCGAGGATGTTCAACCAGCTCATCAGGCCCACGCCGATATCCCCCAGCGACCAGGCGACCGTGGCACTGTTCAGCGCCGAGTAGCCGGTGGCCAGCAGGAACAGCAGCTGGAACCCGCCCATCACCCACGGCATCGGGCGGTCCCGGCACAGGTAACTGATGTTGGTCTCGGCCATGTAGTACAGCGCCAGGATGGTGGTGAACGCAAAGGGCAGGATGGCCAACGCCACGAATGAACGGCCGAAGCCCGGCAATGCCGATTCCACCGCGTGCTGCACGAAACGCGGTCCGGCCTCGACGCCCGGCAGATTGCCCAGCAGCAGACGCGCATCATCCGGAATGCCGTTCACCGCCGGGTCGTAGACGTTGTACAGGCCGGTCGACAGAATGAGGAAGGCGGTCGCACTGCACACCACCATCGTGTCGATATAGACCGAGAACGACTGCACCAGGCCCTGCTGGACCGGATGGGAGACCTCCGCTGCGGCCGCCGGGTGCGCACCACTGCCCATGCCGGCTTCGTTGGACAGCACGCCGCGGCGCACGCCCCACTGGATCGCCGTGCCGATCATGGCGCCGAACGCTGCATCCATGCCGAAGGCACTGCGCAGCACCAGCGCTGCGACCTCCGGCACTTTGTCCGCGTTGAGCACCATTACCATCGCGGCCACCAGCAGATAGGCGATGGCCATCAGCGGTACCAGCCACTGGGCGACACCGGCGATGCGGCGTACACCGCCGACAAGGATGGCACCCAGCGCCACCAGCAGTACGCCGGTGGTGAACACGACCGGTACGTCCCAGGCTTCATTCACCGCGCTGGTGATCGCATTGGACTGCGTGCCCGCCAGCATCGCGCCAGCCAGCACGGCGACCAGTGCAAACAGCACCGCATACCAGCGCTGCCCCAGTCCCTTCTCGATGTAATAGGCCGGGCCACCCCGATACTGGCCACCGGCGTCGCGATCCTTGTAGATCTGCGCCAGCGTCGATTCGATGAAGGCGCTGGATGCACCCAGGAACGCGACAACCCACATCCACAGGATCGCACCGGGACCACCGAAGGCGATGGCCATCGCCACACCGGCGATATTGCCAACGCCCACCCGGCTGGACAGCGACAGGGACAACGCCTGGAACGGGGAGACCCCTGCATCGGACCGCTCATGGCGGAACACCAGGCGCAGCATGTCAGGCAGCGCGCGGAGCTGGATGAAGCGGGTGCGCACGCTGAAGTACAGGCCGGCGAGCAGGCACAGCACCACCAGGTAAGGGCTCCACACCACGCCGAGAAGGGCATTGACGATCGATTCGACGTTCATCGCGCCCCCTCAGAAGGACATGCCCAGGGCGACCTGGGGGCTGATGAGGCGGGCGGCATTGCGGCCGGCCACCGTGACCTCCACGCCGGCGATCAGGCCAAGCGAGGGACTGAAGTGGTACTGCAACGCAGGGGCGAAAGTCAGCGTACGGCTGGCCGGGCGCCATTCGTCGACGCGCGCGATGGCGCCGTCCGCGCCGGGAGCGAAGCCGCTGAGGCGTTGCCGGGTCTCGCGGCTGGCCGCCACTTCCATCACCGCCACCCAGCGGGGGTTGACGCTGTATTCGGCGCCGATCGACAGGCCCAGTACCGAACCGCGCGCGATGTGGCCCTGGAAGCCCGCGGCGGTACCGTACACGCTGGCACCGGTGAGGGCCGTGCGGGAAGGCGCCGGACCCGCACTGAGCTGGGCACGCCAGCGCAGTGGCCGCTCGTTGCCCAGCCACACCACCTGCTGCACGCCCAGCGCGGCAACGGTACGCTGCACGCCGTCACCCTGCGCGTCGAGCGGATTGCCGGTGATGCGGTCATGGCTGCCCGTGCTGAAGCGCTGCACGAGCGCTACTGAAACCGCGGGCCGGGTGCCATCCGCATTGGCCGCCTGCAGCAGATACTGCAGGCGCGCAGTGGTGTCACCCGCGCGGAAACCCCGGCTGTGGGCGGCACCGGATTCGGCGCGCGACGCGCTCAGGTTGACCTGGCCGGTGATCCGCTCACCCAATCCATAGGCGATGGGCACCACCACCGTCCAGCCGCCACTACGTTCACCGCTGCGCTGGCGCTGGCCACGGTCATCGAAGTGATCGCGGCTGTCGACACGTACCAGATAGGGTTCGATGTAGCCGTGCCCCTTCGGCATGCCGGCCGGATTCGGGGTGATCAGCGGACCCGTGAAATTGACGCCTTCCAGACTGCGTGCGCCGGCATACACATCGACCGACGCAAGCAGGCTTGACAGCGAGAGGAGCGCGCCGAGGGCGCAACGATGACGACCATGCATGTGGAACACCTTGCCTGACAGGAATGGAACTCCAACCTGCGTCGAGCAAGAGGGCGCAACAATGAGGCAAGTTTCAAAAGCATGCTTGATCGGAAAAATCAGGCTGTACGCAACGCAAGACGACGTTATCCGCCTTAAGCTGCCTTGACGCTGCACGACGTCCGCGGTGGTCCCGCCGGCACATCGCGCAAAAGAAACCCGGCCACGGGGGCCGGGTCCTGGCAGCCGATGGCGGCGACCTGTCCGTCAGCCGTCGCGACGGCTCGCCCACTGCGCCAGCAGCACTGCGGTGGCCGAGGCCACATTTAGGCTCTCCACCGCGCCACTGCCGGGAATGGAGACCTGCAGGTCACATTCACCGGCCAGGTCGCGGTCCATCCCCTCGCCTTCGGCGCCCATGACGTAGACCAGACGCGCCGGCAGCGACGTGCGGAATACATCGTCACCCCCATCGACGAGTGTGGCCGCCAGACCGAAGCCAGCATCGCGCAGCTGGGCCATCGCCTGCGGGGTCGCAGGCAGCTGCACCAGCGGCACTGCTTCGGCACCGCCTTCGGCCACGCGGGCAGCCGCACCGGACAGCGCCAGCGTGCTGCCGGCCGGCAACAGCAGCGCCTTCGCGCCGAAGTGCGCCGCCGAACGCAGGATCGCGCCGAGGTTGTGCGGATTGCCTACGCCATCCAGCCACAGCGCCAGTGACGGGCCTTCACCGATCTGCTGCAGCCACTGCGCCAGCGGCACGGTCGGCGCACGCAGCACGTCGGCCACCACGCCTTCGTGGTGGGTGGTGCCGGCCAGCTTGTTCAGATCGCCCTCCTCGACCACGCGGTAACCCACGCGGTTGGCCACGCACCACTTCAACAGCGGCTGCAGGCGCGGAATCCGGGCCTCCAGCAGATACAGCTTGCGCAGTGCCTGCGGCCGCGCTGCGAACGCGGCCAGCACGGCATTCAGGCCGTACAGGCGCAGCTCATCGCTGCCTCCGCGTCCACCGCCGCCCGTTGCCGGCAGGTCCGTGCGCGGCAACGGTGTGGCGCGCGGCGGACGAGCGGACGGGCGGCGGTTGTTCCAGGGGTTGTTCACTTACACGTTCTCCTGCTTGCGCTGGCGCCAGAAATCGGCGTTCCGGATGCCCAGTGCATCGGGATCGAACGTCGGATCCAGGCCCAGCTTCTTCTGTCGTTCGTAATCGCGCAGCGCCAGCATGGCGGGCTTCTGGATGATGAAGATGGCGATGATGTTCAGCCAGGCCATCAGGCCCACGCCGATGTCACCCAGGCCCCAGGCCAGGGTCGCGTTGTGGAACGCACCGAACACCACCATGGCGATGATGCCCAGGCGCAGACACAACACGGTCAGCGGACGGTGCTTGTTGTGGTTCACATAGCTGAGGTTGGTCTCGGCCATGTAGTAGTACGCCATGATGGTGGTGAAGGCGAAGAAGAAGATCGCCAGCGAGACGAACGACGCGCCCCAGCCCGGCAGCACGGCTTCAACGCCGGCCTGCGCATAGCCCGCCCCTTCCGGAATGCCGGCCAGGCCCTGGAACACCGGAGCCGCGCCTTCCACCGGCGAGTACACGTTGTAGGTGCCGCTGGCCAGAATCAGGAACGCGGTGGCGGTACACACCATCATGGTGTCGAAGTAGATCGCGAACGCCTGCACGTAGCCCTGCTTGGCCGGATGCGAGACTTCCGACGCCGCTGCCGCGTGCGGGCCGGAGCCCTGTCCCGCTTCGTTGGCGTAGATGCCGCGCTTGACGCCCCATTCGATCGCCAGGCCCATCATCGCGCCGAACGCCGCATGGGTGCCGAACGCGCTGTTGAAGATGATGCCGAACATCTCCGGCACCTGGTCGGCATTGAGGATCATGATGACGATGGCCATCAGGATGAAGGCCGCCGCCATGAACGGCACCACGATCTCGGCGAAGGTGGCGATGCGCTTGACGCCGCCGAAGATCACCACGCCCAGCAGCAGCGCGACCACGATGCCGATGCCGAGCTTGAGCGCGGCAACCGATTCCATGCCGAAGGCCTGGCCATCCAGCGGCCCGCACAGCGCACCGCCACGGCAGGCATTGATGATGCTGTCGGCGATGGCATTGGCCTGCACGCCCGGCATCAGGAAGCCGGCGGCGATGATCGTGGCGATGGCGAAGGCCATGGCATACCACTTCAGGCCCATCGCCTTTTCAATGTAGTACGCCGGGCCGCCACGGTAGCGGCCTTCGGCATCCTTGGTCTTGTAGATCTGCGCCAGGGTGCATTCCACATACGAGGTGGATGCACCGAGGAAGCCCATCACCCACATCCAGAAGATCGCACCGGGGCCACCGAAGGCGATGGCCGTGGCCACGCCGGCGATGTTGCCGATACCCATGCGCCCGGCCATGGACATGGCCAGCGCCTGGAACGAAGAAACGCCGGCGTCGGACTTTTCGCCCTTGACGGTGAGGCGGCACATTTCCACGAAGCCGCGGATCTGCATGAAGCGGGTGCGGACGCTGAAATAAAGGCCGGCCGCCAGGCACACGAAGATCAGTGCCTTGCTCCAGATGATGCTGTTGACGAAATGTACGGTAGCTTCCACGCGCGCTCGCCCCCGCCGGCGGGTTGACTGGACGCCCCGTCGGCGGGCAGGGACCGGTCGTAACTCCCAGATCGAAGGTCGCTGCGATCGCGCCGGATGCCAACCGCCGGGCATGCCCGGGCGCTACCGGTTCCGCCGCGGGTAGCGCCGGGCCATGCCCGGCGCCGTTCAGGGCAGCTCGGTGCGCACCCGCGCGAACCGGCGCAGGTCATGTAGGGTGCCGCGCTTGTAGATGGCGCAGCGCTCCACGCCCTCTTCCTGGAAACCGTTCTTTTCCAGCACCCGGGCCGAGCCCAGATTGAAGTCCACCACGGTGGCCTGAAGCCTGAACAGGCGCAGTTCGTCCATCACCCACGGCGCGAAGACGCCCACCACGCGGGTCATGATGCCCCGCCCCCAGTACGCCCGGCCAAGCCAGTAGCCCAGCTCGGCGGTATGCCCACGCTCGGCCACGCCCGGCTGGGCACCGATGCTGCCGCAGGCCTGGCCGTCGATCTCGATGGCCAGTGCCAGGGTGCCCGGGGTCAACACGCGACCGGCAAGGAACGCCTCACCGTCCCCACGTGTGTAGGGACAGGGGAAGCGATCGCGCAGGCCGCGTGACACCTCGGCATCGTTGGCATGACGCAGCAGCGATTCGAGGTCGCCGCCGCGCCATGGACGCAGCTGGAAACCGTCGCCGCGCAGCACTGGGGTCGGGGCCCTTTCCTGCAGGGAAAGGGATCCGCCCCCGTCGGCGCGACGGTCAGGCATGCCCGCCCACCGAGGGCGACGCTGCTTCCTGCTTTTCCAGCTCGCGCTTCACTGCTTCCGGCGAGCGCGTGTACGGGGCCAGACGTGCGTAGAACGCCGGCACCACGAACAGCGACAGGAAGGTGGACAGGGTGACGCCGAAGATGATCACGATACCGATCGTGCCACGGCTCGCCGAACCCGGTCCACCGGCCACCACCAGCGGAATCGCGCCGACCACGGTGGCGATGGACGTCATCAGGATCGGACGCAGGCGCACCATCGATGATTCGATGATGGCCTCGCGCACGCTGCGGCCGTCGTCACGCAGCTGGTTGGCGAACTCGACGATCAGGATGCCGTTCTTCGCCGCCAGGCCGACCAGCATCACGATGCCGATCTGGCTGAACAGGTTCACTGTGCCCCCGCTCAACCACAGGCCGACCAGCGCGCCGAGCACGCCCAGCGGTACCGTCAGCATGATCGTCAGCGGATGGATGAAGCTCTCGAACTGTGCGGCCAGCACCAGGTACACCACCAGCAGGGCCATGGCGAAGGTCAGCAGGACCGCACCGCCCGCGCTCTGGTACTCGCGCGACTCGCCCTTCCAGTTCACCTGCGCGTACTGCGGCAGCTCCTCGCGCGCGACGTTCTGTGCCCAGGCAATGGCCTCGCCCAACGGGTAGCCCGGCGCAAGGCCTGCGCTGATGGTGATCGAGCGCAGGCGGTTGAAGCGGTTCAAGGTGCCTGCCTCGGCAACCTCGCTCAGGGTGACCAGGTTCGACAAGGGCACCAGCTCACCGGAGGTGGCACGCACGCGGATCGCGGCCAGATCGGCCGGCGTGGCGCGTCCGTCGCGGCCCGCCTGGACCAGCACGTCGTACTCTTCGCCGTTGTCGACGAAGGTGGTGACGCGACGCGAGCCCATCATCGTTTCCAGCGCCGAGCCGATTGCGGTGACCGGCACGCCCAGGTCGGCCGCGCGCTGGCGGTCGATGTTCACCCGCATCTGCGGGCGGGTTTCCTTGTAGTCCGAGTCGGGGCCGACCAGGCCGGGATTGTCGGCCATGCGCAGCAGGATGCGGTCGCGCCACTGCGCGATCTCGGCGTACTCCGGGCCTCCCAGCACGATCTGGAAGGGCTGGCCGCCGCTGCGGACCAGGCCACCGCCGACCTGCGTGCGCACGCGCACGCCCTGGATGGTGTCCAGCTCCTTCTGCAGCTCATTGGCGACCTCCGGGGTGCCTTCGCTGCGCTGGCGCCACGGCTGCAGGAAGATGCTCACCCGGCCGGTGTGCATTTCCTCGCTTGCGCCCCAGCCACCGGGCACGCGCGGGTTGGCGCGCACGATCGGCTTGTCCGCTCCGACGTGGGGCGCCAGCATCGCTTCGACCTGCTGCACCTGCTGCACGGTGTAGTCGTAGCCTGCGCCTTCCGGGCCGTCGATCATGATCTGGAACGAGCCACGGTCTTCGGCTGGCGCCAGTTCCGAGGGCAGCACCTTGATCAGCAGCCAGCTGGCAGCCAATGCCGCCGCCATCACCAGCAGGTAGATCCAGGTGCGATCGACGTGGCGCTGCAGGATGCGGCCATAGGCGCCGGCCAGCCGCTCCAGGTTGCGGTTGACGAAGCCATGCAGGCCACGCGGCGCCTGTCCGGTATGCGGCTTGAGCAGTTTGGAGGCCATCATCGGTGTCAGCGTCAACGCCACGAACGCGGACAGCGCCACGGCCGCGGCCAGCGCCACCGCCAGCTCGCGGAACAGGCGTCCGGTGTTGCCCTCGAGGAAACCGACCGGCAGGAACACCGCCACCAGCACCGCGGTGGTCGCGATCACCGCGAAGGCCACCTGCGCGGTACCGCGCTTGGACGCCACCAGCGGCGGCTCACCCAGATCGATCCGGCGCTGCACGTTTTCCACCACCACGATCGCATCGTCGACCACCAGGCCGATGCACAGCACCAACGCCAGCAATGTCAGCAGGTTGATCGAGAAATCGAACGCGTACAGTGCGATGAATGCGGCCACCAGGCACACCGGTACCGTCACGGCCGGAATCAGCGCTGCGCGGAAGCTGCCGAGGAACAGCCAGATCACCGCCAGCACGAGGATCATCGCCTCCACCAATGTGGCATAGACGCGATCGACGGCCGCTTCGATGAAGGTGGTGTTGTCGAAGGCAACGAAGATCTGCGTGCCCTTGGGCAGCGTCAACGCGACCCGCTCGGCTTCGGCGCGCGCGGTGCGCGCGACGTCCAGCGAGTTCGCGGTGGAGGTCTTGACGATGCCCAGGCCGATGCCCGGCTCGCCATTGCTGCGGTAATAGGCGCGGCGCTCGGCCGACGCCAGCTCGATCTTCGCCACGTCGCCCATGCGCACGACGTAACCGTCGCTGCCCTTGCCCAGCGGGATGGTCGCGAAGTCTTCGGGCTTGATGTAATTGCGTTCCACGCGCAGGGTGAAATCGCGGTCGGTGGATTCGATGCGCCCGGCGGGCAGTTCCACGTTCTCGTTGCGCAGCGCGGTTTCCACATCACCGGTGGTCAGTCCACGCGCGGCCAGCTGATCGCGGTCCAGCCAGATGCGCATCGCATAGCGCTGGCGACCACCGATACGGACCTGGGCGACGCCATCGAGGCTGGAAAAGCGGTCGACCACATAGCGGTCGGCGTAGTCGCTCAGCTCCAGCGTATCCATGGTCGAGGAGACCATGTTGAACCAGATGATCGGATCGGCATCGCTCTCGACCTTGGCGATCTCCGGCGGGCGCGCCTCTTCCGGCATGCGGTCGGCAACCCGGCTGACGGCATCGCGCACGTCATTGGCCGCGGCCTCGATATCGCGGTTGGAGGTGAACTCGATGCTGACCTGCGAGCGGCCGTTGGTGCTGCGCGCGTTGATGGTATCGATGCCTTCGATGCCGGCGAGCGCATCTTCCAGCACCTGGGTGATCCGGCTTTCGATGACTGCCGCCGAGGCACCGGTGTAGTCAACCGACACCGACACGATGGGCGGGTCGATGGCCGGCAGTTCGCGCAGCGTGAGGCGGGTGAAGGACATGATGCCCAGCACCAGCAGCAGCAGGCTCATCACTACGGCGAACACCGGCCGCTGGATGGAAACGTCGGACAGCTTCATCCGCCCTGTTCCTCGGTCGCGACCGGCGCAGGCGCATCGGCAGGCTTGGCACCGCTGGCCGGCGCCGCATCACGGGCGGCCACCTTCAGACCCGGGCGCAGCTTGCCGGTGCCGTCGACCACGATGCGCTGACCGGCGGCCAGCCCCTGCTTGATCTCGACCACGCCGGCACGGCGCGCGCCGGTGACCACGTCCACGCGCTCGACGGTGTCGTCGGCGCCGATGCGGTACACGAAACTGTCACGGCCCACCTGCACCACCGCTATCTCCGGGATCACCAGCGCCGGGCGCTCGGGGCGGAACAGGCGCACATCGAGCAGCATGCCCGGGCGCAGCGCATGGTCGGCGTTGGCGAAGTCGGCCCGCACGGTCACCGCGCGGGTGGCCGGGTCGATACGTGCATCGATGGTGGTGACCTCTCCTTCGAACGTGCGCCCCGGCCACGCGACGCTGGTCGCGCTGACCTTGTCGCCCGCCGAAAGCGCGGCCAGTTCCACTTCGGGCACCTGGAAATCGACGTGCATGCGCTCGATGTCGTCCAGGGTGGCAATCACCGTGGTCGGCGTCAGCAGCGTGCCAGGGCTGACCTGGCGGATACCCAGCACACCTGCGAACGGCGCACGCACACGACGGTCGCCGATGTCGGCCTGCATCTGCGCGACACGGGCCTCGGCGGCATCGCGGATCGACTTCTGCGTATCCAGCGTGGCGCTGGACACCAACCGCTGCGTGGCCAGTTCGCGCTGCCGGCGGTACAGCTGGTCGGCCTCGTGGAAGGTGGCCTGCGCCTGCACCAGCGCCGCTTCCTGGGCCTGGCCACGCAGAGTCACGATCGGCGCACCCGCAGCGATCTGCTGGCCGCTTTCGAAGTGCACCTTCTCAACGATCTCACTGACCTTGGCGGTGACGCTGATCGACTCCCGCGCCTTGGCCGTACCCAGCGCCTGCAGGGTGTCGTTCCATTGCGTCGGCTGCACGATCTGCGCGGTGACCGGCACCGCTTCCCCCTGCCGTCGCGCGGCGGCCTCCTGTTTGCCTGCGCACCCGGCCAGGACGGCCAGGCTGAGGCCAAGGGCCAGGGTCGAAGCGATACGAGCCAACATGAACGGTCCTGATTGATCCACGGCCGCCGAGTGTAGGCATCCCCCCGCGAAGGCGGTATATGCCAAGCGTTTACCGGCGTGGAACCGGCGTCGCGATAGCGGCCTGAACCCGTTCCATGCAAGGGTCTGTGCGGCGGTGTCGGCGTATGTCGGGATGTATCCGGGCGACCGCTGGGCGTGCGGCTGCCGTAGAGTCGGACAGGTCCGGCGGAGGGCGTCGGACCGGGTCGGATCCTGGCGGGGATCCGATCCGGTTGTTCCTCTCCGCGGCCGATCCATCGGGGCCTGGCCGCGTTGTTGCTGTTGCGCCAGTTCTTCGCAGGTGCAGGGCGCAGCCCTGCCCGAGCACCCTCACACCGTGATGGTCTGGGTCAGCGATTCCCAGGTCGGCGGCAGCGGCCACGCGGCCACCTGGTTGCCGTCCAGCACCCGGCGCAGGTCCCGCGGATCGATCTGTGGCGCCAACACATGCACCAGCTCCAGCGCGTAATCGCGCAGCACGCGGTCACGCGGCAGCACCGCCCAGGCGATGCACTCGGCGATCGGAGCGGGTGCCGGCCATGCCTTGAGGTCTTCGTCGAGGGAACTGACCGCCATTTCGGCCAGCAGGCCCACACCCAGGCCGGTACGCACATAGGTCTTGATCAGATCGGCGTCCAGCGCAGTCAGCGCCAGATCCGGAACCAGCCCGTTGGCAGCAAAGGCACGCTGCAGCGACGAGTTCGGGCGCGTGGACGATTCATAGCTGATCAGGGGCTGGCGGGCGAGCGCCGCCAGGTCCGGTGCGCGGCCCGCGCGATCCAGCGGATGGCCCTTGGGCACCACCACCAGCCGCCGCCAGCGGAACAACGGTACGGCGATGCCATCGCCAGGCTCCCCACCAGCCGTACTGATGATGGCGATGTCCGCATCACCCTGGTTCAACCGATCCAGCGCATCGGCTTCGGCGGCCTGCTGCAGGTGCACGCTGACCTGCGGATACGCCTGCTTGATCGCCGCCACCGCCGGCGGCAGCACGAAACGCGCCTGGGTATGGGTGGTGGTCAGGATCAGCTGGCCCTGGCTTTCGCGGCGCTGGTTGGCCGCGTAGGTGCGGATGTTGTTGGCCTCGGCCAGCACGGCGCGCGCGCGGGAGATCACCTCGGTACCGGCCGGGGTAACGGACTCCAGGCTGCGACCCTTGCGTACGAACAACAGGAAGCCCAGCTCGTCCTCCAGCTGCTTGAGCTGCTTGGACAGGCCGGGTTGGGTGGCGTGCACGCGCGAGGCAGCCAGCGTGATGTTCAGCTCGGCGTCGGCGATGGCGACCAGATAGCGCAGCTGGGTCAGCGTCATGGGCGGGCAGGCAGCAGGGGCGGAGGTCCACTCTAGGGTCAATTGCCGTCACCAGCTTATAACCAAAGGTTGTTTAAGAAAGGCATCTGGTCATTTCCGGGCGTCATATGCCGGCGCTACGGTCAGCCGGCAGCCGCTGGCGTGAACAGCCAGCCCTCCCTCTTCCGCCCGCCGTCCTGGCGTGGCCCCGCCTCCGGAGCGCTTCCATGGCCCTGTACGACTCCATCCTCGACACCGTCGGCAACACCCCCATCGTCAAGCTGCAGCGCCTGGCGCCGCCGCAGGTCAGCCTCTACGCCAAGGTCGAGTCGTTCAATCCCGGCGGTTCGGTCAAGGACCGCCTGGCGCTGGCGATCATCCTCGACGCCGAGGCCCGTGGCCTGCTCAAGCCGGGTGACACCATCGTCGAAGCCACCTCGGGCAACACCGGCGTGGCGCTGGCGATGGTGGCCGCCGCCCGTGGCTACAAGTTCGTGGCGACCATGGTCGAGACGTTCTCGGTGGAACGCCGCAAGCTGATGCGTGCCTACGGCGCCAAGGTGATCCTGACCCCGGCGGCGGAACGTGGCAGCGGCATGGTGCGCAAGGCGCGCGAACTGGCCGAACAGCATGGCTGGTTCCTCGCCAGCCAGTTCGCCAATCCGGCCAACCCGGCCTACCACCGCAACACGACGGCGGCGGAGATCCTGCGCGACTTCGCCGGCAGGCGCCTGGACTATTTCGTCAGCGGCTGGGGAACCGGCGGAACCCTCACCGGTGTCGGCGAGGTGCTGAAGGTCGCACGGCCGCAGACCCGCATCATTGCCACCGAGCCAGCCGGCGCCGCGCTGCTCAAGGGCGATGACTGGAAGCCGCACAAGATCCAGGGCTGGACGCCGGACTTCGTGCCGGACGTGCTCAACCGCGACGTGGTGGACGAGCTGCTGAGCGTGGACGACGAACGCGCCATCGCCACCGCGCGCCGGCTGGCCGCCGAGGAAGGCATCTTCGTCGGCATCTCCGCCGGCGCCACGGTCGCCAGCGCGCTGGATGTGGCCAGCCGTGCCGAGCCGGGTTCGGTGATCCTGGCGATGCTGCCGGATACCGGCGAGCGCTACTTCTCCACGCCCCTGTTCGCCGACGTGAACGAAGGTTCCGACGACGACTGGCTGGCCGGCCTGCCGTGATGCACAGGGTCGGATCCCTTTCCCGTCCGGGAGAGGGCTCTGACCCTGCCTGCGCACCTCGGAAACATGGGGTCAGGGCCTTTTCCATACGGAAAAGGATCTGACCCCTCTCTGCTTCAGCCTGCGTGAAGGTGGCGACCGCCATCGTGCGTGAAGACCGTCGGATCGCAGCGCGTGAGACGGTCATGACGCAGCATCGATGGCCTGTCCCCTACGCTGGGTACAGCCGCCGCAGGTACTGCGCGGAACATCCGACAGGCAGGAGACGGACGCATGAAGATCGAAGTGTGGCAGGGCGACATCACGACCCTGGCGGTGGATGCGATCGTCAACGCGGCCAATGAATCGCTGCTGGGCGGCGGCGGAGTGGACGGTGCGATCCACCGTGCCGCCGGCCCCGGCCTGCTGGCCGAATGCCGGCAACTGCCGGAACTGCGCCCAGGCGTGCGCTGCCCGACCGGTGAAGTGCGCGCCACCGGCGCCCATGCATTGCCGGCGCGGCACGTGCTGCACACGGTGGGCCCGGTCTGGCACGACGGCCTGCGCGATGAACCCGCGCTGCTGGCCAACTGCTACTGGAAATCGCTGCAGCTGGCCGAATCGCTCGGGGTGCAGTCGATCGCGTTCCCGGCCATCAGTTGTGGCGTGTACGGCTATCCGCTTTACCAGGCCGCGCAGATCGCCGTGACGGAAACCCTGGCGTGGCAACGCAGCCATGCACAGCCGATGCGGATCGTGCTGGTTGCTTTCAACACCGCCACGGCCAAGGCGTATCAGCAGGCCCTGGCCAGTGCCGGGCAGAACGCGGACAACGAAGTGCGCGGCACGCTGCTGCCGCCACTGGGTGATACCGGCTTCGCTGCCGCGCATTGAACACGGGGCGGCGGCACTGAAGAAAAGGCCGGGCAATGCCCGGCCTTTTCATTGCGGCAGTGCCCCTGGACGCGTCAGCGGCTGGCCGCGTCGACCGCGGCGTCATCCGGCACGGCCGCCGCATCCGCCGCTGCGCGGGCCGCCGACGCCGCGGCGCCGGCAGCGCTGGCGCCATCGATCTGCACGCGCACCTCGACCAGGCCCTGCTCGTCGCTGAGGCTGGAAACATCGACGGTGTAATGACCGGCCGGTAGCGATTCCTGCAGACGCGCGTTGGTGCCGTTGCCGCCGTCGTCGTCGACCAGCTCGACATCACCGCCGACCACACGCAGCACGGTGTCCACCTGACCGGAGATCGCATCCAGGCGAACATCGCCCGGACGCTCCAGTGTCAGCAGGAAGCGACGGCGACCTTCGCTGTCGAGCATGGTGAACACGCTGCCCGACTGCGGCAGTTGGGTACCGTCGCGCTCGACGATGTTGCCCGGCAGCTCGGTGCGGGCAACGGTCAGCTTGAAGGTGCCGGACGCATCGTCGTCCAGCCCGCGCACGCCCAGCGTGTACTTGCCGGGCTGCAACGGCAGCGACAGGCGCGAATTGGTGCTGTCACCGCCATCGTCGTTCTCCGCGTCGATCTCGCCGCCCTTCAGCTTCAGCACGGTATCGAACGCATCGGACGACAGGTTGACCTCATAGAGGCCGGCCTTGTCCACCTGCAGGGTGTAGTCCTGCGATCCGGAAACCAGCATGTCCACGACTTCGCCGCTGCCTGCGATGGGCTTGCCGTCGTAGGGCACCAGCTTCTCCACCCGCAGGCGGTAAGGGCCGTAGGCGGTCGGGCTGTCGGCGTTGACCGCCACCTGGTAGGTGCCGGCACCGTTGGCGCGGAACGCCAGCGATACATCCCCGCTGCGCTCATAGCCGGTGCGGCTGCTGGCGACCAGGCTGCCATTGTTGAACACGGCAATCGAGCCACTGAGGGCACCGGTCAGCTTCATGCCCACCAGCTGCTTGTCCTCCAGCGTGATCTGGTACAGCTGGTGGTGGCTGCCGTCATTGAAATTGATGCCGCTGCGCGAGGTGATCTCGCCGGAAACGGGCTTGTCGAACTCGAGCGACGGGGCCTTGCCCACATCCGCATTGCTGCCGGAGCGGTTGCAACCGCCTGCGGCGAGGACCGTAGCAACGGCCAGCGTGATTGCTGCCAAACGCATGTTTTTTCTCCTTGGCCTTCCATGTGTGTCCCCCGGGCCGGCCGGGCCCGCGGGAGGCGGAAAAGATACCCGCAAAAGCAAACGCCGGCGTGAGGCCGGCGTTGCCCTGTTCATCCTGCGATGGAACCGATCAACCGTTCCACTTGCCCAGTGCAGCCAGGCCGTTTTCCTTGGCGCGCTCGAACACGGTCTTCTGCGCGGCGGCGTAGTTGCCCTTCATGTCCTTGGCCCACAGCTTCAGTGCCGCCTGCTGCATGGCACGGCCGTAGGAGAAGCTCAGCGGCCACGGCAGGTTGCCCAGCTGGTTCATCGCATTGAGGTGGGCGGTGGACTGTTCATCGCTCTGGCCGCCGGACAGGAACACCACGCCCGGCAGGATCGCCGGCACGGTGCTCTTCAGGCACATCACGGTGGACTCGGCCACTTCCTCGACGTCGGCCTGCTCTTCGCAGTCCTTGCCCGAGATGACCATCGAAGCCTTCAGGATGGTGCCTTCCAGCAGCACGTTCTGCTGGTACAGGGCGTCGAACAGCGAACGCAGGGTGGCTTCGGTGACTTCGTAGCAGGTCTCGATGTCGTGGTCGCCGTCCATGATCACTTCCGGCTCGACCATCGGCACCAGGCCGCATTCCTGGCACAGCGCGGCGTAGCGGGCCAGCGCATGGGCGTTGGATTCGATGCAGGTGCCCGACGGAATGCTCTCGCCGATGTTGATGACCGCACGCCACTTGGCAAAGCGCGCACCCAGCTTGTAATACTCCTGCAGGCGCTCACGCAGGCCGTCCAGGCCTTCGGTGACCAGTTCGCCCGGGCAGCCGGCCAGCGGATGCGCACCCTTGTCCACCTTGATGCCCGGAATCATGCCGTGGTCGGCCATGTACTTGGCGAACGGCACGCCGTCCTTGGTCGACTGGCGGATGGTTTCGTCGTACAGGATGGCGCCGGAAATGTGCTCGTTGAGCTTCGGCGTGGTCAGCAGCAGTTCGCGATAGGCGCGACGGTTCTCCTCGGTGTTCTCGATGCCCACGCCGGCGAAGCGCTTGGCGATGGTACCGGTGGATTCGTCGATCGCGATGATGCCCTTGCCCGGGGCAACCATGGCCTGGGCGGTTTCAGCCAGCTGTTCGATGCTCATGTACTTCCTGTGGCGGGTGCGGGAAAAACGTAAGTATAGCCCCGCAGCCCGTGGCCTCGACGTGGAGGCCAGACTGGAAACGATTCCAATGTCCGTTCAGGACAGGCGCTGTCCTGCGCCGTTCCGGTCAGAGCCCCGGTGGGGCTCCGACCCGGTTCCGCAGCGGTTACAGATCGCCCAGACCGCTGGCGCGACCGTCTTCGCCCACCTCGAGCAGGCGCAGGGTGTTGGTCGCACCGTGGGTTTCCATGTGCTCACCGCTGGTGAACACCACCCGATCGCCGGCCTGCAGCAGATCCGATTCGACCAGCAGGCGGATGCTGCCACGTGCGGCTTCGCGCGGGGTCAGGCCACGGCTGTCGAAATTGATCGGAAACACATCGCGCATCAGCGCCATCTGCCGGCGTGCGCCGTCATGGCGGGTCACCGCGAACACCGGTGCCTTGGCACGGAAGCGCGACAGGTAGCGCGCGGTACCGCCGGACTCGGTCATGGCCACGATGGCCCGCACGCCCACGTGCTGGGACAGGAACATGGTCGCCATCGCGATGGCCTGGTCGGCGCGCTCCAGGTTGCGCGGCGACGCATTGAAGTCGGTCTCGGTCTGGAACTGGCGCTCGGCGCCCAGGCAGATGCGCGCCATCGCCTCCACGGCCTTGACCGGATACGCACCGGCAGCGGTTTCGGCCGACAGCATCACCGCATCGGTGCCGTCGATCACCGAGTTGGCCACGTCCAGCACTTCCGCGCGGGTCGGGATCGGGCTTTCCACCATCGACTGCAGCATCTGGGTGGCAGTGATCACCACCTTGTTCTGCGCCAGCGAAGCCTTGATGATCTTCTTCTGCAGGCCCGGCAGTTCGGCATCGCCGATTTCCACGCCGAGGTCGCCGCGCGCCACCATCACCACGTCACTGGCCTCGACGATCTCCTCCAGGTTCTCGATCGCTTCGGTGCGCTCGATCTTGGACACCAGCGCGGCGTAGCAGCCGTGCGATTCGGCGATCGCGCGGGCATCGTTCATGTCCTGCGCATTGCGGCAGAAGGAAACGGCGATGAAGTCGACACCGATCTTGGCGACGATCCCGATCAGCTCCTTGTCGCGCTCGGTCAACGCGCCCAGCGACAGGCCACCGCCCTGCTTGTTCAAGCCCTTGCGATCAGACAGCACCCCGTCGTTGAGCACGGTGCTGATGATCCGCTCACCCTGCACCTCGACGACCTGCAGCTGCATCAGGCCGTCATCGAGGAGCAGGACATCACCGGGGCCGACGTCCTGCGGCAGGCCGAGGTAGCTCACACCCACCTGCGTGGCATCGCCGGCCGGTGCGTTGGGCGAGGCGACCAGATCGAAACGATCGCCCGCCTTGAGATGGATCTTGCCTTCGGCAAAGCGCTCGATGCGGATCTTCGGGCCCGGCAGGTCGGCCAGGATGCCCACTTCCACGCCCACCCGCTGCGCGGCAGCGCGCACGTCGGCGGCACGCTTGGCCTGGCCGGACGGGTCACCGTGGCTGAAGTTCAGGCGCACCACGTTGACGCCGGCGCGGAACAGATCCTCCAGCACGCCCGGCGGATCGGTGGCCGGACCGAGGGTGGCTAGGATCTTGGTGCGACGCTGACGCTCGAACATGGTGAATGGGCCTCTCCCGTTAAAGCACGGAAATTAGCACATCCTTCACGCCCCATGTATGCGGTTACAACCTTGTGCTGCCTGACTCTGCGGGACATGTAACGGACATCGCCCGGACATACGCCGGCGCAGGGTGCCCGGTATCAGGCCAACAGTGTCGTCAGCTGGACCGGTTCGCGTGCCAGCTGGCCCGCACCGGCTTCAGTGAGTTCCGCTTCGCCACCAAACCCCCACAGCACGCCGATGCTTCGCAGGCCGTGGTGACGCGCGCCCTCGATATCCATGCGACGGTCGCCGATCATCCAGCACTGCGTGGGCGACACCTGCAGCCGGCGCAGCGCTTCGCCGACCAGCTCGGGCTTGTGGCTGCGCGAACCATCCAGGGTCGAGCCGATGATGTCCTCGAACAATCCGCCGAACGGCAGATGGGCCAGGATCCGGCGCGCGTGCGGCTCGTTCTTGGCGGTGACCACCGCCAGGCGGTGGCCACGCGCATGCAAGGTGCGCAGGGCGTCCTCCACCTGGGGGTACACCGTGTGCTCGCGCCAGCCCTCGGCATCGAAGCGCTCGCGGTAGTACCCGACGGCCTGCTCCACCCGCGCCGGTTCGATGAACAGCGGCGCGAACGTGGTGCGCAGCGAAGGCCCGATCCAGCCCAGCAGCGTTTCCCGCGCCGGCACCGGATGCTCCATCTTCTGCAGCGCATAAGCGATGCAGGTGGTGATGCCCACCTGCGAATCGATCAACGTACCGTCCAGGTCGAAGAAGAGCGTCGCGCGTTCTTCCGGTGCCGGGTGGGCAGAACCGGCCTGGGTGCCGTCCGGGTTCATGCGCCGCGCGCGGCGAGCGCGGCCACGGCCGGCAGGGTCTTGCCTTCCAGGAATTCCAGGAACGCGCCGCCACCGGTGGAGATGTAGCTCACGTCCTTGGCGATGTCGAACTTGTCGACCGCTGCCAGGGTGTCGCCACCGCCGGCGATGGAGAATGCCGGGGACGTGGCGATGGCACGCGCCAGCGCTTCGGTTCCCTTGCTGAAGGCTTCAAACTCGAACACGCCGACAGGGCCGTTCCAGACCACGGTGCCGGCATTCGCAATCAGCTGCGCGTACTGGGCAGCGGTCTGCGGACCGATGTCCAGGATCAGATCATCTTCGGCGACCGCATCCACGGCCTTCACTTCGGCAATGGCGTCGGGCAGGAACTGCTTGGCCGTGACCACGTCCACCGGAAGCGGAATCTCGGCCCCGCGCGCCTTGGCGTCGGCAACGATCTTCCGGGCGGTGTCCAGCAGGTCCGGCTCGTACAGCGACTTGCCGACCTTGTAGCCGGCAGCCGCGATGAAGGTGTTGGCGATGCCGCCCCCCACGATCAGCTGGTCGACCTTGCCCACCAGATTGGCCAGCAGTTCCAGCTTGGTGCTGACCTTGCTGCCGGCCACGATGGCCAGCAGCGGCTTGGCCGGTGCGTCCAGCGCCTGCGCCAGGGCATCCAGCTCGGCCATCAGCAGCGGGCCACCCGCGGCGACCGGGGCGAAACGGATCACGCCATGGGTGGACGCCTGCGCGCGGTGCGCGGTACCGAAGGCATCCATCACGAACACATCGCACAGCGCGGCGTACTTCTTCGACAGGGCTTCGTCATCCTTGCCCTCGCCGACGTTCATCCGGCAGTTTTCCAGCAGCACCAGCTGGCCCGGCTGCACCTCGACGCCGTCGATCCAGTCGCGCACCAGCGGCACCTCGCGACCCAGCAGTTCGGACAGGCGTGCGGCAACCGGTGCCAGCGAATCGGCTTCGCTCCACACGCCTTCCTTCGGCCGGCCCAGGTGCGAGGTGACCATCACCGCCGCGCCCTGCTCCAGTGCGCGCTTGAGCGTCGGCAGCGAAGCGGTGATGCGCTGTTCGGAAGTGATGCGGCCATTCTCGATCGGCACGTTCAGATCCTGGCGGATCAGCACGCGCTTGCCGGAGAGGTCGAGGTCGGTCATGCGGACGATGGACATGGGCAACTCTTGGGCTCAGGGACGGGGTGCCGGCGTTCGGCAGACCGTCATTGTATCGGCTGCGGCAGAACGGATGGCGCCGGCCGCAGCGCCGCTCCATGCGCGGCCGGGATTCATCGGGATCTACGCCGAAGGCGAAGGCTTCTGCCTGAGCAGGCTGACCGCCAGACCGCCCACGACCAGGACCCCCACGCCCAGCAGCGCCCACAGCAGCCAGGCCTTCCAGTCCCGCTGCGGTTCCAGCGCTGCGTCTCCGGCCAGCGGCTCGGGACGGCCCTCCAGGCGTGCCAGCGTCGGCTGCCAGGCCGGATCGTTGCGCTGGCGAAGTTCCTCGATCAGCACCCCGATCGGCGCCTCCGCGCGGCGCGCCGTCGCGCTGCCCACCGCCAGTGCATAGGGCGCAGCGCCCTGGCTCAGGAACACCATCACTTCCGGCTGGTAGCCCAGGCGCAGGGTGGGGGCGCCGGCGATCTCCGCCGGGCTTGCCACCAGCTTCCAGTAGCGGTCGCGGTGCACATCGCCCAGCACCTGCGCCGCCGACTGCTGACGCGGGCCCTGCGTTCCCTGCTGCAGCTGATAGGCGATCCACGGTGCACTGCGTCGTTGCCACTCCGCGCCTTCATCGTCGCGGCTGAACAGCGTCCACTGCACCAGGCTGTTGTCGGTACTGGCGACATCGGCGCGCGCGATCGGGAAACGGCCGTCCAGTTCGAATGTGTATTCGCCCTTGCCCTGCGCTATCGGCGTCAGTGACAGCCATTCCCAAGGCAACGTCGCCGGTGCCGGCGGAAGCTCGGCGAGCACGCCATGCAGGGCAGGCAGTCGCGCGTCGCCCTGCGGCAGCACGCGCAGATAGCGCGCATTGCCGTCAACCTGCAGGCGTCGCTGCAGCAACCGTTTGCCGGCGCGCTGCAGGTCCACCAGCGGAATGTCCCGACCGATGGAGCGCCAATGCTGCAGGTCATCGCTGGCATCAAGCTGCACCTGCGCCTGCAGCGGCTGGCCACTGTCGGCCCAATCCAGCACCAGCGCCGCCAGCGGTTGCTGGCCGAGCACGCTGGCATCGATCAGCCAGCCGCCCTGCCCGTTCACCGTGCCAGCACCGACACGCGCTTCGACCCGGCGCACACGGCCGTCGGTATCGCGCTCGGTCAGCAACTGCAGGTCGTTGCGTTGCGCATCGGCCAGCGGCGGCAGTGCGAACCAGGGCAGCTCGCGCTGCACCGGCGGCTGTGCCAGCGGCGCGTCCGGTGCCAGCAATGCCGACGGCAGGGCCTGTCCGGCCGCGTTGAACACCTGCAGGTCACCCAGGTCTGCTGCGCCTGCACGGCGGTAGATCGCCGGTTCCAGCACCACCCGATAGGCGCCGGACTGCGCACTGGACAGCGTCAGCGGCCACTGCTCGGCGTACTGCGTGCGGTAGTCGGACGCGTGTACGGCCATGGTGGCGAACAGGCCCAGCATCGCCGGCACCACCATCCTGCTCCACATTCTCATTGGTTCTCCTCCACGGATGGCACCGCGCCCGGTGGCGCCGGTGCCAGATAGCCGACGACCGTACACAGCAGGCCATAGGCGATGAACGATGCGATCCCGAGCAGGTTGCCCAGGTGCTGGCGGTCGATGAGGACCAGTTTGGCCAGGACCACGCCCATCAGCACCGCGCCGACCATCCACAACACACGCTGGCCACGACGCGAGCCCCACACCCAGGCGATCACGCCGAGCACGCTCCACAGCACGGTCAGGCTGGTCTGGGCCAAGCTGTAGCGCGCCATCGACGTACTCCAGGCCAGTCCCCCCCAGTGGTGCACGCCATGCAGGACCAGGCTGGTCAGGGCGATGAAGCCCGCCAGTGCCAGCACCGGCAGGCGCAGCCTGCGCAGCGCGGGCGGTGCCACATCGCTGTATAGCCAGCGCGCCAGCAGCAACAGGCTCAGCCACTGCCCCATCTCGGCCGGGTTCAGCACCGGCAGCCACGGCAGCGGTGCCGCAGTGCCCGGCAGCAGCTGGCCCAGCAGCCATCCGGTCGCCAGCAGCGCGAACAGCACGCACTGCAGCGGCACGCGTGCGGCATCGAATGCCGGGCCCAGCGGCCAGCGCAGCCAACCCCAGCGCCACAGTGACAGGGCGGCCAGCAGCAGCCAGGGCAGCGTCACCAGCAACAACGTCCAGCCCTGTGCCAGGCCAGCCTCGCCGCCTCCCCACAGGGCCAGCAGCGAAAGCAGCGATGGCCACAGCAGCCACCACAGGAACTGGGCGATGCGCGCCACCGTGTCGCCGCCCTGGCGCAGGCACAGCAACGTGCGCCCCCCCAGCACGGCGAACAGCGCCCATGCCAGGGCGCCGTGGCCCGCGAACGGTTGCTGGTGTGCATGGCTTTGCGCCAATGCCAATGGGAACGCCATCGCCAGCATCGCCAGTGCGGTCATCCCCAGCGCACGTGCCGGTTGCCGGCGCTGCACCTCGGCTGCCAGCCAGGCGGTCGCCGCCGCCAGCACCAGCAGTGCATCGGCCTGCGAGGCATGCGCGAGGAAACGACCGATCTCGTGCACCCAGCCGCCGAGCCACCACAGCAGGCCCCACAGGTAGTAGACCAGGGCGATCTCATGACGTGCCCGGCGCTGGTAGCTCCACGCCGACGCCAACCCCGCCACGGCCAGCAGCAGCGCACCGATCGCGGTGGGATTGAGCAGCAGGCGCCCGTCCTCGTGCCAGTGGTTGCCACCTGCCACGAAGGCGAATGCCGCCGCCATCTGCAGCAGCGCAGCGGACACCTGTGGCAGCCAGCGCCTCTGGCGCAGACCGAGCCAGGCCAGCCCGGCACCTTCCAGCGCGAACACCGCACCGGTGGCACGGGCGGACAAGGCCAGCGGCACGGCCAGCGTGGCGAAACCCACCGCCAGCACCGCGTGCGACTGCGCCAGCACCGTATACGAGGCCCGGGCGATCAAGGCACGCGCCAGCACCGCGTAGATCACCGCCAGGCCCAGCGCGCACAGTGCCAGTGTCATCGGCTGTTCGTGCAGCATCGCCGCCTGCAGCGAGAAGGCGATCAACGGCGTGCCGAACACCAGGCTGCCATCGACCAGATCGCGGCGACCGGCAGGCTGCCTGCGCGCGTACAGCAGGGGAATCAGCAGATAGAAGGCGAGGAACAGCAGCAGGAACGGTTCGGTGCTGGAGAACTTCTCGGCCCTGTACTGAAGCACGCCCCAGAACGTGCCGATACCGAAGGTGAACGCGAAGCCCAGCAGGTTCAGCGCGCGCCACGGACGGAACCAGGCGATGGCGAAGATGCCGGCGTTGAGCACTGCGTAGTAGCTGAAGAGGCCGACATGGTTGCCACTGCCGGTCGACAGCCACAGCGGGGCCATGAAGCCCGCCAGGATGCCCAGCACCGCCAGGGTGCGCGAGTTCTGCAGTACTGCCAGCACGCACAGGCCGGCGACCAGCGCGATCGAACTGGCGAACGCAAATCCCGGCGCAAGCAGCTCAAAACGCTTGAATGCCGCGAAGATGGTCAGCAGCAGCACACCGATGGCGCCGCCCTGCAGGGCCAGCGCGAACAGGCGCCGGCGTTCGCGCTGATGCCAGCCGAAGGCCAGCAGGCCCAGCGCACCAGCGGTGACGGCCGCCAGCCGGAGTTCGACCGGGAGCACCAGCCAGCCCTGGTCACTGACGTACTTCAGCAGCGCGGCAACACCGGCCAGCAGCACCAGCATGCCGATCTTGACCGGCACGTTGCCCTCGGTGAACCAGCGTTTGACGGCGCCGATGCCACGCTCGAAGAAGCCCGGCCCGGCCGGCTCGACCGGCGGCGCAGGCGGGGGCGGCGTGGCCGGCAGCGGCGGTGGTGGCGGCGCTGCCTGCCGCGGCGGCGCCGGCACGGAGGATTCCGGCGCATGGGCCGCCACGGGAGAAGGTGCTGCCGCAGCCCGCGGTCGCTCCATGGCTGGCGCGTCCGTTGCCGGAACGGGGGCGGGCCCGGGCGGTGGCGCGGCAGCGCGCGGCGATTGCGACACATCGGCCAGTGCGCTCTCAAGCGCAGCGACCCGGCGCCGCAGGCCGGCGATCATCACCAGCGCGACCACCAGCAGCAGCGGAATCGCCAGCAGTATCAATACGACCAGGGCTATCAGTGCTTCCATTGCGTGCCTTCCCATGCGATCCCGCGCCCCTGCGGCGGCGGTCGGACCGCCCCATGCTACGACAGGGCCGGTCCCTCAAACGACGAACCCCGGCCAGGCCGGGGTTCGTGCGCGATCTTCGCCGGCCTTACTTGGCGGCGACGACCCTGGCCATTTCCAGGCACTTGTTGGAGTAGCCCCACTCGTTGTCGTACCACGACACGAGCTTGACGAAGGTACCGTCCAGGGCAATGCCGGCTTCGGCATCGAACACCGACGTGTGGGTCTCACCGCGGAAGTCGGTAGCCACGACCTTGTCTTCGGTGTAGCCGAGGATGCCCTTCAGCGCGCCTTCGCTCTGTGCCTTCACTTCGGCGCAGATCTCGGCGTAGGTGGCTTCCTTTTCCAGCTCGACGGTCAGGTCGACCACCGACACGTCCGAGGTCGGCACGCGGAAGCTCATGCCGGTGAGCTTCTTGTTCAGTTCCGGAATGACCACGCCGACCGCCTTGGCCGCACCGGTGGAGGACGGAATGATGTTCTCCAGGATGCCGCGGCCGCCGCGCCAGTCCTTGTTGGACGGGCCGTCAACGGTCTTCTGGGTAGCCGTGGCGGCGTGCACGGTGGTCATCAGGCCACGCTTGATGCCCCACTTGTCATTGATGACCTTGGCCAGCGGGGCCAGGCAGTTGGTGGTGCACGAGGCGTTGGAGATGATCGCCTGGCCGGCGTAGGTCTTGTCGTTCACGCCGAACACGAACATCGGCGTATCGTCCTTGGACGGGGCGGACAGGATGACCTTCTTGGCGCCGGCATCGATGTGCTTCTGCGCGGTTTCCTTGGTCAGGAACAGACCGGTGGACTCGATGACCACGTCCACGCCCACTTCGTCCCACTTCAGGTTGGCCGGATCGCGTTCCTGGGTCAGGCGGATCTTCTTGCCGTTGACCAGCAGGTCGTTGCCCTGCACCGACACGTCAGCCTTGAAGCGACCGTGCACGGAGTCGTACTTGAGCATGTAGGCCAGGTAATCCGGCTCCAGCAGATCGTTGATGGCCACGATTTCGATGTCGTCGCCGAAGTTCAGCACCGCCGAGCGCAGGACGTTACGCCCGATGCGACCGAAACCGTTGATACCAACCTTGATTGCCATTTCTCAAGCTCCTGCAGCCGCGACGGGTGCGGCGGGGTGGATAGGGCCCACAAGTCTAGCAGGCCCGGCCTGGCCACCGCCGGCCAGACCGGGCCGGTGGCGGGCGGGCTGGCCGGATTTGATCCGGATCAAAGCGTTAGCGCGGCGTGAGGCCGAGACTGGCCCCATCCACCCCGCAACGAGAACACCCCCATGCGCAAGACCTCTCCCCTGATCGTGGCCAGCCTGGCCGCCGCCCTGTCCCTCGCCGCCGCCCCGGCGATGGCCCAGTCCAAGGGCGACTGGACCCTTTCGGCCGGCGTGCACCAGGTGGCGCCGAAGTCGAACAACGGTTGGCTGGCCGGTGGCACGCTGAAGGTCGACGTCGACAACGACGTCAAGCCGACCATCACCGGTGAGTACTTCATCGCTGACAACCTGGGCATCGAAGTGCTGGCGGCACTGCCGTTCAAGCACGACATCAACATCAACGGCCTCGGCCGCGTCGGCAGCACCAAGCAGCTGCCGCCGGTGGTGACCGTGCAGTACCACTTCAACAGCAAGGGCAAGGTGTCGCCGTTCATCGGTGCGGGCGTGAACTACACGACCTTCTTCAGCGAAGACACCACGGGCGCGCTCAAGGACAGCCGACTGAAGCTGCAGGACTCCTGGGGTCTGGCCGCGCACGCCGGCGTGGACTTCGCGATCGGCGAGAGGGGCGCGCTGCGCGTGGACATGCGCTGGATCGACATCGACAGCAAGGTGAAGCTGGACGGCCAGAAGATCGGTACGGTCAACATCGATCCGCTGGTCTACGGCGCCTCCTACGTCTTCAAGTTCTGAGCGCGGCCTCCGGCGTGGCGGGCCTGCCCCGCCCTCCGGCCAACCGCTGAACCCTCCGCAGCATGTTGCCCCGGTGATCGCCGGGGCTTTTTTCGGCTTACCCATCCGTGGCCACCTCGACCCGGTTGCGCCCGGACGCCTTGGCCCGATACAGCGCGGCATCCGCACGCGCCAGTGCCTGCTCCAGCGAATCGGCGCCATCGTCATGCCACCGCGCCACACCAATACTGACGCTCACCACCGGCGCGGCGTCCGAATCGGCATGGGCGATCGCCAGCGCCTGGACCTGCTGACGCATCCGCTCGAACGGCGCGGTTTCCGGCTCGCCTGGCGACCACTGCCCCAGCGCCACGAACTCCTCACCGCCGTACCGCGCCACCACCGAGTCAGCGCCGCGAAGCTGCGCGGCCAGCGTCACCGCCACCGCATGCAGGACCGCATCGCCCGCCGGGTGACCATGATGGTCGTTGTAGCGCTTGAAGTAGTCGATGTCGATCATCGCGATGCGCAAGGCGCCACGCGCGTGCGGCCGGCGGAGATAACGCTGGAAGATCTGGTTGGCACGACGATCGAATGCGCGCCGGTTGAGCAATCCGGTCAATCCGTCGTGGTTGGCCAGTGCATCCAGCCGCTGCTCGGCGCGCCAGGTTGCACGCGCCTGCCTTTCCAGGATGTAACTACCGAAGATGCCAGCCAGGTTGCTGGCCAGCACGAACGTCACGCTCTGCAGCATCTGCGCCCAGTGCCGGCCGACCTGCAGCTCCGCCAGCACGAACGCCGATGCGATCAGGGTTCCGGTCAGCGTGGCGACGCCGAAGCGCAGGCCACACAGGAAGTAGTTCAGCAGCAGGAACAGGCTGACGCCTTCATAGGGATAATCCACGCCGGCGCGATGCGCCGTCCAGATCATCGTCACCAGCGCCAGCCCGCTGATCAGCACAGCACCGCCCCCCAGCCATTGCAGATGGCGGCGGAACGCTGGGACGAAGGTGAGTGCTACCGCCACCAGCAGTACCGGCAGCAGCAGCCCGAGCCGCCAGCGCAGCACCTGTGCATGCACATCCGGCGGAAGCCAGAAATGGTCCAGCACGGCAAAGCCGATTGAAAAGATGCCGGCAACGGCACAGGCCCAGCGCATCCGCCAGACCACCTGTTCATCGAACGCGCGGGCAAAGCCGTCGTCCGCATGTATTGCCGTGATGCGCCGGTCCGTGATGCTCATCGCGATGTCCCCGCCCGTGGCCGCGCCACCGTAACGGTCCGCGCATCAAGGGCGCGTGGCGAGCGGCCATGCTGGATCAAACGCGTCCGGCCGCCGCCCCGCTAGAATGCCGGCATGAAAGCCCTGCATTCCCTGTTCCTCGCCGCCGCGATCGCGCCGGCTCTGCTGTCCGCCTCCGCCCCTGCCCATGCCTGGGGCGCGCAAGGTCATCGCCTTGTCGCTGAGGTAGCGGATTCCCGCCTCTCGCCCGCTGCGCGCGCCGAAGTCGACCGCCTGCTGGCCAGCGAACCCGGTGCCACCCTCGCCAGCGTGGCCCCTTGGGCCGACCAGCTGCGCGCCAAGGACCCGGGCCTCGGCCGCCGTTCCGCCGGCTGGCATTACGTCAACATCGCCGAAGACGGCTGCCACTACGAAGCGCCCAGGCACTGCACCAACGGCAACTGCATCGTCGAGGCGCTGAAGGCACAGAGCGCGATCCTCGGCGATCGCAGCCTGACCGACGGCGAGCGGCTGCAGGCCCTGAAGTTCGTGGTGCATCTGGTCGGCGACATCCACCAGCCAATGCATGCCGGCTACGGTCACGACAAGGGCGGCAACGACTTCCAGCTGCAGTACGGCAACCGCGGCACCAACCTCCATTCGCTGTGGGACAGCGGCATGCTCAACACCCGCAAGCTGGACGACAACGGCTATCTGCCGGTGCTGCGGTCGCTGCCGGCGCCGAAACTGGCGCGCCAGTCCAATCCGCAGCGCGATCCGCAGGCGTGGGCTGAAGCCAGCTGCCGCATTTCGATGCAAGCCGGCGTTTATCCAGCCTCGCGTAAGATCGGCGATGAATACACCGCGCGCTACCGCCCGGTGGCGGAAGCGCAGCTGCGGCTGGCCGGCGAGAATCTGGCGCAGCTGCTGAACCGCGTGCTCGCCGCACGCTGAGGAGGTTGCCGATGCCGGTCCAGGTCCAGTCGTTCTTCCATCGTGACAGCAATACCTTCAGCTACCTGGTCAGCGACCCGGCCAGCGGCGAGGCTGCGCTGATCGATCCGGTCCTGGACTACGACCCGGACACCGATGCCAGCAGCGAGTCGCCGGTCCAGCCGGCACTGCACGCGATCGAGCAGCAGGGGCTGCGGCTGAGGTGGCTGCTGGAGACCCACGCCCACGCCGACCATGTGTCGGCCGGGCGGCGGCTCAAGCAGCGTTTCCCTCACGCCACGCTGGCCATCGGTGAAGGCATCCGCGCCGTACAGGCGACCTTTGCGCCGCGGTTCGGCCTGCAGCTTCCTGCCGCGGACGACATCTTCGACCACCTGTTCGCCGACGGCGAGACCTTCACGCTGGGCGAAGTGCGCGGCCAGGTCATCGCCGTGCCCGGCCACACCAGCGACAGCATCGCCTACCTGATCGGCGACGCACTGTTTACGGGCGATTCGCTGTTCATGCCCGACGGCGGTACCGCCCGCTGCGATTTCCCCGGCGGCGATGCGGCGCAGCTGTACCGCTCGATCCAGCGCCTGCTGGCGCTGCCCGAGTCCACCCGTGTGTTCGTCTGCCACGACTATGGCCCGGGCGGCCGCGACATCGCCAACGAGACCACCATCGGCGAGCAGCGCGCGCGCAACATCCACGTGCATGACGGCGTGGCCGAGGCCGACTTCGTCAGCGTGCGCCAGGCCCGCGACGCCACGCTGGCCGAACCGGCGCTGATGCAACCGGCGGTGAAGGCCAACATCCAGGGCGGCGCCTGATCGACGCCGCTGTACTGGCCGGACATGGCCCGGCGCTACCCGGCATCACGCGCGATCATTTCCCCTGCGTACGGACCGTCTGCCGGCCCTTCACGATCTCGAAGGTGAAGGCGTACAGCAGGCTGACCGGCACCGGCTCGATGCGCTCGGCGCTCCCGCAGTCGCCGCGGTCGGCTGGGACCTTGCCGACCGGGTAGTGGCAGACCGCGGCAGCGCTGTACTTCCACATCGCCACCGCCTCCTGCGCCGCCTGCAGCAGCGGCGCGTTCTCCGCTGCAGCGCCGGCGGCGCACTCGGGGCGGTCAGTCAGCGGCAGGCTGCGCTCTACCATGCCTTCCGCATCGACCACCACCTGCAGGCAGATGGTGGTGGGCGCCAGTTCGGTACGCGGATCGCGGTCGCCCACCTTCGGATCAGGCGCCGCATACAGCTGCGGCATCCGATAGCCTTCGCCCGCTGCCAGCGCATAGGCCTGCACCTGACCGCTGCCGCCCGCCGCTGTGGGCTGCAACCGCTGATGGCCGACACTCTCGCTGCGGGTGTCAACCGTGCCCAGTCGCTCCTGGGTGGCACAGCCGGCCAGCAGCGTGGCCAACAGCAGCGCGGCCTGCCTCACCGCGCGCGCTCCGCTTCCCTCTCGTCCTCACTCATGGAGAACGTCAGTGGAATCCGCACGGCGGAAGCCACCGGACGCCCATCCTTCAGGGCCGGCCGGAAGGTCCAGCCCTTGGCGGCCGTGATCGACACCGCATCGAACACACCGGGATTGGTGGCACTGAGCACCTGTACGTCGGTCGGCCTGCCCTCTGCGTCGATCTCGACCTTCAAGGTGACGACGCCGGTCAGGCCCTGCTGGAAAGCAGACTCCGGATACTTCGGCGGTGCCATCCTCTCGACCTGCGCAGAACGCTGCAGGCCGGCCGCAGCGGCATCGGCCTGCGCGTACTCGGCTGGCTCGACGCCGATCGACGACACGCCGGCCATCCCGAGCTGGCTTGCCCACGCCACCGTGGCCAGGCCCGCGCACACCCCGACCACCAGCACCTGCCCGAACACCCACGGCAATGCCTTCCGCTTGGACTGCTTCAACATGGCGATTCGCTCCTTCAACACGGGTTGGCTGCGCCAGTGACACACTGCCGGCGCAACCGGGTGAACCAGCTGTGCCTTCAGCAGCGTGCTGGCGTAAAGTCCGCGCAGCGCAGGCTGCGTGGCAATGGTGCGGGCATCGCAGGCCAGTTCCTGGTCGCGCAGGAACCTGCGTGTTGCCCACGGCATCAGCGGATGGAACCAGAACGCTGCGCGTGCAAGCAGCAACGCGCCGTTCGCCCAGTGATCGCCATTGCGGCGATGGCTGCGTTCATGTGCCAGGATCAAGCCCTGCTCGCGTGCATCGAACTGCTGGTCGAAATCGGGGCCGACCACGATGCGCGGCCGCCACAGGCCGACCAGGGCCGGCAGACCGGGATCGGCACTGGCCTGCCAGCTGCCGTCGACGCGCGCCTGCAGACGGCCCAGGACACGTTCGAAGCGCTGCTGCGCGCGCAGGCTGCGCAGCAGACTGATCGCCACGCCAAGCATCCAGGCCAGCAGCAACCATTGCGGCCAGCGCATGACCTGGGTGGGCTCGCCCTCCGGCGCGACAGGCATCACGTTCAGGGGCAGGGTCGGCACATGCTGCAGCAGGGGCAGCGCAGGCAACGGCAGCAACAGGCCTGCCAGCAGCAGGGGCAACAACCACCAGCTGCGATAGGCCAGCGAGGGCCCTCCCAGCCGCAGCAGCAGCGGCCGCATCGCCGCCAGCAGGATCACCGCCAGCGCCAGCCACACGCTGGCCCGCCACACGCTGTCGAGCACCTCACTCATGGTCCAGCTCCTGGATCAGTTTCTTCAGTTCGGCGATGTCCTGCGCGCTGAGCTGGCCGCGCTCACTGAAATGGGCTACCAGTGGCGCCACCCGTCCTTCGAACACCCGGCCCAGAAAGTCCTGGCTCTGCGCCGCCACCCAGGCCTCGCGCTGCAGCAGCGGCCGATACAGATAGCGGCGGCCTTCGCGTTCGGCAGCGATCGCGCCCTTGGTCAGCAGGCGGTTGAGCAGCGTCTTGATGGTCGGTTCGGCCCAGTCCCGATGGGCCAGTGCGGCAACCACCTCATCGGCACCGCGGGGCGCCTGCTGCCACAGCACTTCCATCACGACGGCTTCGGCCTCACTGATCGGATTCATTGTTTACGCCCGTAATCGACAATTCGATTACGCACGTAATCAAAACTGCTGTCAAGCCCTCCATCGACCTGCACTTCATGCGCTCTGGCCCAGCATCGGCCCTTCCGGTCCCGGAGTGCGCATGAAACCGCTGCCCAAGAAGGATTTCCCCGTCGAACAGGCCCGCCGCTTCCTCGAACCCGGCCCGATCGTGCTGGTCAGCACCGCATGGCGTGGCCAGCGCAACCTGATGACGATGGGCTGGCACATGGTGATGGGCTTCTCGCCATCACTGGTGGCGACCTATCTGTGGAACGAGAACCACAGCTTCGCGCTGGCGCGGGGCAGCGGCGAATGCGTGATCAATGTGCCGGGCGTGGAGCTGCTCGATACCGTAGTGGACATCGGCAACTGCAGCGGGCGGGAGGTCGACAAGTTCGCGCACTTCGGCCTGGATGCCCTGCCCGCCCGCGAGGTCGGCGCGCCGCTGGTCGGCCAGTGCCATTCGTGCTTCGAGTGCCGCCTGTACGACGACAGCCAGATCGAGACCAGCAACCTTTTCATCTGGGAGATCGTGCGTGCCCACGTCGCGCCACGGCCGAAACTGCCGCGCACCGTGCACTACCGTGGCGATGGCCGCTTCATGGTGGCCGGTGCGGAAGTCTCGCGTCGACGGCGGTTCAAGCCCGACATGCTGTAATGCCGGAACTCCCCTTACGCAGGACTGCCCCGGATGACCGAACACCTCACCGACCTGGACGCCGCCGTCGATTGGCTGTTCGCGCGCGTGGAAGGGCCGCTGCGGATCGGAGCACCGCTGGCGCTGGGCAAGCCACACCGGTTGCTCAATGCACTGTATGCACGGGTCGAGAACGATCCCTCGCACCCCCTCCAGCTCTACACTGCCCTGTCGTTGAATCCGCCGAAGGTGCGGGGCAGCGGCCTGGAGGCCCGCTTCCTGGGCCCCTTCGCGCAGCGCCATTTCGGCGAGGATTTCCCCCGCCTGGCCTATGCCGACGCGATCGCCCGTGACGCACTGCCCGCCCATGTGCAGGTGGAGGAGTTCTACATGCAGTCCGGCGCCCTGCTCGGTTCCCGGCAGGCGCAGTCCAGCTACACCAGCCTCAACTACACCCATGCCGCTGATGCAGTGGCCCAGCGCGCGCCGCAGGTAATCGTGCAGAAGGTGGCGATGCGCCCGGACGATCGCCGCCTCTCGTTGTCCTGCAACAACGACATCACCCAGGACACGCTCGATGCAATCGCCGCACGCGGCCTGCCGCGTCCGCTGATGGTGGCCGAGATCGATCCGCAGCTGCCTTATCTGGGCGGCACCGCCACGGTCGATGTGTCCTTCTTCGACCTGGTCATCACCCCGCCGCCGCCGTATCCGGCGCTGTTCGGCCTGCCGCGGCAGCCGGTCGCCGACGCCGACTATGCGATCGGCCTGTATGCCAGCACCCTGGTGCGCGATGGCGGCACGCTGCAGATCGGCATCGGCACGCTGGCCGATGCACTCAGCCATGCACTGGTGCTGCGGCATACCGACAACGCGCGCTACCGGCGCGTGCTGCACGCGCTGGATCCGCAGCTTGCGCGGCATCCGCTGGTACAGGAAATCGGCGGCCTGGAGCCGTTCGAGATCGGCCTGTACGGCTGCAGCGAGATGCTCAACGAGGGCTTCCGGCGGCTGGTCCAGACCGGCGTGATCAAGCGCAAGGTGCATGACGACCTGGCGCTGATGCAGCGCATCGAGAACGGCAGCACGCTGTCCATCGACCATGCCACGCTGGCCGCCGAAGGCGAATACCTGCATGGCGCGTTCTACCTGGGCTCGCCGGAGTTCTACCAGTGGCTGCGCGAGCTGCCGGCGGATGAACGTCGCGCCATCGGCATGCGCCGCATCAGTGAGATCAACCAGCTTTACGGCGGCAACGAGACGCTGGAGCGCCTGCAGCGCCGCCATGCACGCTTCTTCAATTCCTGCATGATGGCCACTGCGCTGGGCGCGGCGGTCTCCGATGCCCTGGACGATGGCCGCGTGGTGTCCGGCGTCGGCGGCCAGTACAACTTCGTGGCGATGGCCCATGCCCTGCCGGAAGCACGCAGCGTGCTGATGTTCCGCGCCGCACGCGATGACAAGGGCCAGCGCGAATCGAACGTGCGCTGGAACTATGGCCACACCACCATTCCCCGCCATCTGCGTGATATCTACCTGGACGAGTACGGCATCGCCGACCTGCGCGGGTTGACCGACGAGGACTGCGTGCAGGCGATGGCGGCGATCACCGAGGCGCCGTTCCAGCAGGGCCTGCTGCAGCAGGCACAGGCCGCACGCAAGCTGCTGGCCGCACCGCAGCCCGATCCGCAGCGGCTGCAGCGCAATACACCGCAGGCCCTGGCCGCAGCGCTGGCACCCTTCCGTTCCGACGGCACCCTGCCCGACTACCCGCTGGGCAGCGACTTCAATGAGATCGAGCAGGTGCTGGTGAAGGCGCTGGGCTGGTTGAAGGCCAACACGCAGACCCGCGGCGACAAGCTGCGTACCGTCTGGGCAGCGCTGCGGCAACCGGCCGGCGATGGCGATGCGGTGTACCTGCAGCGCATGGGCCTGCAGTCACCGAAGGACTTCAACGAGCGGCTGGACGCGCGCCTGCTGCGGCTGGCGCTGGCACGCACGGCCTGAAGCCGGTAGCGCCGGGGGCGGCCCCGCGCGCCCCCCCACCCCCCGGGCCGGGCCCGCCCCCGCCCCCAAAGACAATG
>NZ_JBRRBV010000013.1:0-121579 GCF_056756445.1 Stenotrophomonas sp. STEN225 | reverse complement strand
CAGCGGGCCCAGCGGCAGGCCCGCATCCAGCGACAGCGCCGTGATCGTCCACTGGAAACCGATGCCGTCGATCTGTTCGACGCCATCCAGCGTTTCGGCCACCAGCACGTCAGTGCCGCAGGGGGTGTGCAACCTGAGAAAGCGATCGTCGCTTCGCGGCGCTGCAAGCGCCGCGAGCAACGTCGCATGACGGAGGTGATGCGGAAGTCCTTCCATGAGCAACGCGCGTCCGGCTTGAAACGGGCCAGACTGTTCGGCTGCAGGGCACAGAAGAAAGAGTCAAAGACGACAACGCAGACATGCCAGCGCCGAGACTCACGCACAGCAATGCCAATTCTCTGTCGATGAAAACCTCAAAGTGATCGTCGAATCACTTCTCAGCGGCAAACCCGGTCCTTATGCGACACCACATGTGAGCGCATCCGGATCTACCACCGGCATCGGTGTGGTCAGTGCGCCATGCCCCGCGTGATCGCAGCAGCGCGCTGCTTCAACTGCGCCACGGCATCGGGAATCATCTCCATGCCCACGTCCAGGCCGGGGTTCAGCACCAGGCCGACACCGTCGCCGATTCCGGCCAGCAGCGCATGCACCGCGATCGGCATGGCATGCGCGAACTGCGGCAGCTGTTCGTGCCACAGGCCGGCACGCTCGGGGGCGGTGAACACCGCGAACATCGGCTCGCCACTCTCGCTGGTCAGCACCAGGGGCGAGATGCTCTCGTCCCATGCGCCGTCTTCGCCGATGGCCTTGTCCAGCAGCACGAACGCCGTCGAGGTCAGCAGCCCATCGAGGAACTGCGACGCGGTCAGCGTGCCATCCTGGGCCTGCAGCAGGCGCACCTCGAGGTCGTTGAGGGGTTCGAACGGGGTGTCGTGGTCCATGGTCGCTTCCGCTACGTGATTGCAGGAGAGACTTTAACAGGCCGAGCCCTCGAGCGATGAACCGGTGTAAGCGGCGCCTCCCACGGCTCGCTTTCCTGCGTGCAGATCAACGCCCCGAGCAGGCGGGCTGGGCCAGCAGCCAGTCCTGCGCGGCCTGCAGACCGGACGCTCCGGGGGCGGTGGGCTGATCCGGCTGCAGCTGGCGACCGTCACCCTGCCCCTGGCGGTCGGTCATGACATTCACGGTCAGCAGCAGCATGCTGCCATCCACCAGGGGCACGGGTTGATTGCCGGTGGAATAGCCTGCACTGGGCTGGCCGAAGCTGCGGCTGCCGGGCTGGCCGCGGAAGGCCAGCGCCACGGCCTCGCCCGAACTGGCAGTACGGGGGCCGAACACCACCGCGACCGGTGCGGGACCGCCGCGCAGCGCATAGGCCGCCTGGCGCGAGCGAAGCCGCGAATTCGCGCCATCCAGGACCTCTCCGTCGCGTTGTCGCCACGGCCGTTGCCCTTCGGCGCTGCGGAAGCCGCCGATCACGGCCCCTTCCTTATCCGGGGTGCCCTGCAACAACGGCAGCAGTCCCAGCAGCATGGGCCACATGTTGCCGCCGCCATTGCCGGACAGATCGACCACCCAGCCGCACCGCGTGCCGTCATCCAGGGTCACGATGCGGTGCTGCAGCGCCAGCGCGTAGGTTCTGCGAGCGTCATACCGTGCCTGCTCGCCCGCCTGAGGATCGTCCAGGAATGGGCTCACCCGCAGCACACCGACGCGCGCATCGGCCTGCCACGGCATTGGCGATGCCGCATCCTGGCCGGCCTTCAAGCGTTGCGCACGCCCGGAACGCTGGCGTTGCAGGCTGGGCGGAATCCAGCGGCCATGGCCGCCCGTGCTGCGGGTCGCGGCGTCATCCAGCAACCGGCGCCGGTCGGCATCGTCGGTTGCGGCGGCCAGCGTCGCACGTACACCGGCCCAATCGACACGGTCGCGATACAGCGCGCGTGCCTCCAGCAGCTGCAGCATCTGCACCTGCGCCTCCGGTGAGGGCAGTTCAACCGCGGATGCCGAGGCCGTTGCGGCCATCGTCTGCGCAGCCCAAAGCACGACCACCGTCGCACCCGCGCGCCGCACTCCGTTGCAGATCTGCATACGACGTTCCTTGCCGTTGAGTCAGGCGCCCAGCATAGCGGGTTGATGATCGGCACGGCCATCGCGCAGGTTGTCGTATCTGACCTGGCTGGCAGCGCAGGCATTGCGCGATGCCGACACGGCGCTCCGTTCACGCGACAGATGGGCGATACGGACACACACATTGCAACTTTGCCCATGTCATCGCGCTGTGGACCGCGCGACGGTGGCATCTGCCAGCGCCCCTGTGCTGGCCGGGATTGGCGTCCCGAATGAAGCTTCTCAACGGCGGGCCTGCGACAACATCGCGGGCCCGAATAGTGCACCCTCCGTCGTTCTGCGGCGGGCGGTGCGTGGGGATCTCCGGATCCGCCGGCTTTTTCTCCGTTGAAAAGCTTCACCGGCACGCCAACCCGCACCGCCCGCCACCCTGCGCCCCGCAGGTGGCCTTGCCTGTGAGGTTGCCACCATGACCCTGCCCCATCCCACCCATCCCCGCCTGCACGCGCTGCTGGGCGACGCCCTGCCTGGGCTGCGGCTGCCCGCCGCTGCCGCCGACATCCTGGAAGATGCGCTGGCCGCAGCCCACGAGAACGTGCCGCAGCCTGCATTCTTCGCCCGGTTACGCAGCATCGCGCGCGGCGACGGTGCCAACGGCCAACCTCGGCCCGAAACGCGGATCACGGAAGCGAGGGCGCGTGACCTGGCCGGCGCTACGCGCTGCCTGGCCGCAGTGTCTTCCTGCGCAGGACTGCTGCTGGCCGCGCAGGCGGCGCGGGAGATGGACGATGCCCGAGCGCACTGCCCGCCGCAGGTGGAAGAAGGGCTGCTGCACGCGGTACAGGTGCTGGCCGATCACGCGGGGGCGCTGGTGGAGCCCGCACCGGCAGTCCCCGGCCAGCAATGAGCCGAGCTGGCCCTGCTCCACCGCAGGTGCGTCCATACCCCGGCGCTGTCAGATCTTGAGATAGATCCTGCGCCGGTCCAGCCACCACGCGACGCCCCACCACAGGGTGACGAAGGCCAGGGCCTGCAGCATCGACGCCAGCTCCAGCGCACCCGGCATCGCCGCCGCCAGCTGCTGCCAGACCCAGCCCCAGGCGCCGGTTGCCAACAATGCCACCGACATCACCGAGGCCCCCAGGTACGCGGTGATCGCGTTGACGCCGAAACGACGGCCCCACGCGGGCCAGCCCTTCTGGTCGATCAGCACATGCGCCAGCCACAGGGCCAGCGCCGCAAGACCTCCGGTCCACAGCACGTAGCTGGGCGTCCACAGCTGCTTGTTCAACGGCAGCACAATGGCAAGCAGCAGGCCCAGCACTGCCGTTGCGGCGCCCAATCCTGCCAGCGCCACAGCGCGACCTCTGCGCAGCAGTGCGCCGGCCAGCAGGCCCAGGGTGGTGCTGGCCAGCGCGCCCAGCGTGCTCAGCAGCCCTTCCGGGTCATGCCCAAGCCCGGTATCGGCGTGCCACTGGTAGATCCACGGGGCGAACAGCGCGGTATCCAGACGGCTGGCCGGATTGGTCCATGGCGCCAGATCACCGAGGCCGAGCAGCAGCACGGTATAGCCCACCAGCAGCCCGACAAGCACCCCGGCCTGCACGTGCAGCCGCGCATACACCGCCAGCAGGCCAACCAGCGCCGCACACACCGCGATGCGTTGCAGCACGCCCCAGATGCGGAAGTGATGCGTATCCAGCGCCCACCAGATCAGCAGATGCAACAACGCCCCGGCTACCAGGATGCGCAACGCGCGCTCCAGCACGCCACGCGCCAGTGTGGGTCGCTTCGAAGCATCGAGCGCGCGCGGTGCCACGCTGAAGGCCATCGACACGCCCACCAGGAACAGGAAGAACGGGAACACCAGATCGGTGGGCGTGCAGCCATGCCAGTCCGAATGACGCAGCGGTGCGAACACCGCACTCCAGTCGCCCGGGTTGTTGACCAGCAGCATCGCCGCCACGGTGATGCCGCGCAGGGCATCGATCGAGCCCAGGCGCGCTGACGGCGCAGCACTCATCAGGCGGCCTCGTACTGTCCGGCAATCCAGGTGCCCCGCACCTGCAGGGCATCGTCCAGCAGCACCAGGTCGGCCTGGTAACCTTCGGCGATGTGGCCCAGCCGGTCGTCCACATTGAGGAACTGCGCCGGATAGGTCGAGGCCATGCGTGCCGCTTCGGCAAGCGGCTGGCCGAGCATCTGCACGGTGTTGCGCACGGCCGTGGCCATGTCCAGTGCCGAGCCGGCCAGCGCGCCAGCCGCGTTGCGCACCACCCCATCGACGGCAGTGATGGTCTCGCCATACAGCACATAGCTGGGATCATCGGCGCCGACCGGCGGCATCGCATCGGTCACCAGCAGCAGGCGACCGCGTGGCTTGGCCGCCAGCGCTACCCGCAGGCTGGCCGGATGCACGTGCACGCCGTCGACGATGATGCCGATCCAGCTGTCGCGATCTTCCAGCGCGGCACCCACCGCACCCGGCTCCCGGCCCTGCAGCGGCGACATCGCGTTGTACAGATGGGTGAAGCCGCGCACACCGGCATCCAGGCCGGCGCGGATCTCTTCGTACGTTCCAGCGGTATGTCCAGCCGCGACGATCACCCCGCGCTCCACCAGCGCGCGGATCGACTCCAGCGGTACCCGTTCCGGCGCAAGGGTGAGCAGGGTCACGCCATTGTCCAGCGAGGCGGCCAGCGCGATCTCCTCCGCATCGGGCACGCGGAACTTGCTGGCGTCGTGGGTCCCCTTCCGTGCCGGGGCGATGTACGGCCCTTCCAGATGGATGCCGATGACACCGGGTACGCCTTGAGCGATGGCTTCGCGCAAGGCGGCGATCGCCTCGCGCATCACCGCCACGTCATCACTGATCAGCGTCGGCAGCATCGCGGTGGTGCCGAAACGGCGGTGCGCCTGCGCGATGGTGCGCAGGGCCGCCACGTCCGGCGTGTTGTTGAACAGCGCGCCGCCACCGCCATTGACCTGCACATCGATGAAACCCGGCAGCAGCCAGCCGCCGCCGAGATCGACCTGCTCGGCCGCCTGGCCCACCTGCGGCGCGGCATCGGGGAGCAGCGCGCTGATCTTCCCGTCCTCGATGAGCACTGCCAGGTCATCGCGGAAATCATCCCCGACCAGGATGCGGGCATTGCGCAGCACGGTTGCCATCACACGGTCTCCGTGACCTTGTTCAGATGCGGCGGCAGGTCCGGGTTGAACCCGCGGCGCAGCGCCAGCGCATTGATCGCACGGTAGAAACTCTGCACGGTGAGCAGCGGAGCGCACAACGGATGCGGCGCGGCAGCCACCGGCAGGTTGCCTGCGGCGCCGGCCATCCATACCTGCGCACCACGCGCTGAGAACTCCTCCACCACGGCACGTGTGCCCGCGCCGGTCTCATCGGGCTGGGCGAAAGCCAGCACCGGGAAACCGCGGCCGACCAGCGCCATCGGGCCATGCTTGACCTCGGCCGAGCTGTAGGCCTCGGCGTGCAGGCTGCAGGTTTCCTTGAATTTCAGCGCCGCTTCCTGCGCGGCGCCAAGCCCAAGCCCACGCCCGAGCACGAACAGGTTGGTGGCGTCCACCAGGCCATCGGCCAGCGCCGTCCAATCGCACTGCCATGCCTCGCGCAACGCATCCGGCAGCAGCTCCAGCGCAGCGCGCAGGCCACTGTCCTGCTTCCAGTACGTGGCCAGCTGCAGCAGTGCCGCAAGCGACGCCAGGTAGCTCTTGGTCGCGGCCACGCTCTTCTCCGGGCCCGCATGCAGCGGAATCACCGTGTCGGCCAGCTGCGCCAACGGCGAATCCTCGACATTGACCAGTGCGACCACGCGCGCGCCGGCGGCCTTGGCCGCTTCGGCATTGCGCAGCAGATCCGGACTCTTGCCCGACTGCGAGATGACGATGAACAGTGCACCGCGCAGCTGCAGCGGCGCGGCATACACCGAGCCCACAGACGGCGAGGCGGAGGCGACCACCAGGCCCAGCTGGGTTTCCAGCAGGTACTTGCCGTAGGTGGCGGCATGATCGGAGCTGCCGCGCGCGCAGGTGACCACGAACGGGGGTGGCGCGGCGCGCAGGCTGGCAGCCAGCGTCTCCATCGTGGCGTGGTTGCGCGAGAACTGGCGGGCGACGACGTCGGCCGCTTCAGCGGCTTCGGCGAACATCAGGGTGGAGGTGGGGTCGGACAGCGACATGGCGGGCTCAGGCAGGATCGGAAGGGAGTGGGCGGGCGCCGGCGGGACGCATCGGCGCAGTCGACCCGCGCACTACCAGCTGCGGCACGAAGCCCTGGTTGTGCAGCGGTGCAGGCGCGTCGTCATAGGCATCGCTGCGCAGCTGCGCGATCAGCAGGCGCGCGGCGTGGCGTGCGATGTCCTCGGTGGCCTGCTTGGCGGTGGTCAACGGCGGCCAGGACTGGCGCGAGAACGGGCTGTCCTCGAAGCCGGCAATGGACAGGTCGTAGGGCACGTTCATCCCCGCCGATTTGGCAGCGGCCAGCACGCCCGCAGCGATTTCATCGTTGGAACCGAAGATGGCGGTGGGCGGTTCGCGCAGCGCCAGCAGGCGGCGCGCGCCCCGGAAACCGTCGTCGAAGGTGTAGTCGCCCTGCACCACAAGATGCTTGTCCACGGTCATGCCGTAGTCCTTCAGCGCCGCTTCGTAGCCGGCATAGCGTTCGCCGGAAGAGCGGTGCGAGCTGCCACCCCACAGGAAGCCGATGCGCTGATGGCCCAGCTGGATCAGATGCTCGGTGATCTCATAGGCCGCTTCGCGGTCGTCGACGAACACGCAGGCTCCGTCCGCCGGGTCCTCGGTCGCCGCGATGATGCGCACCAGCTTGATGCCACGTGCGGTCAGCGCCTGCACCAGATCGCGGCGCTCGGACATCGGTGCGGTCAGCACCAGGCCGGCCAGGCGCGAGCGCTGTACCCAGTCGGCCAGTTCATCGGCCAACAGGGGCGAGCTCGAGTCGCAGGGATGGATCTGCAGGCCGAAGCCGGTCTCCCGGCACGCGGCCAGCACGCCGTTCTGCACGCCGATGATGTGGTACGGGTTGGGGTTGTCGTAGACCAGCCCGATCACGAAAGTGGTCCCGCTGCGCAGGTTGCGCGCGGACGGATCGGGCTCGTAGTCGAGCTCGGCGATCGCCCGCAGCACCCGTGCGCGGGTGGCCTGCATCACGGAGGGCTCGTTGTTGATCACCCGCGAGACGGTCTTCAGAGAGACCTTGGCCTTCTCCGCGACGTCCTTGATGGTCGCTCTGCGCATGGGTTTTCCCTGGGGTTGGCTGCCGTCCATCATCGCCTATCAGCGCTCCTGCGGCAGGCCGGCGCGGTGGCCGATGACCGAGTAGAACAGGATGTACAGGTAGCACGGCACCATCAGCAGCACGAACACCAGCTGGAAATCGATGTGCTGCTTGAGCACGGCGAACAACTGCGGAATGATCGCGCCACCGGCGATACCCATCACCAGCAGCGCCGAGCCGGTCTCGGTGAAACGGCCCAGGCCACGGATCGCCAGCGGGAAGATGGCCGGCCACATCATTGCGTTGGCAAAGCCCAGCAGGGCCACGAAGGCCACCGAAACGTAGCCGTGGGTGGCCCAAGCACCGAGGCAGAACACCACGCCCAGTACCGCCGAAACGGTCAGGTAGCGCGACTGCGAAACCACCCGGGGAATCAGCAGCAGGCCCACCACGTAGCCAGCCAGCATCGCCGCCAGGGTCAACGAGGTGAACATCTTGGTCTGGTCCAGCGGCAGGTCGAAGCCGTGGCCATAGGTACCGATGGCATCACCGGCCATCACTTCCACGCCGACATACACGAACAGGCAGAGCACGCCCAGCCACAGGTGCGGGAACTGGAAGATGCTGCTGCGCTCGGCCGCGCCGGCGGCCGTCGGGGTGGCGTTGGCCTCGGAGGACTTGATCTCCGGCAGCGGCGAGAACAATACGGCGACGGCCAGCAGCACCAGCAGGCCGGCCATCGCCAGGTACGGCGCATGGATCTTGGCGGCGAACTCATTGAGCAGGGCCACCTTGGTGACCGCGTCGGCCGCCTGCACCTGCTTGTCCAGGTCACCGATGCCATGCAGCACCAGGGTGCCGATCAGCACCGGCGCCAGCATGCCGGCGATCTTGTTGCAGATGCCCATCAGCGCGATGCGACGCGCTGCGGTCTCGATCGGGCCGAGGATGGAGATGTAGGGATTGATCGCCGTCTGCAGCAGGGCCAGGCCGCTGCCGATCACGAACAGCCCGCCCAGCGCGCCGGGGTACCAGCGCTGCGTCGCGAATTCACCGAAGAGTGCCGCGCCGCCGGCCATCACCAGCAGGCTCAGGCTGAGGCCCTTCTTCATGCCGGTGCGGCGCAGGATCCACGACGACGGCAGGGCCAGGAAGAAATAGGACAGGTAGAACACCATCAGCACCAGGAAGGCGCCGACCTCGCTGAGCTCGAAGGCCAGCTTGACGAAGGTGATCAGCGGGCCGTTGAGCCAGGTGAAGAAACCGATCAGGAAGAACAGGACGCCGACGATGGCGATGGAGGTGGCCACGTTCGGGCGCGCGCTTGCAGCGGGGACGGCGGACATCAGGAGGGCTCCTGCGGCGACGGTCGCAGAACGCGGCGTCGGAGAGTGGCTGGGAACAACGTTGTCACATTCTTTCGATGGACAACGGCGGTTTGTCAACTTCCCTGCGCGGGGCAGCGCAGGCCATGCTGCATCGCGCAACCGTCGCCTACGGTCGCGTGCTGAATACGCTGGAGCCGTTGAGCCCCGTGCAGCAAGGGCTCCGGCGTGAACGCGCCGTTCACGTCATGGAAACGTTTACCGCACACCCCATTCGTTGCGCCGCAGCAACGAAAGTGTCACGAACTCGTTGACATCGTTGTCAGCGGGGTTACAGACTCCGCCCAACAGCCGGCCTCACCCTCGGATCCGGCCCCCTCTTCAGCAGGAGCCCGCGTGACCGCCAGCCATCCCGCCCCGGCCCATGTCCTGTCCCGCGTCGCGCCCTCGTTCCTGGCCGCCGACGTCGGCGGCACCCATGTGCGTGTCGCCCGGGTCCAGGCCAGCGGCGATGCCGCCCATCCGGTGCAGGTGCTGGAATACCGCAAGTATCGCAATGCCGACCACGCCGGCCTGAGTGCGATCCTGTCCGACTTCCTGGGCGACGGCCCGCGCCCGGCGCATTGCGTGGTGGCCACGGCCGGTTATGCGCGCGAAGACGGGACGGTCATCACTGCCAACGTGCCCTGGCCGCTGTCCGCGCGGCAGATCGAGGCCGACGTCGGCGTACAGCAGGTCCACATCGTCAACGACTTCGAAGCGGTGGCCTATGCCGCGGCACAGGTCGACGCCAGCGGCGTCCTGCACCTGTGTGGGCCGGAAAGCGCCCCGCGCGGACCGACCCTCGTGGTCGGTCCGGGTACGGGCCTGGGTGCGGCACTGTGGATCCCGACCGCCCATGGCCCGGTCGTGCTGGCTACCGAAGCCGGGCAACCGACGCTGGCCGCCAGCACCGAACTGGAAATGGCCATCGTCCGCCACATGCAGCGCGAGCGCGCTCACGTGTCGATCGAGCACGCAATCTCCGGCCCCGGCCTGATGAACCTGTACCGCGCGGTGTGCGCCCTGCAGGGACAGCAGCCCACCCTGGCCAGTCCGGACGCGGTCACCGCCGCGGCGATGGCCGGCACTGATGCGCACGCACGCAAGGCGCTGGATGTGTTCTGCGGCCTGCTCGGCAGCACCATCGGCGACATGGCCCTGTTCTACGGCGCCCATGGGGGCGTCTATCTGGCCGGCGGCATCCTGCCGCAGATCCGCGAGTACCTGCGCACCAGCACCTTCGTCGAGCGCTACCTGCAGAAGGGGCCGATGGGCGAAGCACTGGCACGCATCCCGGTGAAGGTGGTCGAGCACGGCCAGCTGGGCGTGGTCGGTGCTGCCAGCTGGTACCTGCAGCAGTCGGCCGCCTGACACCGCAACAGGCTTCAACGCAATCGCAGCACGCAGTACGTGGCACGCCAATGCACGGGACATCGCCGCCGCCCCGCGCACGTCAACGCAACCGCAACCGAACACCGCCGCCGGCACCCAATCGAGTGATGAGGAGAGACATCATGAACACCCGCAAGACCCTGCTTTCGGCCGCCATCGTCAGCTGCCTCGCTTTCAGCGCACATGCCCAGCAGGCTGCGCCGACCGCAACCGACCTGGACACCGTGACCGTCACCGGCATCCGTGGCTCGATGGAGAAGTCGCTGGATACCAAGCGCGAAGCCAACGCGCGCGTGGAAGTGGTGACCGCCGAAGACGTCGGCAAGCTGCCGGCGCACAATGTGGCCGACACCCTGCAGCGCCTGCCCGGCGTCAACATCAGCTCGTCCAGCGCCGACGAAGGCGGCTTCGATGAAGCCGACCGCGTCAGCCTGCGTGGCACCAGCCCGAGCCTGACCCAGACCCTGATCAACGGCCACACGGTCGGCTCGGCCGACTGGTTCGTGCTCAGCCAGGGCAACAACGTCGGCCGCAGCGTCAGCTACTCGCTGCTGCCCTCCGAGCTGGTGAGCTCGGTGGAAGTGAACAAGTCCTCGCAGGCCAAGCTGCAGGATGGCGGCACCACCGGTACCGTCAACATCATCACCCGCAAGCCGCTGGAGTTCGCCAAGCCCTTCAGTGCGGAAGCCTCGGTGGGTGCGGTCCGTTCGGACCAGGCCAAGTCGACCGACCCGCAGTACTCGGCGCTGTTCAACTACAAGAATGACGCCAACAACTTCGGCGTGATGCTGCAGGCCTTCTACCAGAAGCGCGAGCTCCGCCGTGAGGCGCAGGAAATCCCGGGCGGTTTCACCCGGATCGGCGCCGATGATCCGGTGGCCCTCACCAATCCGGACCTGATCGGCGTGGCCGTCCCCGGCCTGCTGGGTTCGACCCTGTTCGAACAGACCCGCGAACGCAAGGGCGGGCTGGTGACCATCCAGTTCAAGCCGACCGATACGCTGAACCTGTCGCTGAGCGGCTTCTCCTCCAAGCTGGAAGCCAACAACTACAACCGCAATTTCATGCTGTGGGGCGGCAACTTCGCCAAGTCGCAGGCGCCGAACCCGGGCTACACCGTGACCGACGGCGTGTTGAGCAATGCCACCTACGCGGGCGTTCCGGGCACCAACTACGGTGTCTACGACATGATCTACCGTGAAGCCACGGCCAAGACCAACTACGTCACGTTCGACGCCGACTGGCAGATCAACGACACCCTGGACATGAAGTTCCAGGCCGGTACCACCAAGGGCACCGGTGAAACCCCGCGCCAGTTCATTGCTGAAGTCACGCTCGGCCAGGGCGGCGGTGCCAGCTGGGCAACGCACGGCGCCGGTTCGCCGGTGGACTGGAACATCGGCGGCGACATCAGCCCCAGCGGCGTCACCAGTTTCGGCACGTGGGGCAACCAGCTGGTCCGCGCCGAAGACAAGGAAGACTGGGCCACGCTGGACTTCAGCCAGTATTTCGGCACCGGCGTGCTGAACTCCGTGGACTTCGGCGTGCGCTTCGCCGACCACGAACGCGAAGCGCTCTCGCCGGAAGGTGCGACCCCGGGTGACATCTGGTCCGCACTGCAGGGCAGCGCCACCGCCAACTATCCCAGCGGCTTCGCCGGTGATGTCGGCGGCACCTTCCCGCGCAACATCTGGTACTACACGCCGGATGCACTGAAGAACGCGATCATCAACAACTCCACCTGGCTGGCCGGCAACGATGGCCCCACCGGCCGCCACAACTACGGTGCCGAGTGGAAGGTGAAGGAGAAGAACTTCGCCGGCTACGTGCAGGCCAACTTCAGCGGCGACTGGTGGAGCGGCAACGTCGGCCTGCGCTACGTCAACATCAAGCAGGACATCGACACCTACAACGCGGTCAGCAATGCCGCCGATGCCGATGTGAGCAGCCTGTTCGGCATGTGGGAGCGCACCGCCTTCCAGAACAAGCGCAACCGCGTCCTGCCCAGCGCCAACATCAAGTTCGACCTGGACGACAGGCTGGTGCTGCGCGTGGCCGCGTCGCAGACCCAGACCCTGCCGGATTATTCGGCCCTGGGCGCTTCGTCGTGGGGTTCGGACCTGAACAAGACCGGCGGCGGTGGCAACCCGAACCTGAAGCCGACCCTGTCCACCAACTTCGACGCCAACCTGGAGTGGTACTTCATGCCGCGCGGCCTGCTGTCGGTCGGTGCGTACCACATGGACATGAAGGACTACATCGCCTTCGACGTGGTCTCGCGCCAGCTGTACAGCGAACTGACCAACCAGCTCGAGACCTACCAGATCTCCACCCCGATCAATGCCGACGGCAAGGTCACCGGTGTGGAAGTGGCCTATGAGCAGCCGATCGGCGAGTACTTCGGCATCAACGCCAACTACACCTACGCCAACGGCACCACGGCCCACACCTGGTCCGACGGTTCGCACAACCTGCTGGGTACCTCGAAGAACACCTACAACGTGGGGGCCTACTTCGAGAACGAGCGTTTCGGGGCACGCGTCAGCTACACGCACCGCTCGTCGTTCCTGATCAGCCTGTCGGGCACCAACCCGTACTACCAGGATGATTTCGGCGCGCTGTCGGCCTCGCTGAGCTACAAGGCCACCGACTGGCTGAGCATCAGCCTGGATGCGCTGAACCTCAACAACCCGACCTACAAGTACTACCAGACCGCGGCCATTCCGACGTCGTTCTACAGCAACGGCCGCCAGTACTACCTCAACTTCCGCTTCAAGTACTGATCCATCGGCCGCGTCATCGCCGAGTCGTGCACGCACGCCGGGCCTGGGTCATTCCGGGCCCGGCGTTTTTCATGTATAGCGTTCATCGCACCGTTCCAAGGAGTCGTTCCGATGGTCAAGCCCTTCCGCGCCAGGATGCACGGCGCACTGCTGCTGGGCAGCCTGTTTGCCCTGCTGCCGGCCCTGCCGGCCTTCGCCGCCGATCCGGTGCCCGCCGCTGAAGCTCCTGGCCCGCAGCTGCGCGCCAACAGCCTGATGCTGATTCCCGCCCCCGCCAGCGTGCAGCCCGGCCAGGGCAGTGGCATCACTGTGTCCGCCACGACCGCGCTGTACGCAGACGGCGAGGCCGCACAGCGGGTCGCCACCCAGTTCGCCGACCTGCTGGCGCGCAGCGGTGGCCCGCGCCTGGTGCTGGCTACCGGCAAGGCTGCGGCCAAGGCCGGCGGCATCCGCTTCCAGATCGTTCCCACCTTCCGCGACAGCGGCGAGAGCTACACGCTGGAGAGCACCGCGCAGGGCGTGCTGGTGCAGGCCGGCAACGAGACCGGCCTGTTCTACGGCGCCACCACGCTGGCCCAGCTGGCCACCGGCGGCAGCCAGGGCGCGCTGCCGGCCGTGCAGATCCAGGATGCGCCGCGTTTCCCCTGGCGGGGCTTCATGCTCGACTCGGCACGGCATTTCCAGAGCCTGGACGAGATCAAGCGCGTGCTTGATGCGATGTCCGCGCACAAGCTCAACACCTTCCATTGGCACCTGACCGATGACCAGGGCTGGCGCATGGAGATCAAGCGCTACCCGAAGCTGACCGGCGTGGGCAGTTGCCGCCTGCCCGCAGGAGAGGGCGGCATCGATCCGGTGACCAGACAGGAGTACCCGTATTGCGGTTTCTACACGCAGGAGCAGATCCGTGAAGTGATTGCCTATGCAGCCAAGCTGCACATCCAGGTGATTCCGGAAATCGACGTGCCGGGCCATGCCACCGCCGCGATCGCCGCCTATCCGGAGCTGGGCTCGATCAGCACGCCGCTGAAGCCGATCAGCGAATGGGGCGTGTTCCCCAACCTCTTCAACGTGGAAGACAGCACCGTGACCTTCCTCGAGAACGTGCTGGAGGAGGTGATCGCACTGTTCCCGGCGAAGTACGTGCACGTGGGTGGCGACGAGGCGGTCAAGGACCAATGGATCGCCTCAAAGCAGGTGCAGCAGCGCATGCGCGAGCTGGGCATCAAGGATGAGATGGCCATGCAGAGCCACATCATCAAGCGCCTGGAAACCTTCCTGGAAGCGCACGACCGCCGCCTGATCGGCTGGGACGAGATCCTCGAAGGCGGCCTGCCGCCGCAGGCCACGGTGATGTCCTGGCGCGGTACCGAAGGCGGCCTGGCCGCTGCCAGCGCCGGCCATGACGTGATCATGTCGCCGGTCGGCTACCTGTACCTGGACTACCTGCAGACCGCCTCGCCCAATGAACCGCCGGGCCGCCCCACGCAGGTCAACCTCGGCAAGCTCTACAACTTCGAGCCGGTGCCGGACGAACTGCCCGCCGACAAGCGCGGACACATCCTCGGCCTGCAGGCGAACATGTTCACCGAGCACACCCGCAGCTATGCGCGGCTGCAGCACAACCTGTTCCCACGCCTGGCGGCGGTGGCCGAGACCGGCTGGAGCCCGCCCGGGAAGCGTGACTTCCGCGACTTCCTGGCACGCCTGCCGTCACAGCTGCAGCGCTACCGCGCATGGGGACTCGCCTATGCACAGACCCCGTTCGAAGTGGGCGTGGCGTACCACGATGATCGCGCCGCAGGCACGGTGACGGTGTCGCTGGCCAACCCGCTGGGCTACGAGGTGCGCTACAGCACCGATGGCCAGCCGGTGACCGCGCAGTCGCCGCTGTACCAGCAGCCGCTGACCGCGAAGGTGCCCACCACGGTACAGGCCGCAGCGTTCTACCAGGGCCGGATGCTGGCCGCAGAGCCCACCGTAGCCGCGTTCACTCCGCAATCGCTGCTCGCCCGCCGCAGCGACGAACTGCTCAGCTGCGTTGGCAACAAGGGCCTGGTACTGCGCCTGGAAGACGATGGCCCGCGCGAGGGCGCACGCGCGGTCTTCAACGTGGACATCTTCCAGCCCTGCTGGCGCTGGCCACAGGCGCAGCTGGACGGCATCGGCAGCGTGGAGGTGCGCGCCGGTCGCATCCCCTACTACTTCCAGCTGGCGCATGACGAGCCGAACCGTCGCTTCGAGAAGGCCAGGCGCGCGCACGGCGAGATGCTGATCCGCCGGGGCAGCTGCACGGGCAAGGTGCTGGCCGAAGTCCCGCTGCCGGCCACGCCCGATGCCGATGGCTTCGTGAGCCTGCGTGCGACGCTGCCGAAGGGCACGCATGGCACCGACGACCTGTGCATCAACTTCACCGGTGATACCCGCCCGGCGATGTGGGTGCTGGACGAAGTGACGCTGCAGAAGTAACCGCTGTGGAGCCGGGCCATGCCCGGTTCCACTTCAACCAGGGAAGGCGTGTCAGCCCCGCCAGCGCAGCAGGAGGTCGCGCAGCGGGGTCAGCGCGAGGCCCAATCCGGCAAGAACGCCAACCGTGTTGGCCAGGGCGTCCATCGGGTCGGCCATGCGGTCGCGTGTCAGCGCCCCCTGTGCGAACTCGATCCCGATTCCCATCAGCACCAGGCCCAGCCCGACCCACAGCAGCGGACGTCCTTGCCGGAACAGCTGCACGGCACTGCCGGACAGAATGAAGTACGCCAGGAAATGCTCGACCTTGTCGCCGTTCTCCGGCACGGGAATCGGTGGCGGGGGAATCAGGCAGACCACGATCACGAACAGCACGGCCAGCACCCACAGCGCAGTCCATAGCCGCGGCCGCCGCAGCGGCTTGATCATGCGCGCCGTCGCGCTCACAGGCGCCAGCTCAGATCGCCCAGCGCGAACGCCGGCTCGAAGTCGATTCCACGCTGCAGGCCGATCGCCTGGAAGCGCTCGCCCATGCCGGTCGGCAGGGTCAGCTTCTTCACCTGGTCGCGCAGCTGGATGCGCCCCACCTCATCGGTACGCTCCTCGGCCAGGCTCAGCACCTGGTCCAGGCCATTGCCGATCAGGAAGCTGGCCTGGCTGCAGTACCCCGCCAGCTCGAAGCCACCGTGCAGGCCCGCTTCGGCCATCGCGGTGAAGTCCACCGAGGCCGTGATGTCCTGCAGGCCCGGCCAGCGATGCACGTCGTTATGCACGTGGTGGCGGTAGAAGGCGCGCACCGTGCCGTCGTCGCGATCGTGCTGGTAGAACTCGCTGCGGCTGTAGCCGTAGTCGATGAACAACATCGCGCCACGTTGCAGGCCGCCAGCCACTGCCTGCAGCCAGTACGGCAGCTGCGGCAGCACCTCCGAGCGGTATCCGTCGGCGAAGGGCCTTTCGAGATAGCGTTCGATGTGGCGCACGGCGCCGTTGAGCAGAATATCGGCCGGCTGCGCGCCACGGATGAAGTTGCCCTCCGCGTCCAGCTCCACGGTTTCCTCGTAGACCTCGCCGTCCCTGATCAGGAAGCGCGGGGTCGGAAGTGCGTCGATCACCTCGTTGGCGAACACCACACCTTCCCAGTCCTCTTCGAACGGACGGTCGATCCAGTCCACGCGCGTGGCCAGCTCTGCCGGCAGCGCCTGTTGCAGGCGCTGCTGCTGGCGCTGGCGCAGGTCGGCACTGGGTTCAAGGATGGCATAACGCGAAGGCACCGCATCCAGCTCGGCCAGCCGCAGCAGCACGGCTTCGGCGAAGGCACCGGTGCCGCCGCCCAGCTCCAGCATCCGCGACTGCGCACCGAGCTGGGCGAACACCGGCGCCAGCGCATTGGCCACGCTGCCGGCGAACAGGCCACCCAGCTCGGGCGCGGTGGTGAAGTCACCACCGCCACCGAACTTGCTGGAACCGGCGCTGTAATAGCCCCACCCGGGTGCGTACAGGCACAGTTCCATGAAGCGGGAAAACGGCATCGCGCCCCCCTGGGCGAGGATTTCAGCGCGCAGTGCGGCGGCCAGCTGGTCGCTGTGGGCCAGGGCGTCGGCATCGGGCAGAGGGAAGGTAGGCTGCATGGCGTCTTCGAATGCGGTGACAATGGTGCACAGGATAGCCGAGCCTTGGAGGACCCTCGATGAGCGACACCGCCCCCGTGGCCCTGATCACCGGCAGCGCGCGCCGGATCGGCGCCGGCATCGCACGCCAGTTCCACGCCTGTGGCTGGTCGGTGGTGCTGCATGCCAACACGTCCAGCGCCGAGCTGCAGCAGGCCGCCTTCGACCTGGACAACGTCCGTCCGGGCAGCGTGCTGGCCCTGCAGGCCGACCTGCGCGATGCCGGTGCCCTGCCCGATCTGGTCGAGCAGGCCGTGGCCCACTTCGGCCGCCTCGATGCGCTGGTCAACAACGCGTCCAACTTCTTCCCCACCCCGCTCGGCCAGGTGACCGCCGAAGCGATGGATGAGCTGTACGCGGTCAATGCGCGTGCACCGCTGCTGCTGTCACAGGCGGCCGCGCCGTACCTGCGCCGCCAGCAGGGCTGCATCGTCAATCTGACCGATCTGCACGGCACCGACCCGATGCGCGACCATGTGGCCTACACCATGGCCAAGGCCGCACTGGAGATGGCCACCCGGTCACTGGCGCTGGAACTGGCGCCGAAAGTGCGGGTCAATGCGGTCGCCCCCGGTGCGATCCTGTGGCCCGAGCAGGGAAAGGACGATTTCGCCCGCGAGGCCCTGCTGGCGCGCACGCCGCTGGCACGCACCGGCACGGTGGAGGAGATCGCCGAGGCGGTGTACTGGCTGGTGGCCGAAGCCAGCTTCGTCACCGGCCACACCCTGCGCGTGGATGGCGGACGCACGGTGAGTTGAAGTCCGCCGGGCATGGCCCGGCGCTACCGATCTACGTAGGCGAGCGCAGCGGCCCTCATTCCAGGTCAACCACCTCGAATGCCTCGCCAAACTGAGCGTGTGCGCGCCACAGCGCCGCCAGGGCCAGGCCGCTGACCGGGTCGATGAAGTCTGGCGCGATGTCCGCCAGCGGCTTCAGCACGAAGGCGTGCTTCAGCTCGGGGCGCGGAATGCGCAGATGGCCCGGGCCTTCCACGATGTGGTTGCCGTAGAACACCACGTCGATGTCCAGGGTGCGGTCGGAGAAGCGCGGACCACTGCGATCACGACCGTGGGCGTCTTCCAGTGCGTGCAGCCAATCATCCAGCGCCTGCAGCGGCAGATCGGTCTGGATCAGCACGCCATTGTTGAGGAAGGCCGGGCCATCGAAGCCGACCGCGGCCGTGCGGTAGGCCGGAGACACCTGCAACGCGCCGAAACGCTCGCGCAGGGCCGCCACCGCGGCGTGGAGATGGCGGCGGGGCTGGACGTTGCTGCCCAGGCTGAGGAGCACGGTGGTCATGCGGTTCAGGTGACGGGTCTGGGGGGGCGTGGGCATGCCGTCGTCACGGCGGCCTGCCTACAATCCGGGACGCACATGATAGGGCACCGACATGACCTATTGCGTTGGAATCGAGGTGGACCAGGGCCTGGTCTTCGCTGCCGACACCCGGACCAATGCCTCGCTGGACGATGTGCGCGTGCACCGCAAGCTGCACGTGTTCGAGTATCCCGGCCAGGCGGCCTACGTGTTGATGGCGGCGGGCAACCTGGCCACCACCCAGTTGCTGGTCTCGCGCCTGACCCGGGACGCCAGCGAGCGGCGCACGCCCAACCTGCGCGACATGACCCATCTGTTCGAAGCGGCTGCCTACGTCGGTCGCCTGCTGGTGGACAGCCAGGTGCACGGCGGCCACAGCGAGCACGGCCATGACGGCGTCAACACCCAGGCCACGCTGATCTTCGGCGGCCAGGTCGCCGGCGAACGCCCCGGCCTGTACATGATCTACCCGCTGGGCAATGCCATCGCCGCCTCGCCGGAGACCCCCTACCTGCAGATCGGCGAGTCCAAGTATGGCAAGCCGATCCTCGACCGCATCCTCAGCCCGGCCACGCGCCTAGAGGACGCCGCACGCACGGCGATCGTGTCGCTGGATTCGACCATCCGTTCCAACCTGTCGGTCGGGCTGCCGATCGATCTGGCATTGCTGCGCGACGGCGAGCTGCGGATCGCCCAGCAGCTGCGGCTGGGCGCGGACTCGCCCCTGTATGCGGACATCCACCAGAACTGGTCACGGCGGCTGGAACAGGCCGTGGACAGCCTGCCACGCTTCCCGTGGGAGACCCCGGAACGGCCGGCGTGACCTGCCGCCGGGCATGGCCTGGCGCTACCTACCGCTTCCGGTAGCGCCGGGCATGGCCCGGCGACGCAAATTCAGCCCAGTGCCTCTGCCACAGCGCGGAACACCTGCTGCATCTGCAACGGCTTGCGCAGCACATGCACCTCGATGCCATCAGGGAATGCATCGGCCGGAACGTCCACTGACGCGTCTTCCAGCACCAGCGCCGGCCCCCGGTAACCCAGCCCGGCCATTTCGCCCAGCAGCTGGCTGGCCGGCAGCAGTTTGGAGCCGGCGTCGGCGATCACCAGCGCCGGCATCGCCTCCTGCTGCATCCAGCGCAACGCCGCCGGTCCATCGGAAGCCAGCTGCAGCTGATATCCCTGGCTGGACAGCGCGTTGCCCAGCAGCGACAGGCGCGTGGCTTCGCCATCGACCACCAGGATCGACTGGCCACTGCCGAGTGCCACCAGCTGCTCGATCGGCTCGCCGCTCTCGATGGTGTCACGCATCGGCAGGCGCAGCTCGAAACAGGTGCCCTGCCCCGGCTGGCTGGTGACCGTGATGCTGCCGCCAGCACCTTCGACGATGCGCTTGCAGGAAATCAGGCCCAGGCCGGTACCGTCCGCCTTGGTGGTGAAGAAGGGATTGAACAGATGCGAGAGCGTATCGGCATCCATGCCGATGCCTTCATCGGCCACGGCGATGCGCATCCAGTCCACACCGTCGCGCTCGCCGGCATGGCTTGCGGTCAGGCTCAGGCGGCCGCCGCTGGGCATCGCCTGGATCGCATTGAGTGCCAGGTTCAACAGCACCTGCTGCAGCTCGGTGTAGTTCGCATCGACCGCCAGGCCCTCATCCTCCACCTGCAGGTGCAGGCGCACCGCATCGGGCACGTTGCTGCGCAGCAGCAGCGCCACCGCGTCGAACAGGCCGTCGATCTGGACGCGTTCGCTGGGCTTGCGCGAGCCACGGACGAACGACAACATCGATTCCGCCATTTCATGACCGCGGCGGCCGCACTCGGCGATCACATCCGCAAGGTGGTGCAGCTGCGGATCATCGGTGCGCGCCTTCAGCAGGTCCGGCATGATCAGCAGCGGCTGCAGGATGTTGCGCAGGTCGTGGCTGAGGCCAGCGGCGAGCAGCGAAAGGCTTTCCAGCCGTTGCGCGCGCATCAGCTCGGTCTCCACGCGCGAACGCTCCACCGCGCTGCGCGCCTCGCGGATCGCACGGGCCACCGCCGACGGCAGGCGCGCCGGCTGGTGCTTGATGATGTAGTCGTTGGCGCCCTTCTGCAGCGCCGCCACTGCATTCTCCTCACCCATCGTGCCCGAGACGAAGATGAAGGGAACATCCGGCGCCGTCTCGCGCACGATGCGCAGGGCATCGTCGCCGGAGAAACCCGGCATGCTCAGGTCGGACAGCACGATATCCGGCTGGAAGGCGGCCAGCGCCTGGCGCAGTTCCGCCTCGCTCTCAACGCGCTCGAAGCGGGCTTCCAGGCCCGCATCCAGCATCTGTTCGGACATCAGCTCGGCGTCTTCCGGCGAATCCTCCACCAGCAGGATGCGCAGTGCCCCGAGGGAGGGACCGGTCAGGGGCATGGGCTTACTCGAGTTCCGGTGCCTGGTTGATCAGTGCCCAGAACTTGCCCAGGGTCTGCACGGCACCGAAGAACTGGTCCACGTCCACCGGCTTGACCACGTAGGCGTTCACGCCCATGTCCCAGCTGCGGGCCAGATCGCTCTCTTCGCGCGAGGACGACAGGATCACCACGGGAAGGCGCTTGAGCTCCTCGTGCTCACGGATCTGCCGCAGCACTTCCAGGCCGTCCATGCGCGGCATCTTGATGTCCAGCAGCAGCACCGCCGGCAGGCCCTCCTCGCGGCTGGCGAAGGTACCGCGCCGCAGCAGGTAGTCCATGACCTCCACGCCGTCCTCGACGTGCACGATGGGATTGGCCAGGCGGGCTTCCTGCAGGGCGTCGATCGCCATCTCGGCATCGGCCGGGCTGTCTTCGGCAAGAAGGATGGTGCGCAGAGTCGTCATGCGGAGGGACCTTGTTTGTCCGCGTCGAGCGCGGGAGGCAGGTAGAAGTGAAAGGTTGCGCCGGCGTCCGGCTCGGCTTCGGCCCAGACCCGGCCTCCATGACGGGTCAGCACGCGGCGTACGCTGGCCAGGCCGATGCCGGTACCGGGGTAATCACTGGCCTTGTGCAGGCGCTGGAACACGCCGAACAGCTTTCCGGCATAGGCCATGTCAAAGCCTGCACCATTGTCGCTGACCGTGAACTGATGGCCGCCATCGGGCTGCGCCTGGTAATCCACGCGGATCTTCGCCGGTTCGCGGTTACTGGAATACTTGACCGCGTTGCCGAGCAGGTTCAGCCACACCTGGCGCATCATGTTCTCATCGGCCACCACGATCGGCAGCGGTGCGATGTTCCATTCGACGTGATGGACCTGGCCACTGCTTTCAGCCTCGGCCTGCAGGTTGGAATCGAGCATCGCGCGGGTATCGGACACCAGCGACTGCATGTCCACTGCCTGCTGGCGCATCGCTGCGCGCCCCAGCCGCGAATAGACCAGCAGATCGTCGATCAGCGTCGCCATGCGCCGCGCCGAGCTGGAGATCACCCCAAGGTAATGCAGGCTCTTCTCGTCGGCGCTCTCGCCCAGGTGGCGCGACAGCTTGTCGGAGAAGCCGGCAACGTGGCGCAGCGGCGCGCGCAGGTCATGCGACACCGAATAGCTGAATGCTTCCAGCTCGCGATTGACCTCCGAGACCTGCGCCACCTTGCCTTCCAGCTGGCGGTTCAGTTCCTCCACACGCGACTGCACGGCGCGCTGCACGGTGACATCGCTGACGGTCAGCAACACCACTTCATCGTCGGTATCCGGCAGCGGCATGCGCCGCGCGTTGAGCAGCATGTAGCGCACCACGCCCTCGGAGGTGCGCTGTTCGTGCTCGAAGTCCCACAGCTCGCGACCGCGCAGCAGCACATCGACCAGGCGCTGGCGCACGACGGCGTCCCGCCAGGCGCCGTCGCCGACGTCATCCAGCAGCAGGCCATCGGCACGTTCGTCCTGCAGACCGTACAACTCGGCAAAGGCCGGATTGTGCAGCTGCACGCGCAGCTCGCGGTCGAGCAGCACGATCGGCTCACGCACGGTCTGCAGTACTGAGGCAGCGCGCGCGGCCGAGCGCAGCGACTGCCGTTCGGCCTGCAGGCGGCGACCGATCTGCCGCTGCAGCAGCCAGAGCACCAGGCCGAGCAGCGCCAGCTGTACCACCAGCGAGCTCCACGAGACGAATTCGGTCTGCCTGCGCTGCCGCGCAGCCTGTTCGGCCCGCTCGGCCAGCAGCGCCTGCTCGCTGTTCTGCAGCTCTTCAACCACGCTGCGGATCGGGTAACGGGTGCTCAGGTCCTGTACCAGCGCGCGCTGGTCACTGTTCGGTTCGGCCTTGGCCAGCGCGCGCGCCACCGCCAGCCGCCCTTCCAGCATGGACTCGATGCGACCGATGCGGATCAGCTGCTCAGGATTATCGCGTGTCATCCGGCCCAGCTCTGCGAGTCGGCCGGGAATCTCGTTGGCCTTGGCCATGCGCTCGCGCAGACCGGGCGCGTCCACGCCCTTGGACAGCGTCAACGCCGCCGACTCGACATCGCGCACATCGGCCTGCAACTGTTGGAGCGCCACGCCAACCGCCTGCGTATGCGTCACCCAGGCCATGGCTTCTTCGTTCTCACGCTGAAGCTTGCGCTGGGTCAACCACGGCACGACGATGATCGCGGCGGCGGCCAGCGCCAAGGCTGGCAATCGCCAGCGATCCCAGATGTCGTCACTGAACACCAGCGCCATAGTTCCTCATCAGCACGGCCGCAGAGGGATGGGCCCGGACAGGCCCAGCTGCGGCGGAACCGGCAATATAGCGCAGGCGGTCACACCTCTGGAACGTCTGGTCCCGGCAGCTGAACGCTCCAGAAAACACGATGGGTGGAGCCGGGGCTGGCCCGGCTCCACCGTCATGCAGCTGTACTGCCAGCTGTACTGCGGCGCCCCGGCGGGGCGGCGCACGGGATCAGCGCTTGGCCGCCGCGTTGACCTTCAGCGCGCTGGCATCAACGCGGGTGACGCCCTTGATGCCCTTGGCCGTAGTGACGGCCTTGTCATGCTCGGCCTGGGTCGCCACCGTGCCGCTGAGGCTGACGACGCCATTCACGGTTTCCACCTTGACCTCGGTGCCCGGCACATTGCTGCTGGCCAGCAGGTCGGCCTTCACCTTGGTGGTGATCCAGGTGTCGGTCACCGGCTCGTTGGAGTCGTGGCGATCGGCGTGGGTCATCGCCGAATGGTCGGTGGCAGGCGGACTCTTGGCTGACGGATCCTTGGCGAATGCAGCCGAGGAGGACAGCGCCAGGCCCAGGGTGAGGGCCGAAGCAATCAGCGTACGGGTCGGGTTGTTCATCGTGTGTTACCTCCTGCGGAATGTGGGGCCAGTGTGGCCGCAGCGCCGTGCAGCAGGCGTGGCGCTACGGTCACGCCGCCGTGAATCGCGCCGGATTTCAACGCAACCGTTCAGCTTTGGATCCTGGCCCCCGTCGTTTACCCTGCATGTCTGATCTGCGCGGAGCACTGCCATGCGCCCTGACCTGCAACTGGCCCTGATCGGGTACGGCCTTGCCGGCCGCGTTTTCCACGCGCCGCTGATCCAGCACACCCCGGGACTGACCCTGCACAGCGTGGTCAGTTCGCAGCGCGACCTGCTGCTGCGAGCGTTCAGCGATGTACACGTGCGCGCGGCACCCCAGGACGTATTCGACGATCCGGCGGTGGACGCGGTGGTGATTGCCACGCCGAATGACCAGCACGCACCATTGGCGATGGCAGCGCTGGCCGCAGGCAAGCATGTGCTGGTGGACAAACCCTTCGCACTGGACGTGGCCGAAGCCGAAGCCGTGCTGGCGGCGGCGCGCGATGCAGACCGCATCGTCACGGTGTTCCAGAATCGCCGTTTCGACGCCGATTTCCTGACGTTGCAGGCCCTGCTGGCCGAAGGTGCGCTCGGCGAAGTCGCCGAATGCCATGCGCATTTCGATCGCTACCGGCCCCACGTGCGCGAGCGCTGGCGGGAGCAGGAGGGGCCTGGCAGTGGCCTGTGGTATGACCTTGCACCGCATCTGCTGGATCAGATGCTGGTGCTGTTCGGCTGGCCGCAGGCGATCGACGCGGACCTGGCGGTGCAGCGCGAAGGCGGCAGCGGCATCGATTACTTCCATGCGGTGCTGCATTACCCGAGGCACCGCGCGATCCTCCATGCCGGTTCGCTGGTGGCGGCACCGACGCCCCGGTTCGCCGTGCACGGCAGCCGCGCCAGCTGGATCAAGCAGGGCCTGGACGTACAGGAAGCACAGCTGCGCCGCGGCGTTGCGCCGGGCGCGCCGGGCTGGGGCATCGACCCGCGTCACGGCGAGCGGGTGTACTGCGATGCCGAGGACAACGTGCAACGCAGCACGGTCGACAACCTGCCGGGCGACTATCGCCGCCTGTATGCCCAGTTCGCTGCGGCGATGCAGGGTGACGGTGAACCCACGGTCAGCCCATTGCAGGCGCTGCAGGTAATGCGCTTGCTGCAGGCTGGCAGGGACAGCGCTTGCGAGGCTCGGCGCATCGCACTGAACTGATCGCGGTCCGCGGCCCGGAACCCCACGGCAGCGCCGAAGGGCTCCGGTCCTGGCGCTTACGACTTCTTGATCGCATGCCCACCGAACTCGTTGCGCATCGCCGCCAGCAGGCGGTCAGTGAACGAATTCGACTCGCGCGACCGCAGGCGTTCCAGCAGCGAGAGCGTGATCACCGGCGCCGGCACATCCAGCGCGATCGCTTCGGCCACGGTCCAGCGGCCTTCACCGGAATCCTCCACGTAGGGGGCGATGCCATCCAGCGACGGATTGCGCTTGAGCGCCTCGGCACTCAGGTCCAGCAACCACGAACGCACCACGCTGCCATGGCGCCAGACCTCGGCAACCTGCGCCAGGTCCAGCTCCATGTCCTGCTTGCGTTCCATCAGTGCGAAGCCTTCGGCGTAGGCCTGCATCATTCCGTACTCGATGCCGTTGTGGACCATCTTGGTGAAATGGCCCGCACCGGGAGGACCGACGCGTGCCCAACCCCGATCCTCCGCCGGCGCCAGTGTGCGCAGCAGCGGCGCAACCTGCTCCACCACCTTCGCCTCACCGCCGACCATCAGGCTGTAGCCCTCCTGCAGGCCCCAGATGCCGCCGCTGGTGCCGCAGTCGACGTAGCCCAGGTCGTCCTCGGCCAGCGCCTTGGCGCGGCGGATCGAATCCTGGTAATTGGAGTTTCCGCCGTCAATGACGATGTCACCCTCGGCCAGGTGCGGGGTCAGCTGGCCGAGGGTCTGGTCGACCGTTTCGCCCGCCGGCACCATCAACCACAGCACGCGCGGCACCGGCAGCGCGGCGACCGCGGCGGCCAGTGAATCGACCACTTCGATGCCGGCCTCCGCGGCGCGCTGGCGGGCGCCCTCGCCCGGGTCGTAGCCGACCACGCGGTGGCCGCCGCGATGCAGGCGCTGGGCCATGTTGGCGCCCATGCGGCCAAGGCCGATCATTGCAATATCCATTGTTTCACCTTCAGTTGGGGTCTAGGGTCAGGCTGCCTGGCCTGCCGGTTGACGCACAGTGGCGCAGCTGCGCCTCGCGCCAACGCCGGTAGAGCGTGGTATGCAGATTGTGCACCGCCAGGTCGATCGAAAACGGCGTCCGTGGATTGCGGTCGAGCAGCCGGGCGATGTGGTAGCCGATAGGACGTATACCGCGCGGATGCACGTAGATCACGAACTGCTGGTAGAACGGATCGTCCAGCACCTGATCCATGCGTGCCAGGCGGGCGTGGTAGCGCGCTGGAAGGCGCGCCCGCAGTCCGGGGTCGCGTTCGAACAGGAGCCGCTCGAAATAGCGCCGCCCCACCCGCGGCAGCCCCTGCGCCAGTTGCCACAGCTCGGCATTGCGCTGGTCGTACCAGGCCAGGCCTCCGTGGCGGGCAAGCGCCTGTGCTGCATCCGGCCCGACGTCGACCACGACGAAGTTCTCGGCCTGGTTGCTCAGATCGTCCAGCGTGCTCTTGTCGTACACATGTTCGATGAAGCCGGGCAGGCCCGCGAAGGCCTGACGTCCCCTCACCGAGGTGCGCACGGCTTTGCCGTCGGCAAGGAAGTCGCCCGCATGCGCACCGAGCAGGACACTGTCGGTGCCGTGCAGCGCGATGAAGGTGCCGATCGACAGTTCGCCTGCGGTGAACTCCGCGTCGAACGCAGCATCGCCATACAGCTCACGCTGCGTTGCCAGCTGCGCGACCTGGCGGCCGACACCGCATTCGGCACGCACCGCACCGCCGTAGAACGCCTGCAGCGCGCGGCTGTTGCCATCCACGGGAACGTAGCCGCGGCCGAAGCTGCGCACGCGTTGCCACCCCTGCGCCCGTGCGCCCTGCATCCCGAAGCCGATCCAGCCCAGCTGTGCGCCGGAGAAGCGGAACTGCGGGTTGCCCTGCAGCGAGGTGGCGGCCCGTCGGGTCGCCGCGCCCAGTTCGAAGGCATAGGCACAGACCGTGGCAGGATCCTCCAGCAGCTGCTGCAGCAGCGCCTCGCGCTGCGCCCCGTCCAGCGTCTGCGGCCATCGCACACGCAGATCACCTGCGGCCTGCGCCTCGGCCAGCGATGCCCGGGTGCACACCGGGCCACCCTGGATCTGCGGCGCACTGACCGCAGCCACTTCAAACCGCCAGCCCAGCCGCTGCAGCAGGCCCTGCGTGCAGTCCGCGGCCGCCGCCGCGCTGCCTGCCGGCGAAGCCAGCAGCAGGGCCATGACCATCAGCCCACGCCGCACGCTCAACCCTGATCCGTCGCCGCCGCCGGCTCCGATACGGGAGGAGCGGGCAACCGTTCCGGAACCGGCGGCGCCTCACCGGGGGTGGCCGGCAGGTACTGCTGCAGGCGCTGGAAGAACCGGCGGTAGAAGTCGGCATCGGTGATGGTGCTGCTGGCGACCTTCACCAGGGAATCGTCATTGCTGCCGAACGGCAGCGATACCGAACCCAGCGCGCCCACGCCCACGCTGGCCGAGGTCGGGCTCTTCTTCAACGCATAGCGGTCCTGCACCGCGCTGACGAACACCAGCGACTGGCTGCCACGCGGCGCGCAGGAGATGCGGAGTACCAGTTGCTCGTGATCGTCCTCGCGTGGCTGGAAGTTCTTGCTCCCCTCCACCTGCGCGTCATCGACGCGGGCGATCGCATAGCCCTGGCTGAGCAGGGCCCGTCGCGCCGCTTCACAGGCATCGGCCGGGCGGCTGTCGACCGTCCGGGAGAAGGTGTCGCCGGAATCGAAGGACTCGCGCAGCACGGTGCTGTCGGCGGCGCGGCCACCGCAGGCCGACAGGATCAGGGCACTGGCAATACCGACGGCAACGCTGCACAGAGGGGAGACCCGCATGGGAACTCCTGCGAGAAAGGTAGCTGCTAGGGTAGTCCCGCCCCCGTGTGCGGCAGGTCGACAGCACCGCTGGCGGCGCAGGTTGTTGCTCCCGGTTCATGCACCGGCAGCGCCGGGCATGACCCGGCGCTGCCCGTCAACGCAGACGGGGCCGGCATTGCCGGCCCCGTGGGGTACTTCATGTCACGCGTGGCTCAGTCGGCCCAGCGACCGGCCCCGGTGGACTGCGGCAGCACCTGCGCCGACAGCGGGCGATCATTGGCCAGCAGATTCACCGCATCGGCCAGGATCGCAGCGGATTCACGCAGCAGCGGGTCCGGTCGCTTCTCGGCGGCCTTCTCACGGGCGGCATCCTTGACGATATCGCGCTCGTTGCCGGTCAGGCCGTCATCGCTGCTGTCATCGGCCAGCGGATCCAGGGCCAGGCCCAGCTCCTTGCGCATGATCTGGCGCTCCTTGCGCTGGGTGTCCTGGCGTTCCCGCTCGGCACGACGCGTCGCTTCATTGAGCGAGACATACTTCTTCGCTGCTTCGGCACGGAACTGCTCGACATCCTCGTTCCACCACACGAATTCCTTGTCGGTGGCGATGCGTGCCTCGTGGCGGGTTTCCAGCTTCGGCAGCAGCGGCGCGAAGTTGCCGTACTGCGTATGCGGCACCGCGGCGATGCGGGTCCACGGCAGGGCATTGTCGTAGGTGCTTTCGCCGAACTCGGTGGCATCGACGCTGGCGGGGAACGCCAGGTCCGGCACCACGCCCTTGTGCTGGGTGCTGCTGCCGCTGATGCGGAAGAACTGGGCGATGGTCAGCTTGACCTGGCCGAAGCGCTGCGTTTCGCCGCTCGGCCAGCGATCAAGGTCGACGATGTTCTGCACGGTGCCCTTGCCGAAGGTGGTCTCGCCGATCACCAGGCCGCGGCCGTAGTCCTGGATGGCACCGGCGAAGATTTCCGACGCCGAGGCCGAACCACGGTTGACCAGCACGGCCAGCGGGCCGTCCCACGCCACGCCCTGATTGCGGTCGCTGTTGACGGTGATGCGGCCGCCCGATTCACGCACCTGCACCACGGGGCCCTGTTCGATGAACAGCCCGGTCAGTTCGATCGCCTCGTCCAGCGAGCCACCACCGTTGTTGCGCAGGTCCAGCACGACGCCGTCGAGCTTGTCGTTCTTGAAGCCCGCCAGCAGCTTGGCCACATCGCGGGTGGCCGACGCATAATCGGCGGCATTGCGGCGGCGGCCCTCGAAGTCCTGGTAGAAGGTCGGCAGCTTGATCACGCCGATCTTCCGCGCCGGCTCGCCATTGGCGGCCGGAATGGTCATGGTTTCACCCTTGGCGGCCTGCTCGGCCAGGCGCACCTTCTGCCGGGTCAGGACCAGGGTGTGATGCTTGCCATCGGCGCCCTCCTCGGCCGGGATGAACTCCAGCTTGACCTGGGTATCCTTGGCACCGCGGATCTTGGCCACGACATCGTCGATGCGCCAGCCGATCACATCCTCGACCACGCCCGACTTGCCCTGACCGACGCCGACGATGCGGTCACCCGGCTTCAGGGTGCCATCCACGGAGGCCGGTCCACCGGCGATGATCTCGCGGATCACCACCATGTCGTCCTGCCGCTGCAGCTGCGCACCGATGCCTTCCAGCGACAGCGACATCGCCTGGTTGAAGTTCTCGGCGGTACGCGGAGTGAAGTAGTCGGTGTGCGGATCGACCGCACTGGTGTAGGCGTTGAGGAAGAACTGGAAGACATCCTCGCCCTTCAGCTCGTTGACCGACTTCTCCAGCGTCGCGTAGCGCTTGTCGAGCGTCTTGCGGATGTCGTCCGGCTTCTTGCCGGCCAGCTTCAGGCGCAGCCAGTCATTCTTGACCGACTTGCGCCACAGTTCATCCAGCTCGGCATTGCTGGCCGCCCACGGCACCTTCTTGCGGTCGTACTCAAAGCGCTCGTCGGTGGTGAAGTCCGGCTCCTGCCTGAGCAGCTTGCGTGCGTAGGCCACGCGCTCGCCTACGCGCTGCTTGTACACCGCGAAGACCTGGAAGGCCGGCTCAAGTTCACCGCCACGGATGGCATTGGCGATGTTCGCCTCGAAGGGTGCGAAGCGCGCCACATCGGCCTGGGTGAAGTACTGCTTGCCGCCGTCCAGGGTCTCCAGGTAACGCTTGAACACATCCTTGGAGGTGGCTTCATCGAGCGCACGCGGACGGTAGGCGTACCGGCTGTCGGACAACAGGCCGTACACCAGCTTGGAGGTGGTCACCTGATCGGCGGTCGCCGCAGCCGGCAGCGCCGGCGAATCGGCCTTGGCCGACAGCGCCAGCGGCGCTACCAGCGCCAGGGCCATCAGGAATGCGGGGGCTTTGAATTTCATGAACGTGCTCGAAGGCGCCTTGCCAAGGGGGAGACTGCGTGGTGTTCAGACATCACGACAGTGCCGAAAGTTGCCGGGTTTGTCACCCGTCCGCATCCGGTGGAAAACCAGCCTAGCGGGGCCGGTGTAGCAAATTGTGAATGCAGGCGAAGGCGTGCGGACCAACGGTCCGCGCCCACCACGGTGGTAGGCACGCCCATCGGTAGCGGCGGGGCCGGCCCCGCGAGCGCCCCAGGAAAGAAACCCCCGGCCGTGCCCGGCGCAACCTCGCGGGGGCCCCGGCGGGGCGTCCCGCGGTCTCACCCCCGGCGTGTCCGCCCCCCCCGCTACCGGTCAGGAAACTCCGGCGCCCTTGGCCTGCACGTCGGCGTGGTACGAAGAGCGCACCATGGGGCCGGAGGCGACGTGGCTGAAGCCCAGCTCATAGCCGTAGTCTTCCAGCGCCTTGTAATCCTCGGGCGTCCAGTACTTCAGCACCGGGTGGTGGTGCGCGGTCGGCTGCAGGTACTGGCCGATGGTGATCATGTCCACGTCGTGGGCACGCAGGTCACGCATCGTCGCCTTGATCTGCTCGAAGTCCTCGCCCAGACCCAGCATGATGCCGCTCTTGGTCGGCACCTGCGGGTGCTGGGCCTTGAAGTTCTTCAGCAGCGTCAGCGACCACTGGTAGTCCGCGCCCGGGCGCACGTTGCGGTACAGGTCCGGCACGGTCTCGATGTTGTGGTTGAACACGTCCGGCGGGTTCTGCGCGAGGATGTCCAGCGCGCGCTCCATGCGGCCCTTGCCGCGGAAGTCCGGGGTCAGCACTTCGATGCGGGTACCCGGCGACTTCTCACGGATGGCGGTGATGCAGTCGACGAAGTGCTGGGCACCGCCGTCGCGCAGGTCATCGCGGTCGACACTGGTCACCACCACATACTTCAGGCCCATGTCGGCCACCGTCTGGCCGAGGCTGGCCGGCTCGTTGGCATCCGGCGGCTTGGGCCGGCCGTGGGCGACGTCGCAGAACGAGCAGCGGCGGGTGCAGACCTCGCCCAGGATCATGAAGGTCGCCGTACCGTGGCCGAAGCACTCATGGATGTTCGGGCAGCTGGCTTCCTCGCAGACCGTCACCAGGCGGTTCTCGCGCAGCTTGGCCTTCAGGTTCTGGACCGCATTGCCCGAGGGAATGCGCACGCGGATCCAGGAAGGCTTGCGCAGCACCGGTGCATCGGCGAACTGAACCGGCGAACGGTTGATCTTGTCCCCGCCCAGCTGCTTGACGCCGGCCTGCAACGGTGCGGCGGTCGGAATGTCGCCCTGCACGATCTGCAGGGGAATGGTGCGGGCAGTGGTTTCAGTCATGGCAGTTCCGGGGAGCGGTCACGCGGCCGCAGAGAGATCAGGCAGTTCGGGCACGTGCTGCAGCCGCAGGCCGAACTGGCGGGCCAGCTGTTCCAGCAGCACCGTCTTGACGGCATCCATCCCGGACGGCCCGCCCAAGTCTACCACCGAGGTCACCTGCAGCCCCTGATAACCACAGGGGTTGATGCGGTGGAAGGGTTCCAGGTCCATGGCCACGTTGAAGGCCAGGCCATGGAAGGTGCAGCCACGGCGCACGCGGATGCCCAGCGCGGCAATCTTGGCATTGCCAACGTAGACGCCCGGGGCACCTTCGCGACGTTCGGCACCGATGTTCCATTCGGCCAACGTATCGATGATGGCCTGCTCGATGCGGCACACGTAGTCGCGCACGCCGATGCCCAGGCGCGGCAGGCGCAGCAGCGGGTAGATCACGATCTGCCCCGGCCCGTGGTAGGTGACCTGGCCGCCGCGGTCCACGTGCAGCACCGGGATCGCCCCCGGGGCCAGCACATGCTCGTCCTTGCCGGCCTGGCCGAGGGTGAACACCGGATCGTGTTCCACCACCCACAGCTCGTCGGTCGTCTCGTCAGCGCGCTGATCGGTGAAGCGCTGCATCGCCCGCCAGACCGGCTCATAGGCCTGGCGGCCAAGGTCGCGCACCAGCGCCGGACGCGGCGGGCGGTTTTCCGGAGCGGCGTCGGCCGGGCAGCTGTCGGCTACAGCGTCCACTTCACTTCCGGGTGATCGCGCAGCGCCCGATGGGCGGCGTCGTACTGTTCGCGGGTCTCGGCCTTGAACACCAGCCGGACCGACACGTACTTGCCATTGGACGAATGCTTCCAGCTGATGCGCTCGTTCACGACGTCGAGGCCTTCGGCCTGCAGCAGTCGAGGAAGCTCATGCTCCAGGCCGCGGTTGGCCGGGCCCATGGCGCTGAGCTCGAACTGGCCGGGGAACTGGAAGCCGTGGTCGGGGTTGTCGGACTTGATTTCCATGGACCCATTATCGGGCCGCAGGGCAACAAACCCAAGAGTATTCATCCAGGTCAACGCGGACACCGGCAGGCCGCTGCGTTGCACCTGAATTCCCATTCAGCTTCCTGCCGCGGGCGCGCGACAAGCCCCCCCCGGCGCCGGTTGTCGTCACGAGACAATGTCGTTTTCGGAACAGACAAGTGACCGGGACGCGCTCGTACCGTCACGCGGGCCGGGGTACCGTGTCGTTGCATATAACGACAGACGACCACCCCTTTCCCCATGAGCATTCCATCCATGCGTAGCGTCGCAGCCTTCGGGCTGTCCGGCCTCCTGGCCGCCGCCCTCCCCCTTGCCGCGCAGGCCGCCGAACAATGCGGCCCCGATGCCATGCGTGAGCACCCGCCGCAGATCAATTTCCGCGTTGACAACGACCTGTTCGGCGGCCGCCACCAGGACCAGGGGTATACCAACGGCGCCGAACTGACCTTCGTATCACCGAACCTCGTCGATTACACGGACGATCCCTGCCTGCCGCGCCTGGCGCGCTGGGTCAACGGCTATCTGGAGCGCCTGCACCCGGGCCGGTTCGAACAGCAGAACATGATCTTCAGCATCGCCCAGGGCATCTTCACCCCGACCGACTTCACCCGGAAGGACCTGATCAAGGATGACCGCCCCTATGCGGGCGTGCTGATCGCCAGCTTCGGCTACAACGCGCGCAGTGGTGATCGGCTGCAGACCACCCAGCTGACGCTGGGCGTTGTCGGTCCGTGGGCCCAGGGCAAGCAGGTGCAGAACGCCGTGCATGAGGTGCTGGGCGACGAGAAATTCCAGGGCTGGGACAACCAACTGCACAACGAGCCGCTGGTGATGCTGACCCATGAGCGGATGCGTCGTTGGCCGGGCGACGCCAGCATCAACGCGGGCGGCTGGGGCTGGGACGCGATCAGCCACTACGGCGGCTCGGTCGGCAACCTGGCGACCAAGGCCAACATCGGTGGCGAGGTGCGCTTCGGCTGGAAACTGCCGGATGACTTCGGCAGCACGCCGCTGCGTCCTGCCGGCGAGAACACCGCGCCGACCCGCGGTGGCAGGCCGAGCGGCTGGTCATGGCACCTGTTCGCCACCAGCGATGCCGCCTGGGTGATCCGCAACATCACCCTGGACGGCAACACCTTCCGCAACAGCCACAGCGTCGACAAGCGCCACATCGTGGCCTACGGCGGCTACGGAATCGCGGTGATGCGCGGTCGCTGGAAGTTCGCGGCGGCGCGCTACCACAGCACCCGCGAGTTCAACGGCCAGCGCGAGGCACCGGTGTTCGGCAGCTTCACCATCAGCCGTTCGCTCTAGAACAGTGCGGACATCTGGTCCGCACATTGGCTGCAACGGAAAAGGCCGGCATGCGCCGGCCTTTTCCTTTTCATGTCAGCGCACGGCGCTGCGCATCATTCCGATTCCCACCACATCCAGAAGCTGTCCCACAGGCGCTTGAAGAAACCGGCCTGCTCGACGGCAGCCACCGCCACCAGCGGTGCTTCGGCCACCACCTTGCCATCCAGGCTCACCTTCACCGTGCCGATCTGCTGGCCGGCCGTGAACGGCGCTTCCAGGGTCTTGGGCACATCGATGCTCGGCTTCAGATCGTTGTAGCGGCCACGCGGCACGCTGACCAGCATCGGCTGCGCCACGCCCAGCTGCACCTTGTCACTGGTGCCCTTCCACACCTTGTGCTCGGCGACGGCCTTGCCCGGCTCATACAGGCGGTGCGTTTCGAAGAAGCGGAAGCCCCAGTTCAACAGCGCCAGGCTGTCATCGGCGCGCTGCTTCTCGGAGGCGCCGCCCAGCACCACCGCGATCAGGCGCTGGTCGCCGCGCTGCGCCGAACTCATCAGGCAGTAGCCCGCCTCGGAGGTGTGCCCGGTCTTGATGCCATCGACACTGCCGTCGCGCCACAACAGCAGGTTGCGGTTGGGCTGCTTGATGTTGCCGACCTGGAATTCCTTGATCTTGTTGTACGCGTAGGTTTCCGGGTAATCACGCACCATCGCCCGTCCCAGCAACGCCAGGTCATAGGCGGTGCTGTGGTGGCCCGCGGCGGTCAGGCCGTGGGCGTTGACGAAGTGCGAGTTCTTCATGCCGATCTTGGCGGCGTAGCTGTTCATCAGCGAGGCGAAGGCTTCCTCGCTGCCCGCCACGTGCTCGGCCAGGGCGATCGCGGCATCGTTGCCGGACTGGATGGCCATGCCCTTTTCCATGTCTTCCAGGCGCGCGGTCTGGTTCACCGGGAAGCCGCTGTAGCTGCCGTCGGTACCCGCACCGCCTTCGCGCCAGGCGCGCTCGCTCATCATCACCTGGTCATCCGCACGGACCTTGCCGTTCTTGACCTCAGCGGCGATCACGTAGGAGGTCATCACCTTGGTGATGCTGGCCGGCGCCAGCTGCTCGTGGATGTTCTCGCCCGCCAGCACCTGGCCGGTGGCGTAGTCCATCAGGATCCAGGCCTTGGACACACTCGGCACCGGGGCCGGTGGCGTGGCCACGGTGGCCGGAGCCGCAGCGGCGGCAGGTGCAGGTGCGGCCGGGGTCGGCAGCGGCGTCTGGGCAGAAGCCAGGCCCACCACCAGGGTGGCGGCCAGGGCGGTGGCGGCGGAACGGAAATTCATTGGACAGCGGGCTCCAGGGACGGCCGGGAATGGAGGGGGAACAGAATGGCCATTGTAGGCCGGGGGGGCCCGGGCCGGCAGCACCGACCCGGGCGGGATCAATCCTTGACGATCTGCGGCGATCCAAGGCCCAGACCGGCGATGCGGCCGACAAGTTCCGCGGCACTGGCATGGTCGCTGGCGGGTACGCGCAGACGGAAGAGCGTGCGGCCACCGGCGGCGATGTCGCTGATGGTCGCGCCGACGATGCCGGCCGCATTGAGCTGGCCCATCGCACGATTGGCATTGTCACGGTTGGAGAAGCTGGCCACCTGCACCATCACCGCACCCACCACCTGCTGCGACAGCGTGGGGCTGCTGGCCGGTGCCGCGGAAGCGCGCGGCGCCGTGGCGGCGACCCTCGCCGGCGCAGCGGCAGGTGCCGCAGTGCGGACGCCCACTGCACTCGGCGGCAGGCTGCTGACCGCCACGTCCGGCAACGTGCTGACCACCGCCTGCGTGGTGGCCGGCTGGCCCCGGGTCGGCGCCGCATCGGCAGGCAGGCGTTTGACCAGGCGGTCGATGTCGCTGTCGGCCGCCGGGCGCGTGGCGACAGTGCTCGCCATCGTCGTCGCCGCACCGGCAGCGGCGGCGGCTTCGGCCGCCCGGCGCTCGCGGCGCGACGGCTTCTGCGCCAGCAGATTGCCCTCACCCGGCTGCAGCGCGCGCACCTCCACATTGCCGGTTCCGCGCTGGGTGATGCCCAGGCGTACCGCAGCGGCATAGCTCAGATCGACCACGCGGCCATCGTGGAACGGGCCCCGGTCATTGACCCGCACGATCACCGACTCGCCGTTGTCCAGATTGGTCACGCGGGCGAAGCTGGGCAGCGGCAGCGTCTTGTGCGCAGCGGTGAACTGGTACATGTCGTAGACCTCCCGGTTCGAGGTCAGGCGGCCATGGAACTTGGCGCCGTAGTACGACGCCGTACCGCGCTCGACATAATCGCGGGTATCGTCGAGCACCTTGTACGACTTGCCCAGCACCACGTACGGCGATTTGTTGCCGATGGCCGAGCGTGTTTCAGCCGTCACTTCCGGCTCGGGAATGCAGGCCACGTTCGGAATGTAGGTCGGCGTGCTGTCTTTCACGCCCGGCCGGTACAGGCCGCCGGCGGTGTAGTTGCCCCGCGTGTTCGGGTCTTCCTTGGCCGCCGCATAGGGCGATCCCTCCGGACAATGCGCCGGGCGCGTGCCCCTGCCCTGCACCACCGTACCGGAAGGCGTTCCACCGTGGCCGGCGGTGGCCGGCTTCTTCGGCGCGCTGCTGCAGGCGGCCAGCGCGAGGACGATCAATCCAGGGACCAGCCATCTGATGTTCATGCCGGGGGCAGCTCCTGTCCGGCAATGGCCTGCGACAACTGGAACACGGCCATCGCATACATCTTCGAGAGGTTGTAGCGGGTGATCGCGTAGTAGTTCTGGAAGCCCAGCCAGTACTGCTTGCCGGCGCTGCCCTCGAGCGTAACCGGAGTGGCCGTCGCACCCGGCTGTACCGGTGCGGCAGGCTGATAGCCACGCTGGGCCAGATCGGCCAGCGACCAGGTCGGTGCCCACTCGGTCGGATTGAATTCCTCGCGCCCCGGAGCGAGTGTCGCCGGCACGGCCACCTGCCCGCCCCGGACCCAGCCTCCCTTCTTCACGAAGTAGTTGGCAATGGAGGAAAACACGTCGTCGTAGCTGTTGAACAGGTCACGGCGACCGTCGCCGTTGCCATCCACGGCATAGTCCAGGTAGCTGGACGGCATGAACTGGCCCATGCCCATCGCACCGGCATAGCTGCCCTTGAGCGTGGTGATGTCGAGTTTCTCCTCGCGGCCCAGTTCAAACAGCTTGGCCAGTTCATCACGGAAGAACAGCTCGCGGCGCACCTCGCGTTCCAGCTTCTCCGGATCGCCGCTGCGCGGGTAGTAGAAGGCCAGCGTGTACAGCGCATCGAGCACGCGGTGGTTGCCGGCATTCCTGCCATAGCTTGTCTCCACGCCGATGATCGCCACGATCACCTCGGCCGGAACACCGGTGCGCTGCTGCACGCGATCCAGCTCGGCGCGGTGTTCGGCGAGGAAGGCACGGCCCCCCTCGATGCGCGCCTTGCTGATGAACATCGGCCGGTATTCGTTCCAGGGTTTGACCCGTTCGGCAGGGCGCGACATCGCGGCGATGATCGGCTGGCGCACCTGCGCCTGGTCGAGCACGCGACGGATCTCGTCGGGCTGGAGTCCGTAACGCTTGGCGGTATCGGCGATGAAGGTGGCGCGCGCAGTCTCGAACGGAACCGGCGTGAGATCGACCGGCGGCGCGGTGGCGGCGGTGGCTTCCGGCGCGGCCTCGGCCGGTCCCTTGGGCTTGGTGGCCGGATGGCGCGGCGTACTGCTGGCCTGCGGTGAAGACGGTGGAGATGTCGGCTGGGTCGCGCAGGCGACCAGGCCGAGGGTAAGCATGCAGGCCAGAGTGCGTCGAATCATCGTCGCAGGTTAGCAGGTCATGGATGAATTAGAACCCCTAACACCATGAATCACAACGATTTGCTTGCAAGCAGTCGAAATTGTGAAAACGATGTGAGCGATCCATCGTATTCAGTTGAGAGGTTGCCGGTTGCGTCCCCATCCCCGCAGACGCAACCGGCGACCGGATCCGGTCGATACGCGCGCGGCTGCCGCTCCCCAGTGGCAGTACCCCCGCGCGCCCTGTATCCGTTGGATCAGTACTGCTTCCCGCCCGACGCCCCCTCGCGCTGCAACGATAGACGGCGCGCCGTGCCGAACGGGCCGCCATTGTGCAGGCCGATTGCGACAAGTCCATTGATCAAAATCAACGCAGCGTAAAAGTGTGAACTAGATAACGTTTTTTTAGGGCTTTGGTCAGCGGACCTGCTGTTGCGCGTCTTCATGGGAACGCTTCCATGAAGGGCGTTGCGCAAGCGTTGGACGGCCCCGGCCTTGCCCGAAACCGCAGAGGTGCAGCAACCCGCGTCGGCCGCGCGCTCCCGGAGGTGCTAGCCGTAGCCGCCGTGCACGGGATTGTGGCTGCGCACCGCCATCACCAGCCCGAAGCCGGCCAGCAGCGAGACGGCCGACGTACCGCCATAGCTGATCAACGGCATCGGTACGCCCACCACCGGCAACAGACCCGAGATCATTCCGCCATTGACCAGCACGTAGACGAAGAACGCCAGGCCGGTGGCACCGGCCAGCAGCCGCGAATAGGAGTCGCGCGACTGGCTGGCAATCCACAGGCAGCGCCCGATCACCACCAGGTACAGCGCCAGCACGACGGCCACGCCGATCCAGCCGAATTCCTCGCTCAACACCGAGAATGCAAAGTCGGTGGTCTGCTCGGGAATGAAGTTCAGGTGCGACTGCGAGCCTTCGCCCCAGCCCTTGCCGTCGAACCCGCCGGAACCGATCGCGATCTTCGACTGGATGATGTTCCAGCCCGCGCCCAGCGCATCCATTTCCGGGTCGAGGAACATCATGATGCGGTCCTTCTGGTAGGGCCGCAGCAGCCAGAACCAGGCCAGCGGCGCAACCGCGGCCACGCCGCCCACGCCCAGCCCCACCCACCACCATGGCAACCCGGCCAGCAGCAGCACGAACACGCCGCTGGCGGCGATCAGCACGCCCGTGCCGAAGTCCGGCTGCAGCATCACCAGACCGGTCGGCACGCCGATGATGACCAGCGACACCAGCACCGTATTGATGCGTGGTGGCAAGGGCACCCGGTGCAGGTACCAGGCCACCATCATCGGCAGGCTCACCTTCAGCAGTTCAGCCGGCTGCAGGTAGAAGAACTTCAGGTCCAGCCACTGCCGGCCGTATTTGCCGGTACCGAGCACGAACACCGCCAGCAACGGGATCATCGAGATCGCGTAGATCATCGGCGTCGCCGAACGGATGCGCAGGATCGGTACCCGCGAGATGGCCCACAGCGCAGCCATGCCCACGGCGAAGCGGGCGCCCTGCGCCATTACCAGGCTGTCGCCGCCTGCACTCTTCAGCGTGGCCAGGCCGATCATCATCAGCGCGCCCAGGGCAAGGCACAGCACCCAGTCCAGCGTGCTGAAGAAGCGCCGCAGCATGTCCCCGGCCCATCGCAGGAAGGCCTTCATCGCGTCGCCTCCGCAGCCGCCGGTGGACGCGGCGCGGCAGGCAGTGCCGGTGCCGGCGCAGCGGGTGTTCCCGGCTGCGGCTGGGGCTGCGGGACCGCAGCGCCGATCAGCACCGGATGCTCACCGACCTGTGCGGCGGCAGCATCCCCCGCCTGGCGGGCGCCCACGTCCTCGTTGTCGAAAGCGGTCGCACCGATGGCGGTGGTGCCGCGTTCACTGTCCAGCGGCTGGATGCCATCGGGCATCTTGCCCAGCAGCCAGGCATCGAACACCTTGCGTGCGATCGGCGCAGCTGCCGAGCCGCCGTAACCGCCGCCTTCCACCGCGATCGCCAATGCGATCACCGGCTGATCAGCCGGCGCGAAGCCAACGAACAGCGCACGGTGGCGCAGGTGCATCGGCAGGCTCTTGGGATTCACCGCTGCCGTGCCACGGCGGCTGACCACCTGCGCGGTGCCGGTCTTGCCGGCCATCACGTACGGCGCCCCGACCGCCACCCGCCAGCCGCTGCCGCCGGGCTGCATGGTCGCCATCATGCCTTCGCGCACGGCCTGCACGTTGTTCGGATTGGGGCTGACCGGCTTGCTGTCGCGTGCCGGCACCCCGGTCCACTCGCTGTCGAACCCTTCGCGCTGCTGGATGACCAGGTGCGGCGTGCGCAGCTGCCCGCTGGCCAGACCGCTGACGCCCCGCGCCAGCTGCAGCGGGGTGACCTTCCAGTCGCCCTGGCCGATGCTGATGTTGACCGTATCGCCGGGGTACCACGCTTCCTTGCGGGTCTTCCGCTTGTACGCCGGTGACGGCAGGATGCCGCCGATCTCGCCGGTCAGGTCGATGCCGGTCGGCTGGCCGAAACCGTAATAGTCCATGTAATGGTCGAAACGCTCGATGCCCAGGTCCAGCGCCAGCCGGTAGTAATAGGTATTGACCGAATTTGAGATCGACTTGCGCAGGTCGGTCCAGCCATGGCCGCCACGGTTGGCATCGCCCCAGCCGCGGCTGGTGCCGGGCAGGTAGAACATGCCGGTGGACAGGATCTTGTCTTCCGGGCGGCGCACACCGGCGTCCAGACCGGCCAGTGCGATCAGCGGCTTGAGCGTCGAGCCGGGGGCCACGCCGCCCAGTACAAGGCGGTTGAACTGCGGGCGCGATGGATTGTCGTTCAACGCTTTGAAATCGGCGTGGGAGATGCCGTTGACGAACAGGTTCGGGTCGTACGACGGCAGGCTGACCATCGCCAGGACCTCGCCCGTGCGCGGGTCCATCGCGACCGCCGAGCCTTCCTGGTCGCCGAAGGCGGCAACCATCGCCCGCTGCAGGTCGGCGTCGATCGACAGGCGCAGGTCGACACCGGACTGCGCGGCAACGCGCCCGATGGTGCGGATCGCACGGCCCTGCACGTTGGTCTCCACCTGCTCGTAACCGACCTTGCCGCGCAGCTGCTGCTCGTAATAACGCTCCAGGCCCGACTTGCCGATGTGGGTCAACGCGGCATTGCCCTCGCCAAGGATCTCCAGATCCTTGTCATCGACACGACCGACGTAGCCGATGATATGCGCGAACAGATCGCCGTACGGATAACGACGGGTCAGGTAGGGCTCCAGCTCGACACCCGGGAAGCGCCAGCGATCGACGGCGAAGCGTGCCATCTCATCGTCGGTCATGCGCAGCTTGAGCGTGACCGGCAGGAACTTCCGGCGCGCCTTGCGCGACTTGTTGAACGCCTCCAGCTCTTCCGGACTGATCTCGATGATCTTTGCCAGTCCTTCCAGCGTGGCATCCATGTCCTTGACCTTGTCCGGGGTCACGTCCAGGCGGAAAGCCGGCACGTTCTCGGCCAGCAGGCGGCCGTTGCGGTCGTAGATCATGCCGCGCCCCGGCACCACCGGCCGCGGCTTGATGCGGTTGGCTTCCGAACGGGTGGCGTAGATGTCGTGGTCCAGCACCTGCAGCTTGAAGTACCAGCCCCCCAGCCCGAGCAGGCAGACCAGCACCCCCAGGAAACCCAGCGCCGCACGACGGCGGAACTGCTCGGCTTCGGCGTGCGGGTTCTTGACCTGGCGGCGCGGAATCATGGCTCAACGCCCGCGTTTGCCGAAACGCACCGCGTCCAGCAGCACGAATACCAGCGGCCACAGGCCCATGCCCAGCAGCGGCGCCCACCAGTACGACCACGGCAGCGTCGGCTCATCCACCACGATGTGCACCAGCGCGCTGACGATGCGGTCGTTGAACAGCAGGCCACCAATGGCGAGCATCTGCTGGGACATCGGGAAGAAGCGGATGCGGGCGCGGAAGCGCTGCAGGATGAAGGCCAGCATCACCAGGCGCAGCGCTTGTTCACCCAGCACCCCGCCATACAGCAGGTCGGCGACAACGCCACTGGCGAATGCGATGCCGAGACCAACGCGCTCGGGCGTTTCGATCACCCAGTACGCCAGCACCAGCGCCAGCCAGTACGGGCGCAGCGGCTGCAGCAGGGCCGGCAACGGCAGCAGGCCCAGCAGCAGGGCCACCACCAGACTGGCCGGCAGCACCCAGGGATTGTCGCGCAGGCGGCTCATCGCTGGACCTCTGCGGCGGCGGCCGGTCCGGTTGCCGGCTGCGGATCCGGGGCGGTCGAAGACGCCGGAGTGACGGCCGGCGCCGACGGCTGCCCTGCGCGGGCGTCTGCCGGTGCTGCTGCCGGTGCTGCTGCCGGCGTTGCCGGGACTGGCACGGTTGCCGCATTGGCTGGCCCGCCTGGCGCGGTGTCCTCCAGCTGCAGGCGTACTTCCGGCGGGATGCGGATCGCTGCGCCCGGGCGCAGCAGCAGCACATCGCGGCCGCGGTCGAGCTGTGCGGCCGGCTTCAGCTCACCGACCAGGAAGGCATGGGTGTCATCCGGGCGCAGCGCGGTGATGGTGCCGACCGGGAAACCGGCCGGGAAACGGCCACCGAGACCGGAGGTGACGATCTCATCGCCCACTTCCACCCCGGCACTGAGCGGGATGTCGCGCAGTTCCAGCGTATCGCCGCGACCGTAGACGATCAGGCGGACACCGTTGCGGGCCACGGTCACCGGCACGGCATGGTCGGGGTCGGTCAGCAGCAGCACGGTAGAGGTGCCGCCGGTAACGCTGATCACCTGGCCCATCAGCCCACCGGCGTCGATCACCGCCTGGCCGACATGCACTCCCTCGCGGCTGCCTGCGTCGAGTACCAGACGCTGTTTCACCGGGTCCAGGTCGATATCGAGGATCGGCGCCAACTGCACGTCCAGTCCGCTGCGCTCGGCCACGTTCAACAGTTCGCGCAGCTGGGCATTGTCCAGCGCAGCGGTCTGCAGACGGGTCAGGCGGGCGTTGGCCAGCAGCAGCTGGTTGCGCAGCTCGCGGTTCTCGCTGACCAGCTGGCTGTGGCTGGCCGCGTTGTCCTTGACCTGGCTGCCCAGCTTGCCCGGCAGGCCTGCCAGGGCCCAGACCGGCTGCACCAGGGTGTTGGCCTGTTCACGCAGGCGCGCCAGCCAGCCGGCCTGGTCGTCGAGGACGATCAGGGTGATGGCCAGCGCGAGATAGGCCAGCAGCCGCAGCGGGCTGGCGGCATCACCGGATCGGGAAGCAACGGGAGGACCGGCGTAGGGCGGCACGGCAACGATTCAACTGGCAGAAGGCGGAGGGGAAACACGCGGACGCCCCGCCGGTGCCGGCCCGCCAACGCGACGGGCCGCACCCCGGAGGGGCGCTGCGGGCAGGAACGGCCGGGACGGCTTATTCCGGCGCAAAGAACTCGTTGCCGTGCATGTCGACCAGCTCCAGCGCACGACCACCGCCGCGGGCCACGCAGGTCAGCGGATCGTCGGCCACCTGCACGTGCAGGCCGGTCTCCTCGGAGATCAGGCGATCCAGGTCGCGCAGCAGGGCGCCACCACCGGTCAGCACGATGCCGCGCTCGGCGACGTCGGCGCACAGTTCTGGCGGCGTCTGCTCCAGGGCCAGCTTGACCGCGCTGACGATGCCCGACAGGGGTTCGTGCAGGGCTTCGAGCACTTCGTTGGAGCTGATCTTGATCATCTTCGGCACGCCCTCGGCGAGGTTGCGGCCGGAAATCTCCAGCTCCTGCACCTCCGCCTGCGGGTAGGCACAGCCCAGCTCCACCTTGATGCGCTCGGCCGTGGCTTCACCGATCAGCATGCCGTGGTTGCGGCGCACGTAGTTGGTGATCGACTCGTCGAAGCGGTCGCCACCGATGCGGACGGAGGCCGAATAGACGATGCCGTTGAGGGAGATGACCGCCACTTCGGTGGTGCCACCGCCGATATCGATGACCATCGAGCCACGGGCTTCGGTGACCGGCATGCCGGCGCCGATCGCAGCGGCCATCGGCTCTTCGATCAGGTACACGTCGCGGGCACCGGCTTCCTCGGCCGATTCCTTGATCGCACGACGCTCGACCTGGGTCGAGCCGGCCGGCACACAGACCAGCACGCGCGGACTCGGGCGCAGCACGCGGGACTTGTGCACCTTCTTGATGAAGTGCTTGAGCATCGCCTCGGTATAGGTGAAGTCGGCGATGACGCCATCCTTCATCGGGCGGATGGTGGTGATGTGGCCCGGGGTACGGCCCAGCATCTGCTTGGCCTCGGCACCGACGGCTGCCACCGAGCGGGTGCCACCGATGGCACGGTCCTGGCGCACGGCCACGACCGAAGGCTCATTCAGCACGATCCCCTGCCCGCGCACGTAGATGAGGGTGTTGGCCGTGCCCAGGTCGATGGACAGGTCATTGGAGAACATGCCACGGAGTTTCTTGAACATCTGAGGAAGGAGTCCTGAGGGGTGTCGTGCCCGCCGCGGGATGGCGAAAAAATGGGCAGAAATCGAGGCCGACAAGCCTAGCAACCCGCCTGCCGCCGAGCAAGGAAAAATCCAGCTGAACCCGCGTCTTCACAGGCTTTGGGCCTGATCCGGCATCACCCGCTTCTGGCCCTGAGCGGCACCAGCGGGTAACCTTTGCGCCGTCGGGCGCCCAAGGGCGCCGTTTGCTTGCCCGTCGAAGCGGGCAGGCCCACCCCAAAATTCACCGCATAGGCTTACATCGATGTCCGCTCTGATCTGTGGTTCTCTTGCCTTCGACACCATCATGGTGTTTCCGGACCAGTTCAAGAATCACATCCTGCCGGACAAGGTGCACATCCTGAACGTGTCGTTCCTGGTCCCGCGGATGCGCCGCGAGTTCGGCGGCTGCGCCGGCAACATCGCCTACAACCTGCATCTGCTGGGCGGCCACCCGATCCCGATGGGCACGGTCGGCTCGGACTTCGGCCCGTACCGCGAGTACTTCGATGGCCTGGGCATCGACCTGTCGCGCGTGCGCGTGATCGATGAGCTGTTCACCCCGCAGGCCTTCATCACCACCGACCACGACAACAACCAGATCACCGCCTTCCACCCGGGCGCGATGATGCGTTCCTACGAGAACCACGTGCGTGGCGTGCCGGGCGTGACCCTGGGCCTGGTCGGCCCGGACGGCCGCGAAGGCATGATCCAGAACGCGCTGGAGTTCCACGAGGACGGCATCCCGTTCATCTTCGACCCGGGCCAGGCCATGCCGCTGTTCAACGGACCGGAGCTGCGCCAGTTCATCGAGCAGGCCGACTACGTGGTGGTCAACGACTACGAGTCGAACCTGCTGCAGGAACGCACCGGCTGGGACGAGAAGGAAATCGTCAGCCGCGTGCAGGCCTACATCACCACCCGCGGCCCGAAGGGCGCGGTCATCCACACGCCGGACAAGAGCTACGACATCCCGCCGGCGCACGAGCGCCGTGTGGTCGATCCGACCGGCTGCGGCGATGCCTTCCGCGCCGGCCTGATCTACGGCATCCAGAAAGGCTACGACTGGCTGACCATCGGCCGCATGGGCAACCTGATGGGCGCACTGAAGGTCGAGCACCCGGGCACCCAGAACCAGCGCTTCACCTTCGATGAGTTCAACGAGCAGTTCAAGCAGCAGTTCGGTTACGCGCTGGGCGCGTAAACCGAACTGCCCGCGCATCTGCTCGGTGGGTGTCGACCTGGGTCGACACTGCCGGCCAGCGGCCGGCACCACCGGAACTTCCGACCGACACGTTGCCTGCTGTCTGTAGAGCCGAGCCCATGCTCGGCCTGCGCGCGCCAGCGCGATCTGACCGCAGAGCAGCCGAGCGTGGGCTCGGCTCTACACGGTCATGCGCCCTGCCACGCTGCCAACAGGGCGCGGCAATCGGCGAAGTGCCAATCCGCGCGGCCCGGCCACGGGTTGTCAGGCAGGTTGACCAGCACGGTGTGGGTGCCGGCGGCACGGCCGCAGTCCAGATCATAGGCGTGGTCACCCACCATCACCGCCTGCGCGGCGGCAACGCCCCAGCGCCGCAGGTGCTGCTGCAGGCCATCCGGCGAGGGCTTGGGCACCGCTTCTTCGCGGCCGATGATGTCGGCATCGTCGAACAGTTCCCCGACCCCGATCGCCTCCAGCGTCAGCTTCGCCAGCGCATGGTCGTTGCGGGTCAGGATGCCCAGCCGGCAGCCAGCCGCCGCCAGCGCGCGCAGCAGCTTCACCGCGCCCGGTGCCGGCAACGCCCCCTCGGCCAGCCCGCGCTCGTGGTCCAGCAACCACTCACGCTTGGCCTGCGCCGATGCGTCAGGCAGCGCCGCGATATGGTCGAGGATGTCTTCCTCGGCGGCGATCTCCAGTGCGCGGCGGATCGCGGCGAAATCATGCACGGCCACAGTCAGCGTGCCGTCCATGTCGAACACCCAGTGCCGGATCGCGGACAACGCGTGCACGGCGCTGCCCGCCGCAACGATCACTGCCACCACTGCGGCATGCGGCTGGCGTCGACGCCACCGGTTTCGAACACCGCCGTGCGGGTGCCGCCGGCCTTGACCGGGAACTCGATGCTGATCGACTTGCCCTTGCGCGCAAGCTTCCACAGCGCCTTCTGATCGGTGATGAACAGCGCAATCGCCTCATCGGTCTGCGGCCGCCAGGCGGCCATCGACACCGGCTTGCCGTCGTCCACGGTCACCTTCACCGTACACTGCGGGCAGCGGAAATCGCCGGCCTGCAGCACCAGGTAGGCGTGCCGCTTCCACTCCGGGTGATCGCGGAACACCAGCTGCACCGGCTTGGCGCCGCTGCCATCCACGTCCACCCGTTCCTTGCTGTAGATCTGCGCCGACACCTGGTTGCCCTTGTTGCCGACCGGTATCTGGTTGTACTGCCACAGCGCCTGCATGCGGCGCAGGTCGCGCGCGGCATCGCCCTTGGCCTTGACCTCTTCGAAGCCTGCGGCGATGCGCTCGGCGGCGGCCGTGTCCTTGTACTCATCCAGCAGCGCGGCGCCATGCAGTCGCGCGCGCTCCCAGTCCTGCGCGGCGACGGCCATGTCGTACTGCCTGGCCACGTCCTCGGCCTTGGCTTCCTTCTGCGCCTGAACGGCGGCCGCGGCGGCTTCCTGCGCCTTGCGCTCTTCTTCGGGATTGCTGCAGGCGGCCAGGGCCAGGGTGCAGGCGGTGAGCAGGATCAGTCGTTTCATGGCAGAGGTCCTTCGTGTTTTTCGCATGCTTGCAAAGTCGCGCATGGCTCGACTCTACAAAAAAAGCGCCGGGCAGTGCCCGGCGCTTGTTCTTACTTGGCTTCGGCCTTGGCCAGCATGTCCTGGACCGAGGCAGTGGTGATCGGATGGTAGCCCGGCTTGGCCTTCTCGAAGGCCTGCTTGGCCAGCTCCAGCCCCTTCGGCGTCTTCACCAGTTCGGCGTAGATCGGCAGGATCAGCTTGCGACGGCCGACACGCTCGATGAATGCCGCCGCGGCCTCATTGGCCGGCTCGTAGCCGCTGCGGATGGCCAGCGGATACCAGCGCATGGCGATCTCGCCATTCGGCGTGCCCGTGAAGTGGAAGGCCTTGTCCAGCGTGGCCAGCGTGTCCAGCGGCTGGGTCGTGCCCAGGCCGTCGATGAAGCGCACCCACTCCTGGGTGCTCCAGTCAGCGATGACCTGGCTGCTGGGCACGGTGCCTGCGCTGGTGAAGGCGATGCGCGCGGTATCGACGCTGCTGAAGTTGCGCGACTGCGCCTTGGCCGCGAACGCCGGGATGCCCGGCTCGTCCAGCCATGCCTTCAGTTCGGCTTCCGTCACTGCCGACGGGTTCTTCGGCAGCAGGTTCTTCTTCAGGTACTCGACGAACTGGTCGGTATTCGCGCTCTGGAAGGCGTGGTCATCGAACCAGCCGCGCAGGAACGGATCGAAGGTCTCGCGGCCGAAACGCTGTTCCAGGAACTCCAGGAACCAGGAACCCTTGACGTAGGCCACCTGGCTCAGGGCTTCATCGGGGTCACGCTCGTTCAGCGGCGGCAGCGCCAGCGCCTGGTCGGCGGGGCTCATGTCCTTCACTTCCGCCAGCAGGTCGGTCTGGTCGATCTGCCGCTCCATTTCGGCCATCTCCTTGCCGTACAGCGCTTCGGTGATGCGGCCCTGGACGTAGGTGGTGAAGCCCTCGTTGAGCCAGATGTCCTTCCAGCTGGCGTTGGTCACCAGGTTGCCCGACCAGCTGTGCGCCAGTTCGTGGGCGACCAGCGAGACCAGCGACTTGTCGCCGACGATCACGGTCGGGGTGGCGAAGGTCAGGCGCGGGTTCTCCATGCCGCCGAACGGGAACGACGGCGGCAGCACCAGCATGTCGTAACGGCCCCAGCGGTACTCGCCGTACAGCTTCTCGGCGGCACCAATCATCTTCTCGGTGTCCTCGAACTCCTTGGCCGCCTTGCCGACCATGGTCGGTTCGGCCCAGACGCCGGAGCGGCCGGAGATCGGCTCGAACACCAGATCGCCGGCGGCGATCGCCAGCAGGTAGGACGGGATCGGCTGCGGCATCTTGAAGGTGTAGTCACCATCACGCGCGGCCTTGGGGTCGTTGTCGGCGCTCATCAGCACCATGACGTCCGGGCGCGAGACCACGTGCGCGCTGTAGGTGAAGCGCACGCTCGGGGTGTCCTGCAGCGGCACCCAGGAACGGGCATGGATGGCCTGCGACTGGCTGAACATGAAGGGGAGCTTCTTGCCTTCGGTCATCGACGGCGCCAGCCACTGCAGGCCCGAGGCGGTCGGCGCGGTGTGGTAGGTCACCTCGACCTTGGACGGCTGCTGCGGGGCCTCGATGGTCAGCTTGCTGCCGAACACCTTGTCGGCCGCCGCCAGCTCGAACTTCAGCGGGCTGCGTGCGCCGTCGGCGGCAACGGCTTCGACCTTGGACACGGTCAGCTCGCGGGTGTCGAGCACCAGCTGCGTGGCGTCCTTCTGCTTCCACTCCAGGGTGTAGGTCGCGGTACCGCCGATCTGCTTCTGGTCGAAGTCCAGCTTCAGGTCCAGCGCGATGTCCTTGATGACGACCTTGTCCGGCTCGGCGTACGAGCTTTCGTCGTGGCTGCGGTTCTCGGCGTTCACGGGAGCGGCGGGGGCCTTTTCGGCAGTCGGGGCGGCGGCGGGCGCGGCCGCCTCCTGGGAGCAGCCAGCGGCCAGGGCCACGGCCAACGGAAGGAGCATCAGCGGATTGCGCATGAATCGGGACCGTTACGGGGAGCAAACCCCAATGGTACCTCCCTCCGGCCCCGCAGGCGTTGCGCGGTGCGGGGTAAGGCGGCCAAGGCCGATCCTGCGGCGGCGCCCTGGGTAGGTGCCAACCTTGGTTGGCACGGATCCATCAACGCATGTGGCAGGCCCGTGCCGACCAAGGTCGGCACCTACCAGAGCGGATGACCGCAGCGGCCGAGTGCCAACCAAGGTTGGCACCCACCAAGGGCAAGGCTTACAGCTTGTAGCCGGAGTGGATCGACACGATGCCGCCGGTCAGGTTCTTGTAGTGGCAGCGCTCGAAACCGGCCTCGCCCATCATGGCCTTCAGCTCGTCCTGCGGCGGATGCTTGCGGATGCTCTCGGCCAGGTACTGGTAGCTGTCCGAATCATTGGCGAACAGCTTGCCCAGCTTCGGCAGGATCTTGAACGAGTGGAAGTCGTAGATCGGCTTGAACCAGTCGGCGGTGACCTCGGAGAACTCCAGCACACGCGCCTGGCCGCCGACCTTGAGCACGCGGTACATCTCGCGCAGGCCAGCATCCTTGTCGGTCACGTTGCGCAGGCCGAAGGCGATGGTGACAAGGTCGAAGCTGTTGTCCGGGAACGGCAGGGCCTCGGCATTGCACTGGACGTAGTCCAGGCCCAGCACCAGGCCGCGGTTGGTGAGGCGATCACGGCCCACCGACAGCATGCCGGCATTGATGTCGCCCAGAACCACCGAACCTTCGGCGCCGACGCGCTCCTTCAGCAGGGCGGCAATGTCGCCAGTGCCCCCCGCGAGGTCAAGCACGCGGTCACCGGGCTTCACCTGCGCGGTCGCCACGTAGTAACGCTTCCACGCCCGGTGCACGCCCAGGCTCATCAGGTCGTTCATCAGGTCGTAGTTGCGCGCGACCGAGGTGAACACCTGCCCGACCAGCTTCTGCTTGTCCTTGGCGGCGACGTCGCGGAACCCGAAATGGGTGGTACCGGATTTGTAGGGGGATTCGCTCATGCCCCCGATTATCGCACCGCCAGGGCCGCTGCGGGGGAACAGCGCCTTATCATGGCAGCCCATGACCTTCCGGAGCCCCGCATGATCACCACACCTGATTACCAGGCCCTGCTGCAGACCGCCATCGCCGAAGCCCGCCAGGGCTTGGCCGAGGGCGGCGTGCCGATCGGCGCGGCGCTGTACCACAACGACGGTCGCCTGCTCGGCTGCGGCCACAACCGCCGGGTGCAGGAAGGCGATCCCTCCGTGCACGGCGAGACCGACGCCTTCCGCAAGGCCGGGCGCCAGCGTCGCTACCGCGACACGATCATGGTGACCACCCTGGCCCCGTGCTGGTACTGCTCGGGACTGGTGCGCCAGTTCAACATCGGCACCGTGGTGGTCGGCGAGTCCCGCACGTTCCAGGGCGGCATCGACTGGCTGCGCGAAAACGGCGTCAATGTGATCGACCTCGACAGCCAGGAATGCGTCGACCTGCTCGGGAGCTTCATTGCGCAATATCCCGAGATCTGGAACGAAGACATCGGCGAATGAGTGCCGTGGACTGACCCCAGCCCGCGTTTAATGAATGCTTCATCCGCGGCAGGCCCTTGTGCAGTCAGCGTCTGCGGCGTTCGATGTGACGCGCTGCGCACTCCGTCGGCACGCATGCACACGCCGCGGTAACACCCCACCGCTCCGGCACGCCTACGGTGGGGTTACCGGGGCCCCCTACCCCGGCGGAGCCAGCCATGTGCGCGCACGCTGCAAGCCCCACGCCCAATCTGATCCTTGACGGAATCCGCGCCCGCCTGCGGGGCCAATATCGGTTGCATCGGCGCGGTGCCCTGTTCTGGACCGCTTATCAGAGCATGCAGCTGGAACTGGTGCGCGACCATCCACGCGACCACGTCCGCCTGTGCAACGCGATGGCGGACATCGCTGAAGACCTCGGCGTGGTCGAGCACGCCCAACTGATCGGCAATCGCAACGCTGTTTCCACATTGCGATGACACCGCTTCCACCGGTGATCAGGCAACACTGCGATTCCCCCCACTCCACGTCCACCTCAACCGATTGGATCGACATGCACACTGAAGTCCCTGCCATTCCCCCGGTCATCGACGTCGATGCGGAACTCGAGCACTGGCGCCGCCAGCATGCCGACGGTGCGCTGCCTCATAATTCGTTCGGTTCCTACGTACCCTGGATCAAGTTCGCCTGCGATTCGCTGATCACCCAGCCGCGCGCCAGCAACGAGCAGCGTGACGAGATGTTCCAGACCCAGTATGCGCTGCAGATCATGCCGCGGCTGAGCGAAGCACAGGCCCGCGAGTTCGTCGACCGCTGCTGGCAGCACGTCTACCAGGCCAGCCGCGTGCGCCTGCAGGACGCACCGCGGCTGCGCGCCTGAGCAGGCCTGCTGCACGCGGGCTGCACGGCCACGCGCCGATCATCACGTCACCCCAGCGGGACGACGACGGTGAAAGCAAGAAACCTGTTCAATACCATCGCCAAGAAGGCCGCGGCCGCCACCGGCTCTCCGTGGACCTTTCTGGGTGCAGTAGCCATCGTGGTGGTGTGGGGCATCTCCGGCCCGGTGTTCGGCTTCAACGACACCTGGCAGCTGGTCATCAACACCGGCACCACCATCATCACCTTCCTGATGGTCTTCCTGATCCAGCACACGCAGAACGCCGATACGGCGGCGATGCAGATCAAGCTGGACGAACTGATCCGGGCCACCGCGGAAGCCAACAACGAGCTGCTGGATCTGGAAGAACTGGACGAACAGCGGCTGGAAGAGATCCGCGCCGAGTATGAGCGGATGGCACGCGAAGCCGGCGACGCGCTGGCCCGTGTGCGGGCCTGCCACACGGTGCGCCGTGATGATGAAGCGGTGTAGCCCTGACACGACGACCCGCGAACGCCTGATCGAAGCGCCGCCGGGTATGACCCGGCGCTACCAGAATCCACGCCGGGCCATGCCCGGCGCGTCCCGTCAGCTGCGTTCGTGCCAGCCGCCGCCCAGCACCTTGTACAGGGTGATGCGGTTCGCCTGCTGGGCCAGCTGCGCCTGCAGCCGCGTCTGCTGCGCGCTGTAGGCCGTACGACGCGCGTCGAGCAGGCTGACGAAGCTGTCCAGGCCGGCGTCATAGCGTGCCTGCGACAGCCGGTTGGCCTGCTCGGCCGCGTCGACCAGACGCTGCTGGGCGCTGACCTGCTCATCCAGGCTTACGTTCATCGCCAGCGCATCCGCCGCTTCGCGGAAGCCGTTCTGGATCGCCTTCTCGTACTGCGCCAATGCGATATCACGATCTGCATTGGCGATGTCGAGATTGGCACGCAGACGGCCGCCCTGGAAGATCGGCAGGGTGATCTTCGGCAGGAAGCTCCACACGCGCGTGCCGCTGTCGAAGAGGTTCGACAGTTCGTTCGATCCGCTGCCGATGCTGCCTGTCAGCGAAATGCTCGGGAAGAACGCTGCGCGGGCAGCGCCGATGTTGGCGTTGGCAGCCAGCAACTGGTGTTCGGCCGCCATGATGTCCGGGCGCAGCAGCAGCACGTCGCTGGGCAGGCCGGCCGGTGGTGGGGCCAGTGCCAGCAATTGCGGCTCGATGCCATCCGGCAGCAGAGCCGGGTCGACCTGGCCACCGGCCAGCAGCGCCAGGGCGTTGCGGTCCTGCGCGAGCTGGCCGCGCAGGCGTGCGGCATCGGTGCGCGCGGTTTCGACCAGGGTGCGGGTCTGGGTCAGTTCCAGTGCTGAACTGCCGCCACGTTCATGGCGTGCTTCTGCCAGGCGCAGCGAATCCTCATAGGTCTTCAGCGTCGCTTCGGCGATCTTCAGCTGCTGGCTGTCGGCGCCGTAGGTCAGCCACGCCGTTGCCGTCTCGGCCACCAGGCTCAGCTGTGCATTACGGCGGTTGGCGGCGATGGCGAAGTACTGCTGCAGGGCTGCTTCGCTGAGGTTGCGCACGCGGCCGAACAGGTCCAGCTCGAATTCGGCCACGCCGACGCCGGCAGTGAACTGCTCGGTGACTCCCGCATCCGTACCTGTGCGCTCCATCTGCCCGGTGATGGCCACACCCGGCACCCGGTCGGCGCGCTGCACCCGGTACTGGCCGCGTGCGCGCTCGACATTGAGCACGGCCACACGCAGGTCGCGGTTGTTGTCCAGCGCCTGGCCGATCACCTGCTGCAGGCGTGGATCGGTGAAGAAGTCACGCCAGCCCAGCGTGGCCACATCGGCAACCTGGCCCTGCGTGGCCTCTGCCGGCCACTGCGCAGGAATCGCCGGGGCAACGGCCGTGTCCTTCGGCGCGAGGGTGGAGCAGCCGGCGACCGTGAGCACGGCGGCCAGGGATACAGCAAGAGAAGAGAATTTCATGGCGACACCTTGGGGGTCACGGTGGTAGCGCCGGGCCGTTCCCGGCAGCTACGTGGTAAGGCATCCGCCGGGCATGGCCCGGCGCTGCCGGATTCCATCACTCGGCGGTCCTGCGTTTGAACACGCGCTGCACCACCACGAAGAACAGCGGCACGAAGAACACGCCCAGCGCGGTGCCGACGATCATGCCGCCCAGCACGCCGATGCCGATGGCCTGCTTGGCGCCGGAACCGGCACCGGTGGAGATCGCCAGCGGCACCACGCCCATGCCGAATGCAAGCGAGGTCATCACGATGGGACGCAGGCGATCGCGCACGGCATGCATGATCGATTCGATCAGGCCGGCCCCCTTCTCCAGGTTTTCCTTGGCGAACTCTACGATCAGGATCGCGTTCTTGCTGGTCAGGCCCACCGTGGTCAGCATTGCCACCTGGAAGTAGATGTCGCGCTCCAGGCCCTTGAAGGTGTTGGCCAGCACCGCGCCGAGGATACCCAGCGGGGCGGCCAGCAGCACGGCGGTCGGAACACTCCAGCTTTCGTACATCGCGGCCAGGCACAGGAACACGATCATCAGCGACAGCGTGTACAGCAGCGGGGTCTGCGAGCCGGCCTGGCGTTCCTGATAGGACATCGCGGTCCACTCGATGCCGAAGCCCGCCGGCAGCTGCTTGGCCAGCTGCTCGATCTCGGTCATGGCGTCACCGGAGGCGACTCCCGGGGCCGGTTCGCCCTGGATTTCCATTGCCGACACGCCGTTGTAGCGCTCCAGGCGCGGCGAGCCGTAGTCCCAGTGCTTGCTGGCGAAGGCGCTGAACGGAACCATCTCGCCCTTGTCGTTCTTCACCGACCAGAGATCGAAGTCCTCCGGCACCATGCGGAACGGCTGGTCGGCCTGCACGAACACGCGCTTGACGCGGCCACGATCGACGAAATCATCGATGTACGCGCTGCCCCATGCGGTGGCCAGGGTGGTATTGACCTGGGCGATCGACAGCCCCAGCGACGTTGCCTTGGCCACGTCGATGTCGATGCGGAACTGCGGCGTGTCTTCCTGTCCGTTCGGGCGGACGTTGGCCAGCTTCTTGCTGCCGGCCGCCAGGCCGAGCAGCTGGTCACGCGCGGCCACCAGTGCATCGTGGCCCTGGCCGCTGTTGTCCTTCAGGAAGAAGGTGTAGCCCGAAGCGGTACCCAGCTCCGGGATCGCCGGCGGCGGGAAGGCGAAGATGAAGGCGTCCTTGATCCCACCCAGCGCAGCCATGGCGCGGCCGGTGATCGGCATCACGCCGTTGTCGGCGTCACGCTCGCTCCAGTCCTTCAGCTTGACGAAGGCCATGCCCGCGTTCTGGCCCATGCCGGCGAAGCTGAAGCCCTGCACCGAGAACACCGACTCGACCGCCGCCTTCTCGTTCTCCAGGAAGTGGTTCTCCAGTGCCGCGATCGATTCCAGGGTACGTTCCTGGGTGGCGCCGACCGGGGCCTGCACCAGCGCCATCAGCACGCCCTGGTCTTCATTGGGCAGGAACGAGCTGGGCAGGCGCACGAACAGAACCGCCATCAGTACGAACAGCGCGGCGACGATGCCCATGAAACGCCACGGACGATTCAGGATGCCGCGTACACCACGCTGGTAGCTTTCGCTGGTGCGGTCGAAACCCCGGTTGAAGCCGTTGAAGAAGCGACCGGCCAGGCCGCGGTGGGCGACATGATGCTCGCCCTTCTTCAGCGGCTTGAGCAGGGTGGCGCACAGCGCCGGGGTCAGTACGATCGCGACCAGCACCGACAGCGCCATCGCCGAAACGATCGTGGCCGAGAACTGCCGGTAGATCACGCCGGTGGAGCCACTCATGAAGGCCATCGGCACGAAGACGGCCGACAGCACCAGGCCGATGCCGACCAGTGCACCGGTGATCTGGCCCATCGACTTGCGGGTGGCCTCCAGCGGCGACAGGCCCTCCTCGGACATGATGCGCTCGACGTTCTCCACCACCACGATGGCGTCGTCCACCAGCAGGCCGATCGCCAGCACCATCGCGAACATGGTCAGCATGTTCACCGAGAAGCCGAGCATCGCCAGTACACCGAACGTGCCCAGCAGCACCACCGGCACGGCGATGGTCGGGATCAGGGTGGCGCGGAAGTTCTGCAGGAACAGGTACATCACCACGAACACCAGCACGATCGCTTCGATCAGGGTCTGCACGACGCCCTTGATCGACACGCGTACGAACGGCGTGGTGTCGTACGGAATCTCGGCCTTCAGGCCGGCCGGGAAGAAGTTCTTCAGGTCGTCCAGCGCAGCATCCACGCCGGCGGCGGTGTCGAGCGCATTGGCGCCGGTGGCCAGGGTGACGGCCAGGCCGCTGGCCGGCTGGCCGTTGTAGCGGGTGACGAAGTCGTAGGATTCCGCGCCCAGCTCGACGCGGGCGACATCACCCAGGCGCAGTTCGGCACCGTCCTGCGCGCCGCGCACGACGATGTTGCGGAACTGCTCCGGCGTCTGCAGGCGCGACTGCGCATTGATCGTGGCGTTGAGCTGCTGGCCCTTGACCGAGGGCGCGCCGCCCAGCTGGCCGATCGCCACCTGTGCGTTCTGTGCCTGGATCGCTGCGGTCACTTCCGGCACCGACAGGCCATAGGTATGCAGCTTGTTCGGGTCCAGCCAGATGCGCATGGCGTACTTGCCGCCGAAGACCTGGATGTTGCCCACGCCCGGGACCCGGCTCAGGCGATCGACGACATTGGAGCCGACGTAATCGGCGATGTCGTTGGCATCCATGCTGCCGTCTTCGGAGACGAAGGCGATCACGTTCAGGAAGCCCGAGCTGGACTTGGCCACGTTGATGCCCTGCCGCTGCACTTCCTGCGGCAGCAGCGGCATGGCCAGCTGCAGCTTGTTCTGCACCTGCACCTGCGCGATGTCCGGATTGGTACCGCTCTCGAAGGTCAGGGTGATGGTCGCCTGGCCGTTGGCCGAGCTGTTGGAGGAGAAGTAGATCAGGCCATCAAGGCCCTTCATGTTCTGCTCGATGATCTGCGTCACCGAGTCTTCGACCACTTTGGCCGAGGCACCCGGGTAGGTGGCGCTGATTTCCACCGCCGGCGGAGCGACGTTGGGATACATCGAGACCGGCAGCTTGAACAGGGCCAGGCCGCCGGCGAGCATGATGATGATGGCGATGACCCACGCGAAGATGGGTCGATCGATGAAAAAGCGTGCCATGGAATTCTCCGCTTACTTCGCGTCGCCGGCCGGAGCCGCAGGCGGGGCAGCGGCCGGCTTGGCCGGTGCGGCGCCCTTTTCGGTGGCGTTGACCGGCATGCCGGGGCCGATCTTCTGCAGGCCTTCGACGATGACCTTGTCGCCGGGCTTCAGGCCATCCTCGACCAGCCACTTGTCGCCGATGGTGCGGCTGACCTTGACCGGGCGGACTTCGACCTTGCTGTCCTTGCCGACCACCATCGCCGTGGTGTCACCCTTGGCATCGCGTGCGATGCCCTGCATCGGCACCAGCACCGCGTCGCTGCGCACGCCGCCACCGATCACTGCGCGCACGTACATGCCCGGCATCAGCAGGCCATCGGGGTTTTCCACCTTGACCCGCAGGCCGAAGCTGCCGGTGGCTGGATCGACGCTGACTTCGGAGAACTCCAGCGTGCCCTTGTGCTCGAAAGCGCTGCCGTCTTCCAGCAGGATGCTGACCGGCGTCTGCTGGTTGTCCTGCAGGCGGCCGGCGGCCAGCTCGCGGCGCAGCTGCAGCAGCTCGGCCGAGGACTGGGTGAGGTCGACATAGATCGGATCCAGCTGCTGCACTGTGGCCAGGGCGTCGGCCTGGCCGGCGTTCACCAGCGCACCTTGGGTGACGCTGGACTTGCCGATGCGGCCGCTGATGGGCGCGGTGATGCGCGCGTAGCCCAGCGTGACGTTGGCCGAATCCAGCGAAGCCCGGGCGGCGCCGACATCGGCCTCGGCCTGCTTCTGCGCGGCTACGGCGTTTTCCAGATCCTGCTGGCTGACCGCATCGACCTTGGCCAGCTCGGTGATGCGCTTGGCACTCAGGCGCGCGGCGTTGGCCGTGGCTTCGGCGCGGGCCAGCTGTGCGCGGGCACTGTTGGCCTGGGCGCGGTAGCTGGCGTCATCCAGCTGGTACAACGGCTCGCCGGCCTTGACCATGCCGCCCTCGGTAAACAGGCGCTTGGCCACGATGCCGCTGACCTGCGGACGGACTTCGGCCACCAGGAAGGCATTGGTCCGGCCCGGCAACTCGCGGGTCAGACCCACGGTCTCGGACTTCAGCGTGACCACGCTGACCTGGCCGGGCCCCTGTTCGGGGGCCTGGGGTTCGCCGCCACAGGCGGCCACGGTCGTGGCGATGGCCAGCGACAGCGCAAAGGGTCGGATTCGGCTCAGCAACATGGGGAAGGCTCTTGGAAGGAAGAATCTCAGCAGGCGCTGATACGGCGGACACCTCCCGGGAACGGGTTGAGGCCTCACGTACAACGCCACCCGGGCAGTCATGGGTGCCGGAACAGGACAGCCACGCACACGACGGGAACGATGGAGGTGAAATATACATACATGCTTGTTTGTTTGTAAACAGGTACAATTCAGCCACGTTTCACCCGTACTCGTACCCATGGCCCGCAAGACCAAAGAGGACACCCAGGCAACCCGGGAAGGCATCCTTGACGCCGCCGAAGCCTGCTTCCATGAACATGGCGTGGCCCGTACCACGCTGGAGATGATCGGTGCCCGCGCCGGCTATACCCGCGGCGCCGTGTACTGGCACTTCAAGAACAAGGGCGAGGTGCTGGCCGCGATCATCGAACGGGTGCACCTGCCTTTCATGCAGGAACTGGAGCGCACCTCCACCGAGCAGCGCGATACGCCGGTGCATGATCTGCGCGCGGTGATGATCCATTCCTTCATCGAGCTGTCCGAAGACGAGCGCCTGCGCAAGACCATGGAGATCATGCTGCGCAGCGATGCTTCGGCCGACACCAAGGTGCTGACCGAACTCCAGCAGGCCGGTTTCCGCGACGCGCTGGACCGGATGGAGCGTGCGCTGCGACGCGCGCAGGCGCTGGGCCAGCTGCGCGAAGGCGCCGACCCGAAGATCGCCGCGCGCATGCTGCACGCGACCGTGCTGGGGGTGCTGCATGGCGCGATGGTCGAGCCGGATCTGATGGATCTCCAGCGCGACGGCATGCTCGCGCTGGACATGACCCTGGCCGCCTACGTGAAGGAAGGCGTGTTCGAGCCGGGCACCGTACCTGCGCCGTTGCCGGAGGCCTGAGCGCACAGGGGTCGGATCCCTCAAACAAGAAGGCCGCCTTTCGGCGGCCTTCTGCGTTACAGGATGTAGCGGCTCAGGTCCGGATCCTGCACCAGTTCACCCAGATGCGCATCGACGTAAGCGCTGTCGATGGCCAGGGTCTCGCCATCGCGGTCAGGCGCTTCGTAGCTGAGCGAATCCAGCAGGCGCTCCAGTACCGTATGCAGGCGGCGGGCACCGATGTTCTCCTGGCGCTCGTTCACCTGGAAGGCGATCTCGGCCAGGCGGTCGATGGCGTCGGCAGTGAAGCTGACCTTGACGCCTTCGGTGGCCAGCAGCGCTTCGTACTGCTTGGTCAGCGCCGCCTTCGGCTCGGTCAGGATGCGCACGAAATCACCCTTGCTCAGCGCGCCCAGTTCCACGCGGATCGGGAAACGACCCTGCAGCTCCGGAATCAGATCGCTCGGCTTGGCCAGGTGGAAGGCACCGGAAGCGATGAACAGGATATGGTCGGTCTTGATCGTGCCGTACTTGGTCGACACGTTCGAGCCTTCCACCAGCGGCAGCAGATCGCGCTGCACGCCTTCACGCGAGACGTCGCCACCACCCACGTTGTCACCGCGCTTGGCAACCTTGTCGATCTCGTCGATGAAGACGATGCCATGCTGCTCGCAGGCTTCGATCGCCGCAGTGCGGATATCGTCCTCGTTGACCAGCTTGCCGGCTTCTTCCTCCAGCAGCAGCGGGCGTGCCGCCTTGATGGTCAAGGTGCGCTTGTGCGCCTTGGCACCACCGCCGAGATTGGCGAACATGGACTTCAGCTGCTGGCCCATCTCCTCCATGCCCGGCGGCGTCATGATGTCCATGCTGACGTTGGCGGCCAGATCCAGTTCAATCTCGCGCTCGTCCAGCTCGCCATTGCGCAGCATCTTGCGGAACTTGATGCGGGTTTCGTTGTCCTGTGCCGACGGCTCGTTGCGCGCCACTTCCGGGTCGAAACCGATGCCGCCGCTGCGGCGTGGCAGCAGCGCATCGAGAATGCGGTCTTCGGCACGTTCTTCTGCCTGGGTGCGCACGCGCACCTTGGCCTGCTCGCGGTACAGCTTGACCGCGGTATCGGCCAGATCGCGGATGATCTGTTCGACGTCCTTGCCGACGTAGCCGACCTCGGTGAAACGGGTCGCTTCGACCTTCACGAACGGCGCATTGGCCAGCGTGGCCAGGCGACGCGCGATCTCGGTCTTGCCGACGCCGGTCGGGCCGATCATCAGGATGTTCTTCGGCATGACCTCGTTGCGCAGCTCGGCCGGCAGCTGCATGCGGCGCCAGCGGTTGCGCAGGGCGATGGCCACGGCGCGCTTGGCGTCATGCTGGCCAACGATGTGCCGGTCCAGCTCCTGCACGATCTCGCGCGGCGTCATGGTGGCGGAGGAAACTTCGATCTTCGACATGGATGGGCTCACGAATGCGTTGTCGATGACACCGGAACCAGACGGCCCGGCCGGTAGCGCCGGGCCATGCCCGGCGGATCAGGGAGCGTCACAGCTCCTCGACCACCACGTTGCGGTTGGTGTAGATGCAGATGTCGCCCGCGATGTTGATCGCTTCACTGGCGATGGTGCGCGCATCCAGCGCCGTGTGCGCCATCAGCGCGCGGGCCGCCGACAGCGCGTAGGAACCGCCGGAACCGATGGCGATGATGCCGTCTTCCGGCTCGATCACATCGCCGGTACCGCTGATGATCAGCGAGGTTTCCTTGTCGGCCACGGCCAGCAGTGCTTCCAGCTTGCCCAGGCGACGCTCGGTGCGCCAGTCCTTGGCCAGCTCGACGGCGGCACGCTGCAGCTGGCCGTGCTTTTCCAGCTTGGCCTCGAACAGCTCGAACAGGGTGAAGGCATCGGCGGCCGCGCCGGCGAAACCGGCCAGCACCTGGCCATCGCGACCCAGCCGGCGCACCTTGCGCGCATTGCCCTTCATCACGGTGTGGCCGAGCGTGACCTGGCCGTCGCCGGCAATGGCCACATGCTCGCCGCGACGCACGCAGACGATGGTGGTGGCGTGGAAAACGTTGGGGTTCTGACTGGGGTCCATGCGGCCTCCGATAGCTGTTCCCGGGACATGGGGACAGCGCCGGGGCCGATCAAGCCTGCGCGGATGGCTGCCGTTCAGGGCTCGGGCGCCAGCGGCCGCCGTATCCGCCGGGCACGGCCCGGCGCTACCACTGCCGCCGGGCGTGGATTGGCGCTACCGGCGGCGCTTGGCGCGCGGATGCGCAGCGTCGTAGACCTTGGCCAGGTGCTGGAAATCCAGATGGGTGTAGATCTGCGTGGTGGCGATGTCGGCGTGCCCCAGCAGTTCCTGCACGCCGCGCAGGTCGCCGGACGACTCGAGGATGTGGCTGGCGAAGCTGTGCCGCAGCATGTGCGGATGCACGTGCTTGAACAGCCCTTGCCGCTGCGCCAGCTGGCGGATGCGGATCTGCACCGCGCGCTGGCTGATCGGCCCGTTGCGGCCCGGAAACACCGGGGAGGCCGCGGCGCCGCCGCTTTCGCTGCGCCACGCAAGCAGTGCCTCGCGCGCCGGCTTGCCGAACGGTACCCGACGCTGGCGGTTGCCTTTGCCCATCACGTTGACCAGTCCGCTGGCAAAATCCAGGTCACGCCAGGTCAATGCGCAGACCTCGCTCAGGCGCAGGCCGGAGGAATAGAACAGCTCCAGCAGCGCGCGGTCGCGTCGCCCCAGCTCGCCTTCCGGTTCCAGTTCGACCAGTTGCACGGCTTCATCGGCGTCGAGCACCTGCGGCAGCCTGCGCGGCGCTCGCGGTGCCTTCAGGGTGGCCGCTGGACTGACCTCGATGCGGCCATGCCTGAGCAGCCACGCATAAAAGCTGCGGCAGGCAGACAGCCGCCGCTGCAGGCTCTTGGCCGACAGGCCCCGGCGATGTTCATCGGCGACGAACTGTCGCACGGCGTCAGCATCCAGCGCCTCCACCGGCACGCCCCGCGGCTCGGCCCATGCCGCCAGCGCATCCAGGTCGCGACGGTAGGCGTCCAGCGTATGCGCCGACATCCGCCGTTCCACCTGCAGGTGCTGCAGGAACGCCATGACCGCGCTCATCGCCGCCGCGCTCCGCTCAGTCCTGGAAGCGCTTGAGGCCGGTGGCCAGGGCCTCGCCCATCATGCGCAGGAACAGCGTGCCCATGCCCGGGTAGAAGCGGTTCGGGTCATGGCTGCCGACCGCGATCAGGCCGACACCCGGCAGCGGCAGCAGGGCGGTGGTCTGCACCTCCTCACTGCGCGCGCCATACAGCACCGCGTTCTTTTCCGGCTGCAGGCGGCCGCAGATCGGCTCACCGTCCTTCAGGCAATCACGGAAGGGGCCCAGGCGTGGATCGTCGGCCGCGATGACCTGCAGCCATTCGGCCTGTTCCAGCCCGGCCACCGGCACGTGCACGACCAGCCGCACCAGATCACCCGCAAAATCCTCCTGCAGCGAGGCGGCCATCGCACGCAGGGTATCGGCGGCACTGCCCTGCTTCATCAGTGCCAGCGTCAGCTGGTGGGTGCGCACCGCCAGCCGTTCGTTGACCTGGGCGGTCGCGCCCAGATCGGCCAACCGTCGCGCCAGCTCGCGGTTCTTTTCCCGCAGCAGCTCCAGCTGGTAGCTGGCCAGCGATGCGGTCGGGCCGTCATCGCGCGGCACCACCAGGGTCAGCGCCAGGTCCGGGAACTGCTTGAGGAAGGCCGGATGGCGCCGCAACCAGGCAGCGACTTCATGGGCCCCGAGCTTGTCGACGGTCTCAGTCATGCGATCCACTCCCCTTCGAAGACGAATGCGGTGGGGCCGGCCATCACCACGGGCTGCCCCTCGCCCGGCCACTGGATGCGCAGTTCGCCGCCGGGCAGGCTGATGCGTGCATCGCGCTGCAGGCGACCGCGCTGCATGAGGGTGACTGCGGCTGCACAGGCGCCGCTGCCGCAGGCGAGGGTCTCGCCGACGCCCCGCTCGAACACGCGCAACCGCGCATGGTCCGGCGCGATGACCTGGGTGAAACCCACGTTCACCGACTTCGGGAACGAGGCATGCTGCTGCAGCAGCGCGCCGACGCGCTCGACCGGCGCCGCATCGATCAGGCCCACCTCGATCACGGCATGCGGATTGCCCATCGACACCGCAGCAAACCGCACGCTCTCGCCCTGCAGCGGCAGCAGATACTCCTCGCGCGGGTGGGCAAAGCCGACCAGCGGCACGCTGGCAGGTTCGAATGCGGGTACGCCCATGGTCACCGCATACTGGCCCTGGCCCAGCACCTGCACCGCATGGCTGGCCAGTGGGCTGTCGATGACGAATGCATCGCCCTGGGCACTGCCCTCGCGCACCAGCCAGGCCGCGATGCAGCGCGCGCCGTTGCCGCACTGCTCGGAATTGGAGCCATCGGCGTTCCAGATCCGGTACGAGGCGACCGAGCCTTCGACGCGCGGGGCCTCGATGGTCAGGATCTGGTCGCAGCCCACGCCGGTGTGGCGGTCGGCCAGGCGCGCGGCCAGCTGTGGCGTGGGCGGCGCGGTGCCGTCGCGCAGGTCGATCACTACGAAATCGTTACCCGCGCCGTGCATCTTGCTGAAACGCAGCGCGGTGGAACCGGTCTTACTCATTCCCGTCGTCCACCTTCTTCACCGGGTCCGGGGTCACCGACGGACTGCCGTCACCCGTGTCCTGGGTGGCAGGCGGGGTGGCTTCGCCGTCGGCATCGGTGGCCGGCTCGACGGTCTCTTCCACCGGCACCGGCTTCTGCGGCAGCACCAGCGGGCCCTTGTTGCCGCAGGCGGACAGGAACAGCAGCGAGGCCGCTGCCAGCGGAATCAGGATGGCGTTTCGATGGGGAATCTTCATGCCCCGAGTATAGCCACTGCCGGCTGAGCGGTTGGTGGAGGGTACGGCCCCCATGGCAGCGCCGGGCCATGCCCGGCGGAAGGGTCAGTCCTGCGGCGGCGGCGGCAGCGGCCGCGTCCACAGCCAGATCGCCACCACGGTCATGCTGCCGATGGAAAACCATTTCACCCAGGCGATCGGCACGCACCACAGCATGATCCCGGCGCAGACCGCCATGGTGATCGTGGCCATCCATTTGCCGTAGCGGCTGACCGCGCCATGCGCCTGCCAGTTGCTGATGGCCGGCCCGAAGCGCGGATGCTGCAGCAGCCAGGCGTGCAGCCGCTCGGAGCCGCGCGAGGCGGCCCATGCCGAGATCAGGATGAATACGGTTGTCGGCAGCCCCGGCACGAAGATGCCGACAATGCCGGTGCCGAGACTGACATAGGCGAGCAGCCACCATGCCCAGCGGAAACGCACCGGCCGGCGGGTCGGGGCTGCGTCCTGGGCGGCAGGCGGTTCAGGCAGGCTCATGCTCGCAAGGATAACGGTTCGGGGTGCCCGGCAACGCCCGGCACCCCGCCGCAATCACGGTGCTGCGATACCCAGTTGCTGCAGCACGAAGGCATACGATTCGGACAGCTCGCGGTAACGCTGGAAGCGACCCGACTTGCCGCCATGGCCGGCCTCCATGTTGGTGCGGAACAGGATCGGGTAATGGCCAGTGTTGTCGTCGCGCAGCCTGGCCACCCACTTGGCCGGTTCCCAGTACTGCACCTGCGAATCCCACAGGCCGGTACCGACGAACAGCGCCGGATAATCCTGCTTCCTGACATTGTCGTAGGGCGAGTACGAGAGCATGTAGTCGTAGTACTGCTTCTGCTCCGGGTTGCCCCACTCGTCGTACTCGTTGGTGGTCAGCGGGATGGTCGGATCCAGCATGGTGGTGACCACGTCCACGAACGGCACCTGCGCCACCATCACCCGGTAGTCCTGCGGCGCCTGGTTGGCCACCGCCCCCATCAGCAGGCCACCGGCACTGCCACCGGACGCGGCCACGCGATCCTTCGCCGCCCAGCCCTGCGCCACCAGTCCACGGGTAACGTCGATGAAGTCGTTGAAGGTGTTCTGCTTGTGCAGCAGCTTGCCGTTCTCGTACCAGTCGCGGCCCATCTCCTGGCCACCGCGGATGTGGGCGATGGCATACACCACGCCGCGATCGAGCAGGCTCACTGCCGTCTGGTTGAAGTACGGGTCCATCGACATGCCGTAGCTGCCGTAGGCGTACTGGAACAGCGCGCCCTTGCCGTCCTTCTGGTAGCCCTTGCGGTAGACCAGCGACACCGGCACCTTCACGCCATCGCGCGCGGTGATCCAGACGCGTTCGGTTTCGTACTTCGATGCGTCATAGCCGATCACCGGCTGCACCTTCAGCTGGCGGCGCTCGCCGGTGGCGGTGTTCAGCTCGAACACGGTGGTCGGGGTGGTCATCGAGGTGTAGACGTAGCGCAGCCATGGCGTATCGGCCTCGGTGTTGTCGCCCAGGCCCATCGAGTACGCCGGCTCATCGGCCTTCACGTAGTCGCTGCGGCCATCCTTGAACAGCAGGCGGATGCGCTCCAGGCCTTCGGAGCGCTCGGCAATGGCGGTGAAGCCATCAAACAGCTCGAAGCCTTCGATGAACACCGCATCGTCATGCGCGATCCAGTCCTTCCACTGCGCACGCGAAGTGGCATCGGTCGGTGCGGTGACCAGTTTGAAGTTCTTTGCACTGTCGTTGGTACGTATCACCCAGCGGCCATCGTAGTGGTCGCCGTCGTACTCGACGTCGCGCTGGCGTGGCGCCAGCACGGTGAACGTGGTCGGGTCGCCGGCCGGCGCGTAGCGCTCTTCCGACGACACGGTACTGTGCACGCCGATGGTGATGAAGCGGTCGTCGCGGGTGCGGCCGATGCCCATGTAGAAGCTGTCGTCCTTCTCTTCGTAGACGACGGTGTCGGCGCTGGCCGGGGTGCCCAGCACGTGCTTTTTCACGCGCACGGTCAGCAGCGTTTCCGGATCGTTCTCGACGTACAGCACGGTGCGGTTGTCGTCGGCCCAGACCAGGTCGCCGGAACTGCCGGTGATCACGTCGGGCAGCACCTGCCCGGTCCGCAGGTCCTTGAAGCGGATCGTGTACTGGCGACGGCCCACGTCATCGTCGGCCCAGGCCAGCAGCTGGTTGTCCTGGCTGACTTCCATCGAGCCGACATTGAAGTAGCCCTTGCCGGCGGCCATTGCGTTGACGTCCAGCAGCACTTCTTCGGCGGCATCCATGCTGCCCTTGCGGCGTGCGTGGATCGGGTAGTCCTGCCCGGTCTCGAAGCGGCTGTAGTACCAGTAGCCGCGCTCGCGCGCCGGCACGCTGGAATCATCCTGCTTGATGCGGCCGACGATTTCCTTGTACAGCGCGTCTTCCAGCGGCTTCAATGGCGCCAGCACCTGGTCGGCATAGGCGTTCTCGGCCTGCAGGTAGGCCAGCATGTCCTTGTTCGCGCGCTTGTCGTCACGCAGCCAGTAATAGTCGTCGTTGCGGGTCGCGCCGAACGGGGCCTTGACCTCGTGCGGATGCCGGGCGGCGTCCGGCGGAACAGGCAGGGGGGCGGCGGTAGCGGTGCTGGTCATCAGGCTGGCGAGCAACAGGCAGAGGGTGGGCTTCATGAGATAAGGCTCCAGGCGCTTCAATGCAATGGTCTTCGACGGGATCGGTTCCCTTCCCCGAACAGCGATCTGACCCCAATCCCGTCGGCACCACAACCCTGCAGGTCGTCACGGTGCGGACCCGCCGGCAGCGGTCGGCGTACCATGGGCGCATGAGTACCCTGCCCCACCCGCCGGTCTACAGCCGGCGCAGCCATGAAATCGCTCCGTTCCACGTGATGTCCCTGCTGGCCCGCGCGCAGGCGCTGGAACAGGCCGGCCACGATGTCATCCACCTGGAGATCGGCGAACCGGACTTCACCACGGCCGGGCCGGTGGTGCGTGCCGGCCAGGCGGCCCTGGCCGCCGGGCACACGCGCTACACCGCCGCACGCGGCCTGCCTGCGCTGCGCCAGGCGATCAGCGGTTTCTATCGCAGCCGTTACCGGCTGGATGTGGATCCGGAACGCATCCTGGTCACTCCTGGCGGCTCCGGCGCGCTGCTGCTGGCCAGCAGCCTGCTGGTCGACCCGGGCCGGCACTGGCTGCTGGCCGATCCCGGCTATCCCTGCAACCGGCATTTCCTGCGCCTGGTGGAAGGTGCCGCACAGCTGGTCCCGGTCGGTCCACAGACCGCCTACCAGCTCACACCCTCGCTGGTGCAACAGCACTGGAACACGGACAGCGTCGGCGCACTCGTCGCCTCGCCGGCCAACCCCACCGGCACGGTGCTGTCGGCCGATGAACTTGCGGCGCTGTCACGCACACTGCACGCACGCGGCGGGCACCTGGTGGTGGACGAGATCTATCACGGCCTGACCTACGGCGTGGACGCGGCCAGCGTATTGCAGGTCGATGACAGCGCGTTCGTGCTGAACAGTTTCTCGAAGTACTTCGGCATGACCGGCTGGCGCCTGGGCTGGCTGGTGGCGCCGCCCGCAGCGGTGCCCGAACTGGAGAAGCTGGCGCAGAACCTGTACATCAGTGCGTCGAGCATCGCCCAGCATGCAGCCCTGGCCTGTTTCACCGATGAATCGATGGCGATCTTCGAACAGCGACGGGAGGCCTTCGGCCAGCGTCGCGATTTCCTGCTGCCGGCGCTGCGCGAGCTGGGCTTCCGCATCGAGGTGGAGCCGCAGGGCGCGTTTTATCTGTATGCCGATGTCAGTGCGTTCACCGATGATGCCCAGGCGTTCTGCGCGCACTTCCTCGAAACCGAGCATGTGGCCTTCACCCCGGGCCTGGATTTCGGCTTCCACCGCGCCAACCAGCATGTGCGCCTGGCCTATACCCAGGAAATCCCGCGGCTGCAGGAAGCGGTGGAGCGCATCGCGCGCGGGCTGCAACATTTCCGGTAGCGCCGGCCCATGCCCGGCGAGCGCGCAGCGCCGCCCATGAAAAACGCCGCCCGGGGGCGGCGTTTTTCATTTCGTCATTTACCGCCCAGGCGCTCCCACAGGAAGCTGTAGGCCAGGGCCGCCATGTGCGCGGCCTGCGCGTTGTTGGCTGCGCCGCCATGACCACCTTCGATGTTCTCGTAGTAGGTCACATCCTTGCCGGCATCGATCATCTTCGCCGCCATCTTGCGGGCATGGGCCGGGTGCACGCGGTCATCGCGGGTGGAGGTGGTGAACAGCACCGGCGGGTAGTTCTTCTTCGCGTCGAACAGGTGGTACGGCGAGAAGGTCTTGATGAACTCCCAGTCGCTGGTATCGGGGTTGCCGTACTCGGCCATCCACGACGCGCCGGCCAGCAGGTGGCTGTAGCGCTTCATGTCCAGCAGCGGAACCTGCACCACCACCGCACCGAACAGCTCCGGGTACTGCGTCAGCATGTTGCCGGTCAGCAGGCCGCCGTTGCTGCCGCCCTGCACGCCCAGGTGCCTGGCACTGGTGATCCTGCGCTTGACCAGATCCTGTGCCACCGCGGCCATGTCCTCGTAGGCCTTGTGACGATTCTGCTTCAGCGCCGCCTGGTGCCAGCGTGGGCCGTACTCACCGCCACCACGGATGTTGGCCACCACGTACACACCGCCCTTCTCCAGCCAGGCGCGGCCCATGCCACCGGAATAGCTGGGTGTCAGCGAAATCTCGAAACCGCCGTAGCCGTACAGCAGGGTCGGATTGGAGCCGTCCAGCTTCATGTCCTTGGCATGCACCACGAAGTACGGCACACGGGTGCCATCCTTGCTGGTGGCGAAGTGCTGCTCGATCACCTTGCCCTCGGCATTGAAGAAGGCCGGCATGGTCTTCAGCGTTTCCGGTGCCTTGCCGATCTCGGCCAAAGCCAGGGTGGTCGGCGTCAGATAGTCGGTGGCGGTCAGCCAGACCGCATCGCTGTCGTCGCTGTCCACTGCGCCCACGGCCAGAGTGCCGAATGCCGGCGCGCCGACAAACGCGCTCTTCTGCCAGCCATTGGCGCCCGGGGTCAGCACGGACAGGCGATTCTTCACATCGTCCAGCACGTTCAGGACGAGGTGGTTCTTGGTCCAGGTCGCACCGGCCAGCGAGGTGGTCGCGGTCGGGGTGAACAGGACCTCGAAGTCACGCTTGCCGGCCAGGAAGTCATCGAGCCGGGTCGCCAGCAGCGAGCCGGACGCGTAGGTCTTGCCGCCCACGGTCCAGGCGTCGCGCAGCTCCAGGGTCAGCCACTGCTTGTGCAGGCCCTTCTCGGCGGAGTTCGGCGCATCGATCTTGGTCAGCGTGCCATCGTCGCCGCGCAGGTAGACCTCATTGTTGTAGAACGCCAGCGTGCGGCTGACCAGGTTGCGCTCGAAGCCCGGGGTGTCATCGTGCATCGCCGCGATGTACATGTCCTCCGGCTTGCCTTCGTACACCACGCTGGCCGACGACATCGGCGTCCCACGCTTCCACAGCTTGGCCACGCGCGGGTAGCCGGAGGTGGTCATGGTGCCGGCACCGAAATCGGTGTAGACGAACACGGTATCGCGATCGATCCAGTTCAGGCCGCCCTTCGACTCGGGACGGAAGAAGCCATCCTCGATCCAGCGCTTCGTCGACAGATCGAACTCGCGGGTGACATCGGCATCCGCGCCGCCGCGTGACAGCGCGATCAGGCAGCGGCTGTAGTCCGGGCGCAGGCAGTCGGCGCCGTGCCAGACCCAGTTCTCGCCCTCGGCCTTGTTCAGTGCGTCCAGGTCAAGCACGGTTTCCCACTGCGGCGAGGCCTTGCGGTACTCGGCCAGGGTGGTGCGCCGCCACAGGCCACGTTCGTGCTGCTTGTCCTTCCAGAAGTTGTAGTAGTAGTCGCCGATCTTCTGCACGCCGGGAATCTTGGCATCCGAATCGAGCACCTCACGGATGCTGGCCTCCATCTGCCTGAAGGCCGGAGTCTGCGCCAGGCGCGCCTCGGCCTTGGCGTTCTGCTCCTTGACCCAGGACAGCGGCTTGTCGCCGGTGACGTCCTCCAGCCAGGCATAACGGTCGGTATCTTCAGCAGCCACGGCGGTCCCCACCGAGGCAGCGGTCATCATGCCAGCCAGCAGGCAGGCGGAAGCGAGTCGTGACATTGCAGCTCCAGGCAGTCATAAGCCGTGGAACGCTAGCACGGATCCGGACACCGCCCCCCGTGTCGAAGGTCAGGCCGCGGCCGTCGCGCCGCGCCGGCCGCGCGCGCCGGCTGCCCTCCGGCGGCGCGCCTGTCCACCGGTACGACGCGACGACCGCCGCCGCAGCGACGGCAATGGGCAGCGCAGCAACGCCCACCAGGCCACCAGCGGCATGCCGATCAGCCACAGGGGCAGCCAACCCAGCCAGGCACTGCTGCCACGGGCGGCCGGCCACACCAGGACCAGTGCGACGCCGGCCAGTGCCAGGTGCTGTACACCCCGCAGCAGGCGCGGATCGGCGCGTTCGCTGACGCGTTCAGTCGAGGGGCGGCGTGTGAGGCGTGCGCTCATGCGGGTTTCTCCGGTGGACAATGCGACACAGCTTGGGCAAGGGCCTTCTCATACGCTGCGACACCATTGACGGACCGCGTGCACACAGTCGACCATGCGCGTGCAAGCCCACTGGAGCCCGCTCCCGCATGACTTCGATCCGCCCGCTCTGCGCCGTGCTGCTGGCCCTGTCCCTGGCGGGCCCGGCGCTGGCTGCCAGCGATCCGCCGTCGCCGCGTGCCGCGGCGCCCCGCGCCCCCGATCCGAACGCGCCGATCGATCTGCAACGTTTCATGGGCACCTGGTACGTGATCGGCCGCGTACCGAACTTCGTCGAGCGCGGTCACGTTGCCAGCGTCAACGAGTACGCGCTGCGCGACGATCACAAGGTTGCCATCACCTACCGCTACCGCAACGGCTTCAGCGAACCGCAACAGGAGATCCGCGCCCGTGCCAGCGTCGACCCGGACAGCGGCAACCATGGCTGGCGGACTTGGTTCTACCGCGTGGTGCCGACCCATTCGCGCGTTCTGGAAGTGGCGCCGGATTACTCCTGGGCACTGATCGGCTATCCGGGCCGCGAGATGGCGTGGATCTTTGCCCGTCGGCCTGACATGGACAAGACGCTGTACAAGGAGCTGGCCGAGCGCCTGCGCGACGAGTACGGAGTGAATACCGACAAGCTCAAGCGGGTGCCGCAGCGCCCGGACCAGGTCGGCAAACTGGGCTATGAAGTGCCCAACGCGCGGTGAGACGACGCCGCCGGGCATGGCCCGGCGCTACTGGAACGTCCGCGTGGCAGGGTAGCGCCGGGCCATGCCCGGCGGACGTGCCGGTTACCTGCGGGTGTAATGTGCGACCAGACGGTCGCCTAGCATCTGCAGCAGCTGCACCAGCACCAGCAGCAGCACCACGGTCACCAGGGCGACGTCGGTGTGCGAACGCTGGTAGCCATCACGGAACGCCAGATCGCCCAGGCCGCCCGAGCCGATCGCACCGCCCATGGCGGTGAAGCCGATCAGCGCAACGGTGGTGACCGTGGCACCTGCGATCAGGCCCGGCCGCGCTTCCGGCAGCAGCACACGGGTGACCAGCTGCCAGGTGGTTGCGCCCATCGCCTGGGTCGCCTCGATCACCCCACGGTCCACTTCGCGCAGCGCGGTTTCCACAAGCCGCGCATAGAACGGTGCGGCGCCGATCACCAGGGGCACGATCGCACCGCGAACACCCAGCGACGTCCCCATCATGAACAGCGTCACCGGAATCAGCACGATCATCAGGATGATGAAGGGCACCGAGCGCAGCAGGTTGACCACCAGCGCCAGCACGCCATAGGCGAACGGACGACGCTTCATCTGCGGCGCACCGAACAGGTACAGCAGCACGCCCAGCGGCAGCCCGATGGCCAGGGTCAAGGGCAGCGAACCGGCCAGCATCAGCAGGGTGTCGATGGTGGCCTGGCCGATATCGGCCCACTTGCCGGCGTCCAGGTGGCGGAAGAATCCGTCCGCAGCAGCAATGATCATCGACGCAGTTCCTCGACATGCACGCCAGCGGCCACGAATGCGGCCTGCGCGGCGGCGTGATCGCCACCGACCAGGGCCACGACCAGTTGGCCATACGGTGTGTCCTTGATCCGGTCGATACGCCCGGACAGGATGTTGTAATCGACCCCGGTCTGGCGCGCGATGCTGCCCAGCAGGGGTTCGTAGGTATCGCCACCGAGGAAGGTCAAGCGCACGATGCGCCCACTCACGGCGTCGAAATCACGGTGCAGCGTTCCTTCGTCCACATGCTCCGATTCGCTGACGAAACGGCGGGTGGTGGGATGCTGCGGATGCAGGAACACCTGGGTGACCGGACCGGTCTCCACCAGCTGGCCGGCATCGAGCACCGCCACCCGGTCGCAGACGCGGCGGATCACATCCATCTCGTGGGTGATCAGCACGATGGTCAGGCCCAGCTCGCGGTTGATCTTCGACAGCAGCGCCAGCACCGACGCGGTGGTCTGCGGGTCGAGAGCACTGGTGGCCTCGTCGCACAGCAGGATCTGCGGGCGGGTGGCCAGGGCACGGGCGATGCCCACGCGCTGCTTCTGGCCTCCGGACAGCTGCGCCGGGTACTTCTGTGCGTGTGCCTGCAGGCCGACGGTCTGCAGCAGTTCGGCCACCCGGCTGTCGATCTCCGCCTTCGGTGTACCGGCCAGCTCCAGCGGGAAGGCGACGTTGCCCGCCACCGTGCGCGAGGACAGCAGGTTGAAGTGCTGGAAGATCATGCCGATTCGCCGGCGCAGCGAGCGCAGGCCGTCGGCATCCAGCGCGGTGATGTCCTCGCCGCCGATCAGCAATCGGCCACCGGAAGGCTCTTCCAGGCGGTTGATCATGCGGATCAGCGTCGATTTGCCGGCACCGGAATGACCGATGATGCCGAAGACCTCGCCGGCCTCGATGGTCAGGTCCAGCGGTTGCAGCGCGCTGACCGCGCGGCCGGCAACGGCATAGGATTTGTGCAGGCGCTGGAACTCGATCACGGGAGCGGCTCACCGGCAGGCGACAGAAGGGGGCGTGCAGCCTACCAGCGCCGGCGGTCGCGCGCCCGCGCCATGGGCCAGAATGTTATTCCTTTTGGTTCTAAGGCGCCTGCTCCGGCGCGGATTCCGGGGTCGGATCCCCGCAGGGGCTCTGACCCCGCTCCCCGGCCAAACCGGTTCAGGGATGATCCAGCGGCTTCGGCGGCTGCTGGCGGTTCACCCGCTCGCGGTGCAGCAGGTACAGGCCCGACGCCACGATGATCGCCGCCCCCACCCAGGTGTAGCCATCCGGCAACTGCCCCCAGAAAGCCAGATCCCATCCGATCACCCAGACCAGGCCGCTGTACTCCAGGGGCGCGATCATGGATGCCTCGCCCAGCTGGAAGGCCTTGGTCAGGGCGATCTGACCCAGCGCACCGGCCAGCCCCATGCCCGCGATCAGCGGCGCGTGCGCCAGCAGCAGCGGCCTCCAGCCGGGAATCGCCAGCAGGCCCGCGCCGATCGCCATGATGACCAGGAACCAGACCACCATCGACTGCGAGGTGTCGGTACGGGTCAGCAGGCTGACCGTGATCGCGGCAACGGCGTAGGCGGTGGCCGCGGCCAGCACCATCAGGCCCGGCACCGAGATGAACCCATCCACGCCGGGCCGCAGCACCACCAGCACGCCGACCAGGCCGATGCCGATGGCCACCCAGCGACGCGGTCCGACCCGTTCGCCCAGCAGCGGCACCGACAGGGCCGCGATCAGCAGCGGCGCGACGAAGTAGATGGTGTAGGCGGTGGACAGTGGCAGATCGCGCAACGCGAACACGAAGCAGCCGATCATCGCCATGCCCAGCGCGCCACGCAGCAGATGCAGGCCCCAGCGACGTGGCACCAGCGAACGCGGGCCCGCGCTGACCAGCACCCAGACCAGCACGAACGGCAACGACGCCGCGCCGCGCAGGAAGGTCACCTGCAGGGTGGGATAGCTGGCCGCCAGCTGCTTCATGCCGGCGTCCATCAGGGAGAAGCAGGCGACCGCGGCGACCATCCAGGCCACCGCGCGCGAGGGGGAGCGTTGCACGTTCATGGCCCATTATCGCCGAGCCGGCGGCGGGATGCCGTTGCAGCGATGCCCAGCGCCACGGAAAGCGGGCAGGCTGGCCGGCGCGATAGAATGTCCGCACTGAATTCTGTGGAGCATCGCCCATGCCTTCCTTCGACGTCGTCTCCGAAGTCGACACCCACGAGCTGACCAACGCCATCGACCAGGCCAACCGCGAACTGAGCACCCGCTTCGATTTCAAGGGCGTGGACGCCAAGTTCGAGCGTGATGGCGATGTCATCAACCAGTTCGCGCCGACCGAGTTCCAGCTCAAGCAGATGAACGACATCCTGCGTGCGCGTCTGGCAGCGCGCGGCATCGACGTGCTGAGCCTGGAGTTCGGCGACATCGAGACAAATCTGGCGCAGGCGCGGCAGAAGATCACCGTCAAGCAGGGCATCGAGCAGAAGGTGGCCAAGAAGATCGCCGCCGCACTGAAGGACGCCAAGCTGAAGGTGGAAAGCCAGATCAATGGCGACAAGCTGCGCGTGCAGGGCAAGAAGCGCGACGATCTGCAGGACGCGATCGCAGTACTGAAGGCCGGCAAGTTCGAGCTGCCGCTGCAGTTCAACAATTTCCGCGACTGACTGCTCCGCCGGGCGTGGCCCGGCACCGCGCTCGATCAATCACGCAGCAGCTTGTACAGCGTGGTGCGCGAGATGCCCAGCTGGCGTGCGGCCAGACTGAGATTGCCGTCCGCCGCCTGCGCCGCCCGGCGCGCCGCTTCACGCTGCTGATCGCGCAGCGCCGGCGCCGCCATCGTCGCCGGTGAAGACCGTCGCACGCTGTTGCCAGCGACCTTGCGCGGCGCCTGCAGATGCTGCAGGTAGACCGCACTGCCCTCGCCCAACCGGACCCGATGCGGCGCCCCCGGCTGCAGCAGGCGCCGCCGCTGTGCGGCACTGGCGCCGGCAAACACCGCTGCAATATCCAGCAACGGCAGTGGCCCGCGCCGCGGCAGGCCCAACAGACGCCGGGCCACACGGTTGGCGGCGCGCAGCTGGCCATCCTCCTGCACCGCCAGCAGCCCCTGCAAGGGTGACGCCAGCCAGCGCGGATCATGCTGCAGCGCCAGCAGGTGCACATCGGCAAGCGTGTGGAACAGGCGATTCTCGCTGGCCAGTGCGGCCTGCCGGAAATAGCCCTGCAGCAGCGAAGGATCGCGCTCACCCAGCCCGGTGATATCGATCACTCCGCATACCCGCCCGTCGAGATCGTGCAGGGGTTCACTGAGGCAGAACACCGGAGCGAAACGCTGCAGGTAATGTTCATTGCCGCGCACCAGCGCTGGCAGGTCGTCGGCCAGGCTGACCGCCGGCGCGGTGGTGCCGATCTCGCTTTCGCCCAGCCGCCGCCCGACCTGGATCGGCCGCAGCAGGGGCGAGTCTTCCAGGCCATGCGCCTGCCGCGCGATCACCATGCCCTCGCGGTTGGCGCAGAACATCGTCCAGCCACGTCCGCCGAAAGCGGCCCACAGCTGTTCCAGCTCCGGTTGCACGCAGCGTGCCAGGCGACGGTCGTCGCGCTGGGGCAGATGCCGGCCATCGCTCTGCAGCGGCAGGTAGACCGGTTCCTGCCCGGGCTGCAGGCCAGCCGCGCGCGAGCGCATCCACGACTGCTGCAAGGGCTGCGGCAACACGTTCAATGAGCGCGCATCGCCCTCGGCAAAGGCCGCGCGTACTGCTACCAACTGCTGTTGCCCGACGGAGGTTGCGATCATGGGCGCAGCGTACACCGGCCAGCGGCAACGCCACGTTACGCTCCGATGAGGTATTGGCCTGCGGTTGCCGCCCATCCGGCAGGTGCAGGGCGAAGCCCTGCAGCCCTGCCCTCAGATCACGCCGCGATGCGCAGGATCGGCTTCAGGGTGATGCCCCGGGTGCTGTCCTCGGCCGCCTGGTTGATCTGCTCCAGCGGGTAGAACTTCACCAGCCTGTCGAACGGGAAGCGGCCCTGCTGGAACAGCGTGACCAGCTGCGGAATGAACACCTGCGGCACACTGTCGCCTTCCACGATGCCACGGATGCTGCGGCCACCCAGCAGCAGGTTGTTCACGTCGAAACTGACGGTGGTGCCCAGCTTTGGTGCACCGACCACGCCCATCATGCCCAAGCCCCCCAAGGCCTCGATACCCGCAGAGAGCACCTCCGGGCGACCGGTCGATTCCAGCGCGAAATCAGCGCCACCGCCGGTGATGGCGCGCACGGCCTCGACCACATCGGTCTCGCGGCTGTTGACCACGTGGGTGGCGCCCAGCTCCAGCGCGAGTGCCAGCCGCGACGGCACCACATCGATGGCGATGATGGTCGTGGCACCGGCGACCTTGGCCGCCATCACCGCACTCAGACCGACTGCGCCGGCACCGTAGCTGGCAAAACTGCTGCCCGAGCGTACCTTCAGCGAATTGAGTACCGCGCCGGCACCGGTCTGGATGCCGCAGCCCAGCGGGCCCAGCAGTTCCAGAGGCGCATCGTCGGGCACTTTGATCGCATTGATCTCGCGCGCCAGCGCATAGGTGGCAAACGAAGACTGCGCGAAGAAATGGTCGTGCAACGGCTGACCCTGCGCATCGGTGATGGCGGTATGGCCGTGGCCATCATCGCCCCCGAAGTTCAGCGCGAAGAAATCCCTGCAGTAGGCGCCATGACCGCCCCGGCACGGATTGCAGTGGCCGCAGGCGCCATAGGTCAGCACCACGTGATCCCCTGCTTTCAGTTCCTTTACGTTGGGGCCGACCGCCTCCACGACGCCGGCGCCTTCGTGACCCAGCACCGCGGGCAACGGCACCGGGTAGTACTGATCGCGCACGATCAGGTCGGTGTGGCACAGGCCGGTGGCTACCACCTTCACCAGGACCTCATCCTCCTGCGGGCCGCGCAGCCGGGCCTGCTCGATGACGAAGGGTTGTTCCTTGCCGCGGACCACTGCGGCGGTGATCTCGCGTGTTGCCGTATTGTCGTTCATCGTGATGGCTCCTTCGATCAGATCGGGTAAGCGGGCGCCTCGCCCTTGACGGTCAACCACTGCCACTGCGTGAACTCCTCCCAGTTGGCGGGGCCGCCGATACTGGTGCCATTGCCGGATGCTCCGACGCCGCCAAAGGGATTGATCACCTCGTCGTTCACGGTCTGATCGTTTATGTGCAGCAGCCCGGTGCGCAGGCGCTCGCCGAGCTTCAGTGCGCGGCCGACATTGCTGGAAACGATGGCCATCGACAGGCCGTACTCGCTGTCGTTGGCCAGGCGCACGGCATCGTCGTCATCGTCGAACGGCACCACCACCGCCACCGGCGCGAAGATTTCTTCGTTGAACGCCGGATTGTCAGCAGCGACGTTGCCAAGCACGGTCGGCGCGAAGAACAGATCGCGATAGGTACCTCCGGCCTCCAGCGAGGCACCGGCCTGCACTGCCTGCTCGACCACGCGCGTGGCGTGGTCGCGCTGGCCGGCATTGATCAGCGGACCGATCGCCACGTCTTCGCGCGCCGGATCGCCCACCTTCAATGAATTGGCCTTGGCCACCAGCTTCTGCAGGAACGCGGAGTGGATCTTCCGCTGCACCAGCACGCGGCCGGTCGCCATGCAGATCTGGCCCTGATGCAGGTAGACCCCCCACGCGGTGTTGGCCACCGCCAGGTCGAGGTCGGCATCATCGAGGATGATCAACGAGTTCTTGCCGCCCAGCTCCAACGAGACCTTCTTCAGATGCTTGCCCGCCGCCTCTCCGACCTTGCGCCCGGCGGCGGTGGAGCCGGTGAACTGGATCATCGCCACGTGCGGATCGCTGGTCAGCGCAGCGCCGGCCGCGCCATCACCGGGCAGCATGTGCAGAACGCCTGCCGGCAGGCCGGCCTGCTCGAACAGGCGTGCGATCACCGCCCCGCCGCACACCGCTGTGCGCGGGTCAGGTTTGAGTACCACCGCGTTGCCCAGCGCGATGGCCGGCGCCACCGCGCGCATGGCCAGATACAGCGGGAAGTTGAAAGGCGAGATGACCCCTACCACACCCAGCGGTCGGCGCCGCGCCAGATTCAGCCGGCCCGGCTCGGAAGGCAGAATCTCGCCGGTGCTGCGCGACGGCAGCGCCGCAGCCTCGTGCAGTGCCTTGATGGTCACCTTGGCTTCAAAACCTGCCTTCAGGCGGGTGGAGCCGCTTTCGCATACCAGCCATTCGACCAGGGTGTCGATGTGTTCTTCGGCCAGGCGTGCCGCTTTGCGCAGCACTTCAGCGCGCTGTTCGTACGGAGCCGCCGCCCACGCCTGCTGCGCCTGCGCAGCGGCCGCCGCCGAGCGCGCCACCTGCGCCGCGTCGGCCAGGCCGATCTGGCCGAGCGTGTTACCGGTGGCCGGCTCGATCACCGGCTGCCGTTGCGCGGCCGCCTGCCACCGGCCATCGAAGAGGGCGCCGGCCCAAAGGGCGTCCGGCAGCCACGGAGAAGATGCAGTCATGGGTGTCCTCCTGTGTCGTGCGTCCATTCCACGCCTACCGCCCGCAGCAGGCAATCGGCCATCTGCCGGTGGCCTGCAAAGGCTTGAATCGGCGGGGATTTGCAGCATGGCGACTGTCCAGTTCCTGCACAGTGAACAGCGCAGCGGCGGCACACTGCCTACAATGGCGACCTCGCCCGCCGATGTGCCCGCCATGACCGATATCGCCCTGCCCACCGACGACCCGATCGCCGCCACCCGCCTGTGGCTGGAGCGCATCGTCATCGGCCTGAACCTGTGTCCGTTCGCCAAGGCCGTATATGTGAAGGACCAGGTCCGCTTCGTGCTCAGTGATGCCACCACCCCCGAAGCACTGGTCGAACAGCTGGCCGAGGAACTGGTGCTGCTGCGGGACACGCCGGCCGAGCAGATCGACACCACCCTGATCGTGCACCCGCAGGTGCTGACGGATTTCCTGGACTACAACGACTTCCTCGACAACGCCGACGCGGCGATCGAGGCGCTCGATCTGCAGGGCATCCTGCAGGTGGCCAGCTTCCATCCGGACTACCAGTTCGAAGGCGTGGCCGCCAACGACGCCAGCAATTACACCAACCGCGCGCCCTATCCCACGCTGCACCTGCTGCGCGAGGACAGCGTGGCACGCGCGGTGGACGCCTTCCCCGATCCGGACGTGATCGTCGAGCGCAACATCCAGACGCTGGACCGCATCGGCGTGGACGGCTGGCATCGCCGCCTGCGTGGCGAAGACCTGTCATGAGCGCGGCTCCGCCGATCGCTGCCTGGCCTGCCGCGCCGCTGGCGGGCAAGGTGGTGCTGGTCACCGGTGGCGCCAATGGCATCGGCCGCGGCATCGCCCAGGCCGTGCTCGGTGCCGGCGGCCGCGTGCTGATCGGCGATCTGGATACGGAAGCCGGCCACGCCTGCCTGGCCGAATGGCAGCGCGATGACGATGCGGCGTTCCAGCCCCTGGACATCACCGACGAAGCCAGCGTGCGCGCGTTCATCGCCACGGCGGTGCAGCGGTTTGGCGGCATCGATGGCCTGGTCAACAATGCCGGCATCGCCGGTGCGCACGGTACTCCGCTGCAGGACATGGCGTGGGACGAATGGCAGCGCCGCCTGTCATCGCTGCATGGCGCTTTCCTGTGCAGCCGGCATGCCCTGCCGGCACTGTCATCCGGTGGCGCCGGCGCCATCATCAACATCGCCTCGACCCGCGCCCGGCAGTCCGAAGCCCATAGCGAAGCCTATGCCGCGGCCAAGGGCGGACTGGTGGCATTCACCCACGCGCTGGCAATCAGCGCCGGACCGGCGGTACGGGTGAACAGCATCAGTCCGGGCTGGATCGGCACCAGCGAGTGGCAGGCGCCCTCCCGGCGCCATGCGCCCGAGTATTCGGCCATCGACCACGCACAGCATCCGGTCGGCCGCGTCGGCCGCCCGGAAGACATCGGCGCGCTGGCGGTGTACCTGTTGTCGCCGCTGTCCGGATTCACCACCGGCCAGGATTTCATCGTCGATGGCGGCATGACCCGCAGGATGATCTACGCCGAGTGACCGATGCCCGTCGAGGGGTGCCCGCCATGGGGGGCACCCCTCACAGCCGACGTGGGATCAGGCCATGCCCGAATGGCGCAGCAGTGCATCGATCTGCGGCGCACGGCCACGGAAGGCCTTGAAGTTCTCGGCCGCTGGACGGCTGCCCCCGCGCGAGAGGATCTCGTCGCGGAAACGTGCACCGGTCGCGGCCAACGCCTGCGGTGCTTCCTCGAACGCCGCATAGGCATCGGCACTGAGCACCTCGGCCCATTTGTAACTGTAGTAGCCGGCCGCATAGCCACCGGCGAAGATGTGGCTGAACTGATGCGGGAAGCGGTTCCAGGCTGGCGGATGATTCACCGCCACTTCGCCGCGCACGCGCTCCAGCAGTGCCAGCACGCTGTCCTGCGTGGGCTCGAACTGGCTGTGCAGCAGCATGTCGAACAGACCGAACTCCAGCTGGCGGACAGTCGCCATGCCGCTGTGGAAATTGCGCGCGGCCAGCATGCGCTCATACAGCGCACGTGGCAGCGGTTCACCCGTCTCCACGTGCGCAGTCATGCGCTGCAGGTGGTCCCATTCCCAGCAGAAGTTCTCCATGAACTGGCTGGGGAGCTCCACCGCATCCCATTCCACGCCATTGATGCCGGCCACGCCCAGCTCACCAATCCGGGTCAGCAGCTGGTGCAGGCCATGGCCCATTTCATGGAACAGCGTGGTCACTTCATTGTGGCTGAACGTAGCAGGCCTGCCGCTGGCACCGCGACCGAAGTTGCACACCAGGTACACCAGCGGCGTCTGCACGCTGCCATCGGCACGCTCGCGCCGGTTGCGGCAATCGTCCATCCACGCACCGCCGCGCTTGCCCTCACGGGCGTACAGATCCAGATAGAACTGGCCTACCAGCGCGTCCTGCGCATCGACCAGGCGGAAGAAGCGTACGTCCTCGTGCCAGACCGGCGCGCTGTCCTCCTGCACGCGCAGTCCATACAGCTGCTCGATCACCGAGAACAATCCACCCAGCACCTTCGGCTCGGTGAAGTACTGTTTCACCTCCTGCTCGGAATAGCTGTAGCGCGCCTGCTTCAGGCGGTCGGCCGCGAACGCCAGGTCCCAGGCCTGCAGGCTGTCGATGCCCAGGTGGTCACGCGCGAACTGCTCCAGTTCGGCACGGTCTCTGGCCGCGAACGGCTTGGCGCGCGACGCCAGGTCACGCAGGAAGCCCAGCACTTCGGCCGGGTCCTGCGCCATCTTGGTGGCCACCGAGTAGTCGGCGTAGGAATCAAAGCCGAGCAGTGCGGCCAGTTCGGCCCGCAGGGCCAGGATGCGGTCGATGTTGCCGCTGTTGTCCAACGCGTCATCGCCGAATTCGGAAGCGCGCTGCGCGCTGGCCCGGTACAGGATCTCGCGCAGGTCACGATCTTCGGCCCAGGTCTGTACCGGCAGGTAACACGGCATCTGCAGCGTCAACTTCCAACCGTCCCTGCCATCGTTCGCCGCTGCCGCACGCGCGGCAGCCTTCACGTCGTCCGGCACGCCGGCCAGGCGTGCTTCGTCTTCCACGATCAACGACCACGCATCGGTGGCATCCAGCACGTTCTGCGAGAACTTCGCGGACAGCGCCGACAGTTCTTCCTTGATCGCGGCGAACCGCTGCTGGGCGTCCGGCGCCAGCTCCGCGCCCCCCAGGCGGAAGTCGCGCAGCGTATTGTCCAGCACCTTGCGCCGGGCCTCATCGAACGTCCCCGCCTCCGGGCCGGTGGCCAGTGCCTGGTACTGGCGGTACAGCGCCAGGTTCTGGCCCAGCGCACTGGCGAAGCGGGTCACCCGCGGCAGGTTGCTGTTGTAGGCCTCGCGCAGTTCCGGCGTGTTGACCACGCCCTGCAGGTGGCCGACCAGGCCCCAGGCGCGCCACAGCCGCTCGGTGGCATCGTCCAGCGGGACCACGAAGGTGTCCCAGCGGACCGGCTGCACCTGCTCGGCTGCGTTGACGGCGGCCTCGGCCTCGGCCAGCAGCACGTCCAGCGCCGGCGCCACGTGCTCGGGGCGGATCGCCTCGAAGCGCGGCAGGCCGGAGAAATCGAGCAGGGGGTTGGCAGCGGTCACGGCAGATCTCCAGTTACGGGCCCGAGGAGCGGGCAGCCCAGTCGATATGGCGCTGGCCGGAGCCGCAGACAAGGGGGGCGCGCCGATCATTCACGTCGGCCTTACGGGGTCGCGCGGAAGCTCTGGGTGCGGGGGAGTCCGCAGCGGAACATGCCGATAGAGGCCCCACATGGAAGGTCTGGCTCAGGTTGCGACCGCGTTGCCGGTCCGGTCGCTGGCGCTGTCTGCCAGCGCGGAGGAGTTGTCCTGGATCGCCACATTGTGCGATCCCGGCGATGATGCCCGGCGCCATCTGCAGGAGCTGCAGGTGCTCATGCAGCAGGGCGGCATCCTCAACGACGAGCAGGAGTGGTACCCGTTCGAGGTGATCGAACGCGGTGCCCGCCACCTGCACCCGGGGCACGAGCGTGAGTTCGTGATCTGCGTGCTGCTGTGGCTGCAGGCGCTGGCCCAGGACCGCATCAGCAGCCTGGACCCACGGCTGCACCTGGATGATCGCGCGATGGACATCGAGGCGCTGCCTGATGCGCTGCGCGATGCGGTGCTCGACGCGTTCACTGCGGCGGGATACTGATCGGGATGCGCCGCTGCGCTCGCCGGGCTTGGCCCGGCGCTACCGCGATCGACGGGCTCTGGTAGCGCCGGGCCATGCCCGGCGGAGGCACCGCAGGCTTACAGCGCTTCCAGGCTGCAGCACGGCAGCGCAGGCAGGCCCTGACCCGCCACGGCCGCGGCCAGCTGCGCATCGGCACCGTCCACATCGATGCCCTGTCGTGCGTACCACGCCGGGTCGTAATAGCTCTGCGCGTAGCGCTCGCCACTGTCGCACAGGATGCTGACGATGCTGCCGTGGCGGCCGGCTTCGCGCATCCACTGCGCCGCCTGCAGCACACCGATGAAGTTGGTGCCGGTGGAGCCTCCCACGCGCCGACCGAGCTGCCGGCTGACGTGGCGCATGGCTGCCAGGCTCAATGCATCCGGCACCTTCACCATCGCATCGACGCTGGTTGGAATGAAGCTCGGCTCCACCCTCGGTCGGCCGATGCCTTCCACACGGGAGCCACCGCTGCAGGTCAGGTCACGCCACTGCTGCTCGCCCGCCACCGCCGCCTGGTAGCCCTCGAAGAACACCGAGATCTCCGGATCCGCGCAGAGGATGCGGGTGTCGTGCCGCCGGTAGCTGACGTAGCGGCCCAGCGTGGCCGCAGTGCCGCCGGTGCCTGGGCTGCACACGATCCACTCGGGTACCGGGCTGGGCTCTTCGGCCATCTGCTTGAAGATGGACTCGGCGATGTTGTTGTTGGCGCGCCAGTCGGTGGCCCGTTCGGCGTAGGTGAACTGGTCCATGAAGTGACCGCCGGTTTCGCGCGCCAGCCGTTCCGATTCGCAGTTGAGATCACAGGCGCGCTCGACCAGGTGGCAGCGGCCACCATGGAATTCGATGGCAGCGATCTTTTCCGGCGAGGTCGTGGCCGGAATCACCGCGATGAAGGGCAGCCCCAGCAGGCGTGCGAAATACGCTTCGGACACCGCGGTCGAGCCGCTCGACGCCTCGATCACCGGCCGCCCTTCGCGCAGCCAGCCGTTGGCCAGCGCGTACAGGAACAGCGAACGCGCCAAGCGGTGCTTGAGGCTGCCGGTGGGGTGGCTGGATTCATCCTTCAGGTAGACATCGATGCCTTCGAACCCGGGCAGCGCCATCGGGATCAGGTGGGTATCGGCGGACCGGTTGAAATCGGCTTCGATCTTGCGGATGGCCGCAGCCACCCAGGCGCGCTGGGACATGGAACGCCACTTCGGTGAGTACAGCTGGGCATTCTACTCCGCCCGCACCGCTGCAACGGGCGCCGCGGCCGCCCTGCACGGCCACGGCGCCTCCACTTCAGATCTTGAAATCGTCGTATGCGATCCGCTCTTCCGTCACCCCCAGCCGCTGCAGCAGCTGCCGGGTCGCGGCCAGCATCGGTGGTGGCCCGCACAGGTAGAACTCGCAGCCGGAAAGATCCGGATGCCGCTGCAGCAGATCCTCATGGATGGCGTCATGCACGCGCCGGCCAGTTCCCTGCCCGGACCAGACGGGATGCCAGCTGAAGTTCGCGTGCGCTGCCTGCAGGGCCTGCATCTGCGCCATGTAGGGGCAATCGCGGTCGCTGCGGGCACCGTACCAGTAGTGGATGCGCTCCTGCCCTCCCTCGGAAAGCCGATGTTCGATCATCGCCCGCAGCGGCGCCATGCCGGCGCCGGCTCCGATGAAGATCTTTTCCCGGGACACGCCGCTGAGCGCGAAATCACCGAACGGTCCGCTGTAGCGGACGCGATCGCCGGGGCGCAACGAGTACAGATAGCTGGACCCTTTGCCCGGCGGATGCCGCTTGCCCTGCTGCCAGCCGGGGCTGAACCGGGCCAGCAGCACCAGGCGCCCCGCTTCGGCGGCAACCGGCATCGCCAGCGAGTACGAACGACGCACCGCCGCCTTGTTGTGCAGGGTTTCCGGCAGGGCCAACGGTGCCCAGTCCTGCCGGTGTTCGTCCGGATGCCAGAGCGCGGAACGGGGCAACTCGTATTCGGGCACATGCAGCTGCAGGTAGCAGCCGGGTTGATAGAGTGCGTCGGCGGCGTGGTCCGGACGCAGGTGGATCTCGCGCAGGAACGGGGTCACCGCTTCGATCCGCTCGACCGTTGCCTCATGCTCGGTCCACAGGCTGGCACCGCCGGACACCTCGATCTCCATATCCGCCCCCACCTGCAGGTTGCAGGCGAGCCGGCAGCCGACCTTCAGGCGCGATCCGGCCAGGTGCGCCCGATCTGCGGCGGAAGGGGTTCCGGCCTGTCCACGGACCCGGACTTCGCACAGTCCACAGCTCTGCCCGCCGCCGCAGTTGGAGGGCAGGTTCACGCCTTCGCGGGCCAGCGCCAGGTAAACACTGTCCCCCTGCGCCGCAGCCACCGTGCGCAGGTGCGTGCCTCCTGGGGCGAACACTGCCAACTGCCGGCGGCTGCGCCATCGATGTGGAACGAACTCATGCAGGCGGACGCTCGCCAGCAGCAGCCACGCGCCGGTCAAGGCCATCCACAGCCCCCCCAGCCCCATCCCCACCACCAGCGGATTGTTGAAGTTGGCCCGCGCGGCGTAGTCCATGATGTGCAGCATCCAGAACACATCGAACAGCCGCCACGTTGCGGTGCGATGCTCGAGCACCTGTCCGCTGTCGGCGGAGACGTAGACGGTGGTGTCCTGCGCATCGCCGAAGTCCACCCGCCACACCGCGTCGGGATGGCCGCGCGTCTCCAGACTGTGCGCCAGATGCACCGGCGCTGCGGGCACGCCCTGGCCACGGTAGGCGGCCTGCGCGACGCGCAGCGCGATCACCGGATCGATGGTGATGCGCCTGCCATCACGCGCATCGATCACCTCGGTGCCTTCCGCTGACTGCAGTCGATACACCGGCGTCTGCAGCAGCCAGCCGCTGTCCAGGGTCGCGGCCGGCCATCGTGCGGCTCGCAGTGCATCGGCCGGTGAGACGCTGTCTGCCGGCCATGCCGGGGGCGCCGGGGGCGCAGCCCGCTGCGAAGTGCCGGCGATCCGGTCCGGGTCAAGCAGGCTCATGCCCAGTCCACTGCCGAGCCAAACCAGGAACTGCAGTCCGACCAGCACCCCGATCCACCTGTGCAACCGGCGCAGCCACGGCGTCATGCGCGCCTCCTCTGGCCGAAGCTGTAGAACAGCAGCCACACGCCACTGAGACCGAATGCCAGTCCGATCACCGATGCGACGCGCAGCAGGCCATTGTTGACGTCGGTGCGCTGCTCGTAGTCCATGATGTGGAACATCCACAGGAAATCGAACCAGCGCCACAGGCTGTGCCGGCGCGCCAGCAGTTCACCGCTGTCCGGTGACAGGTACAGCGTGGTGCTTCCGCGGTCAGCGAAATGGACGGCCCACATCGGCACCGGTCGCGTCTTCACTTCCGACGGCGCACGGGTCACCCATTCCACCCGCGCGACCTCGCCTGCGCCCTGGTACAGCGCTGTGGCCAGCGCGATGGCGCCATCCCGGTCCAGCCGCGGCAGGCGCTCTCCACTGCGGGCATCGACCAGGAAGCGTTCCGGTCCGCGCTGGACGTCGTAGACCTCACGCTCCAGCAGCCGCTTGAGGCGGAACGACTGCAGGCCGGGATAACGCGCGGCCAGCACATCGACACCGACCCGATCATGCACCGGCGCCAGCGGTTCGCCACGGACATGCGCCAGGTGGTCGCCATGGATCACCTGCAGCGGCACCACGGTCATGTAGACCCCGCTGAGCATCCACAGCAGCGCCTGCACACCGATCACCAGTCCGATCCATTTGTGGGCGCGGCGCGCCCAGAATGCGGGTTTCATCTACCTTGTCTCCCTTGCGGAGCACCCCCGCCGCAGGCGACGGGGGCGCGTGCGATCACCAGCGGTAGCCGATGCGTGCATACCAGCGACGACCGAGCAGGTCGTAGGTCATGGTGTCTGTGTTGGCGTCGGTATAGCTCTGGATGAACGGCGCCGAGCGATCAAAGACGTTGTCCACGCCCAGCGCCACATCCAGCGCCTTGCTGACCGCGTACCTGAGCTGGAGATTGTGATAGAACACCGATGGCGCATGATCACCGATGTCGCCACGCGCGGCATTGATGTCGTCGGCCCGGCCGATGTACTGGGTGGTCCAGGTACCGGACCATTGCCCACGGGACGCGTTCATCGACATCAGTCCACGCCACTTGGCATAGCTGCCACGGCCGCCGGTGATCCTGCCGGCATACGTGATCACCTCTGCTCCGGCATACGGGCGCACGTCATAACGCTGAAGGTAGGAGATGTCGGCACTGATGCTGGCGTCCATGCCCCACGGCTTGAACTCGTAGAGTGCGCCCAGGTCGTAGCCACTGACCTGTTCATCGGCCGTGTTCACCGGCTGCGACGACAGGTAGTTCACTTCGCCGGTGCGCGGGTCCCGGGTGAAGTTGCTGGCGTCGCAGAACGGATGCGCCAGCGAGGGAGTGTTGTAGCAGATGGCCAGCTTGGTGGAACCGGCGATGCGCTGGATCGCGTTTTCGATGCGGATGCGGTAGTAGTCCAGGGTGAGCGTCAGCCCGGGTGCGAACGTGGGTGTCCACACCACCCCGGCGGTGAAGGAGGTCGCATCTTCCGGCTCGAGATCCGCATTGCCGCCGGACGTGGTCAGGATGGTGTTGCCCGGCTGCACGTAACCAGCCGGCACGCCATCGGCCTGGCAGTTCGCACGCACGATCGAGCTGGCCGGCAGTCCGCTCCAGCCACTGCAGGGGTCGGTGGTGGTGAGGTTGCCCTCGGACACGCCACCGAACAGTTCGGGGATGTTGGGAATGCGGAATGCCGTAGCATAGGTGCTGCGCAGCTTCAGCGAAGAGCTGACCTGCCAGTCCAGCCCGGCCTTGTAGTTGAAGTCGCGCCCGAACAGGTCGTAGTCGGACACGCGGCCGGCCAGGTTGAGGTACAGCGAATCTGCGATGACCGCGTCCTGCAGCAGCGGCACCGCCAGCTCCATGTACGCTTCCTTGGCCGTGTATCGCCCGGCGATCGGATCCTGCTGGTTGGTGTTGCCGATGCCGAGCACGGTCAACGGATCCGGATCACGCCAACCGCGCTCCCTGCGCACCTCCACGCCCGCGGCGAATCCCACCCAGCCTGCCGGCAGCTCGAAGATCTGCCCGCTGAGATTGGCGGTGAAGCTCTTCTGCTCGTTTCCGCCGGTATCGCGCGAGGTGTACAGGATGTAATCCAGCACGTCGCGGCTCAGGTCCCCGTAGCCGAGATAGTCGCCGCAGGGAATCGCTGCGCCGGGCGCGGTACTGCACAGGGACCGGTCCAGCGTCTGGTCGACGCGATCGAGGTTGGCGACATTGTCCGAACCATCCACGCCGGTGTTGCGCCCCCAGTTGAAGGCCACCGACCAGTCCCAGCTGGTGCCGAACTGGCCTTTCAGGCCCGCTACCACCCGGTAGGTGTCGGTCTCCTGGAAGAAGTGGCGGGGACCGGCCTCTTCCAGGCGCCGGCGCTGCAGCAGCAGATCCTGCCCGGTGGGATTGGTCGGATGATCGGCGGCGATGTTGATCGGCCGGTAGACGCCCAGCCCACCCGAGGTCGCCAGTTGCCTGGACTGGCGGTTGGTGTACATCGCTTCGATGAACGCGCGTGTGCTGTCATTCAACTGGCTGTCGCCGAACACGCTCAGGCTGAGCCTCTCGATCGGGTTGACCGCGTTGAGCGTGGGATTGCCGTTGTAGTTGTGCTTGGCCGCCGAATAGGGCTCGTAGAAATCGCCGTCGCCTCCGGGCACCTGGTTGAAGTTGACCCGTCGGCCATCCGCCAGCAGTGCACGACCACCGATGGTGGACGAACTGCCGGAGCAGACCAGCCGGCCATCGGATTCGATCAGGCCGCAGGGCGCGCGCGAGGCCATGTTGACCGCGCCGCTGTCGAAGTAGCTGACCGCAGCCATCAGCGAGCCGCGTTCGCTGCTGACGCCCCAGCTGACATCGACGGAGGTTTCCTCGCCGTCGCCCCGGCTGGTCTGGCCATAGCGCACCACCGCTTCGGCACCCTCGAATCCCTGCTTGGTGATGATGTTGACCACGCCAGCCACCGCATCAGCGCCATAGATTGCCGAGGCACCGTCCTTGAGCACCTCCACGCGCTCGATCAGTGAGACCGGAATGACATTGAGGTCGACCGAACTGTTGGCGCCGGTGCCGCCATTGACGATGCGCCGGCCGTTGAGCAGGACCAGGGTCCGGTTGATACCGAGACCGCGCAGATTGACCTGGGTGGTGCCGTAGCCGTTCTCGGCCCAGTACGCATTGCTCTGGCTGCCCGCGAACCCTGCCGAGGCCGGCAGGCGCTGCAGCAGGGTTTCCACCGAGGTGGCGCCGGAACGTTCGATGGCCTCGGCATCGACCACGCTCACCGGGCCGACGCCTGACAGCTGCGCGCGCTTGATGTGGCTGCCGGTCACCTGCACGGTATCCAGCGTGCGTGCCTTCGCATCGGGCGACTGCGCATCCTGCGCGGCGACGGAGTGGACAACGGAGACGCACAGCAGACTGCCGATGGCCGCAGCCATGGCATTGGACTTCAGATACATGTTCTCTCTCCCGCAGGAATACTGTCTCTGGGTGCCCCCTCCACGATTCGGGCAAAGGGACACGACGGCGTCATGTCGACGCGGGGACAGCCGCTCAGGCGATGGGAGGTCGGAATACGCGGGAAAGTTTGCTGGCAGGCAGGATCAGTGCCGGCAGCGCAATGTCCAGCGCGATGCGCGGATGGGCGCTGGGCAGCAGCGGCGATGGCATCGGAGGGTAGAGACTCAACAGGCAGCGGCAGTCGCAGCCGGCCGCATCGACACAGCTGCAGTGATCCTTGTGCACGTCGCCGGCGGCCACCGGCGCCTGATCATGGCGGGTGTGGCCCGACGCCGGTGCCGCGCTGCGCGGTGTTGCCTGGCAGCCCGCAATCGCCCGGCCCGCGGAGCCTGCAGCGTCCCCGCCAGGCAGCGCCATGCGCGTCCCCGCCCACGCTCCGAAGACACCTTCGAAGAGGAGCACGGCCATCAGCAGCAGCGGCAGCCATCGGCGGTAAGGCATGGGACCCCTGAAGACCCTCGGTTATTTGTATATACATACAATCATTAGCGCGGCAGGCAACGGGCTGTCAACCGCCCGCGACGATGCGCGGGCGTCTCGCCATCCCTGCCGGATTCCCCTGCGTCCCACTGCCGCGCCGTACTGCTCTGGTTGCAGGCATTTCACCCGGCGTTGCGGAAGCGCTCATCCCATTGCGGACGCACACCGATTATCCTGCGCTGCAACATGACCCGACGATCCCAGATCGACAACGAGGATGCAAGCGAAGTGCGGGTTCCGGCAACTGCCGGTTTCAGATGCAACTTCCAGCCACTCTCCGCGGGTCATTTCCCCCCATTGCTGACAGGACGCGAATCATGAGCCTTTCTTCCCTCCAACAGGTCCCCGGCGTCGCCGCCCAGACGCCGGCCGAAACCACCGGCTTCGTGTTCAACCACACCATGCTGCGGGTGAAGGACATCACCGCCTCGCTGGACTTCTACACCCGCGTGCTGGGCTACCGGCTGATCGACAAGCGTGACTTCGCCGAAGCGCAGTTCAGCCTGTATTTCCTGGCCTACGTGCCGTCCGGCGCCGTGGTGCCGGAAGACGATGCCGAGCGCCGCCTGTGGATGGCCGGCCTGCCGGGCGTGCTGGAGCTGACCCACAACCACGGCACTGAAGCCCAGGATGGCCCGGTCTACCACGACGGCAACAGCGATCCGCGCGGCTTCGGCCACATCTGCGTCTCGGTGCCCGAGCTGGAAGCTGCCTGCCAGCGCTTCGAAGATCTGGGCGTGCCGTTCCAGAAGCGCCTGACCGACGGTCGCATGAAGAACATCGCCTTCATCAAGGACCCCGACGGCTACTGGGTGGAAATCATCGCCAACGCCTGATCCGGAAAGGGGCACAATTGCCCGGCGGCCTTGCTCCGATATTCATCGCATGGGAAGCAGGCCGCGCTGCGCGCTCGCCGGGCGCGGCCCGGCGCTATCCACACTGTCCCCTTTTCTGTAGAGGTACGCATGGAAACTATGGAACTGCACCGCGGTCGACTGATCGATCACCTGCAGCTGGTGGTGCGCGACCTGCCGGCCAGCCGCCGCTTCTACCAGGCGGTGTTCGACACGATCGGCATTCCGGTTGCCGGCGAAGGGCCGGACTATTTCTGGGCTGACGAGCTGTTCATTTCCACCGCCAGCAGCGAAGCCGCTGCCGGCCAGCTGACCGGACGCCACCACCTGGCATTCCAGGCGCGCGATGCGGCGACCGTCGATGCGTTTCATGCTGCCGCCATCGCCGCTGGCGGCACCGACAACGGCGCACCGGGCGAGCGCCCCTATCATCCGGGCTACTACGGCGCGTTCGTGCTTGACCCGGATGGCAACAACATCGAGGTGGTCTATCACGGCCCGGCGCGCTACAGCGCCGATTCGGTGAAGGTGACGTTCTGATTCCACCGATGCCGTGAACGAAGAAGCCGGGCAGTGCCCGGCTTCTTTCCTTCTACTGCGCCGGCGTCAATGCGCGGCCATGTAGATGTCCTGCAGCACGGCCTTTTCCAGCTCCAGCTCGCCCAGCAGATTCTTCACGATGTCGCCCAGACTGAGGATGCCGACCAGGCTCGTGCCATCGGTGACCATCAGATGACGGCGCCGCGAGTACGTCATCAACGACATGGCCTGCTTCAGGGTGGCCTCCGGTGCGATGCCTTCCAGTCCTGTGGACGGCAGGGTGGAAATCACCCGGCGGCCGGCCTGCGGGCCATCGTCAGCCAGGGTACGCACGATGTCTTTCTCGGAGATGATGCCGACCGGCGCATCATCCTTCATCACCACCAGGGCAGCGATCCTGTTCGCGCTCATCTTGTGGGCGGCGGCACCGATGGTGTCTTCCGCATCGATGGTGATGACAGCTTCTTTCTTGGATTGCAGGAGTTCGCGGACGTTCATTCTTGTTTCCTGTTGCAGGTCACTGAAGTCAAAAAAGTGTGCTCTTCCGATTCGCCCCCTCCCCGGGAACAGACCTTTCAGCGCACGTCTGGCGCACCGGTCTGCCCATGGGGAATGCATCGGCAAGGCGAGGTGCTGCAACGCGAACGAGGCGGGTCCGGCAACGCAACCCGTATCTCGGTCGGCTCGATTCTACGACTGCGACCCTCGGTCACTACCGGCATCGATAGGACAGTACGTCGTGGGAACCTGCCGACGATCCAGAGAATGGCACTGCGGCTGAAACCGCCGCTGAACACGCGCGGTGCCGCGCGTTAAAGATTGATGGCCTGCTGCCGAACGCGGACAGAACACCCTGCGGGTGTCCCACTTGGCGCTGTGAGCGGCGCAAACGAAAGGGGGCCACGTGGCCCCCTTCACCTGCAGCATCCCATGCAGCCGACGGCAGTTACTCCACCGTCACGCTCTTGGCCAGGTTGCGTGGCTTGTCCACGTCGGTGCCACGCGCCAGTGCGGTGTGGTAGGCCAGCAGCTGCACCGGAATGGTATGCACCACCGGACTGAGCACGCCCGCGTGGCGCGGCGTACGGATCACATGCACGCCTTCGCTTTCGGAGAAGTTGCTGTCCTGGTCGGCGAACACGAACAGCTCGCCTCCCCGCGCGCGGACTTCCTGCATGTTGGACTTCACCTTCTCCAGCAGGCTGTCGTTGGGGGCGATCACCACCACCGGCATGTCCTCGTCCACCAGCGCCAGCGGACCGTGCTTGAGCTCGCCCGCCGGATACGCCTCGGCATGGATATAGGAGATCTCCTTGAGCTTGAGCGAACCTTCCAGTGCGATCGGATAGTGCAGTCCACGGCCCAGGAACAGCGCGTTGGATTTGCGCGCGAAGCGCTCGGCCCAGGCCGCGATCTGCGGCTCCAGGTTCAACGCGTGCTGCACGCTGCCCGGCAGGAAGCGCAGCTGCTCCAGATAGTCGGCTTCCTGTGCGGTATCGACGCGCCCATGCAGCTTGCCCAGCACCACGGTCAGCTGGAACAGCGCGGCCAGCTGGGTAGTGAACGCCTTGGTCGAAGCCACGCCGATCTCGGCCCCGGCACGGGTATAGCAGACCAGTTCACTGGCGCGTGGAATCGCGCTTTCCGGCACGTTGCAGATAGACAGCGTGTGCTGGTGGCCGAGCGACTTGGCGTACTTCAGCGCCTCCATCGTGTCCAGCGTTTCACCGGACTGGGAGATCGTCACCACCAGGTGCTTCGGGTTCGCATACGCCGCGCGGTAGCGGTACTCGCTGGCGATCTCCACGCTGCACGGCAGGCCGGCGATGGACTCGATCCAGTAGCGCGCGGTCAGGCCGGCGTAGTAGCTGGTGCCGCACGCCAGGATCTGCACGCCTTCGATGCCCGCCAGCACCGCCTCGGCATTCCTGCCGAACAGCTCGGCCGGGAAGCCACCGGCGTCGATCGCCGCCTCGATGGTGTCACCCAGCGCGCGCGGCTGCTCGTGGATTTCCTTCTGCATGAAATGGCGGTAAGGGCCGAGTTCCAGCGAGGCCAGCGACACGTCGGACAGGTGCACCTCGCGCTGTACCGGCTGATCGTGCTCGTCGAAGATGCGCACGCCCTCGCGGCGCACCTCGGCGGTGTCGCCTTCCTCCAGGAAGATCACCTTGCGGGTGGCCGAGATCACCGCCGAGACATCGGAGGCAACGAAATTCTCGCCTTCGCCCAGGCCGACCAGCAGCGGGCAGCCCATGCGTGCGCAGACGAAGCGCTCCGGCTCGGCACGGCTGACCACGGCCAGTGCATAGGCGCCGGTGAGTTCCTTCACGGTGCGCTGCAGCGCCACCAGCAGATCGTCACCGCTCTGCAGATGATGATGGATCAGGTGGGCGATCACTTCGGTGTCGGTCTGCGACTCGAAGGTGTAGCCCAGCGCGCGCAGCCGCTCGCGCTGTTCTTCATGGTTCTCGATGATGCCGTTGTGGACCAGGGCCACGCCCTGGCTGATGTGCGGATGCGCATTGGCCTCGGTGACGCCGCCATGGGTGGCCCAACGCGTATGGCCGATACCCAGCTGCGCATTGAACCCCTCGGCGGCGGCGGCAGCGGCCATCTCGGCGACCCGGCCGGTGCGGCGGACGCGGTGCACGTCAGGGCGATCGGTCGCGTCGATCACCGCGATGCCTGAAGAATCGTAGCCGCGGTACTCCAGTCGCTTCAGACCTTCGATCAGCACCGGCACCACGTCGCGATCAGCGATCGCTCCCACGATTCCACACATGTCACGCATTTCCTTGAAGACGGTCGCGGCATTCTAGCGTGCGTGTCCGGTTTCCCCCTCCTGTCCGCTTAATGAATGTGTCCGCACAGGTGTCCGCGGACACCCGGACACCGCCACTCGAATTGCAACCTATTGATAGGAAAGGAAATAAAGTTGGCACGCAACGTGCTTGGTATGGATCACCACCGTCAGGCACGAACCCGATGATCCGCGACACTTCCGCCCAGGACCAGATCGTTTCCTCCACCCCGGCCCGCCCGACCGCCGCCGCCTGGCATCGCTACCGTTGGCCGGCACTGGGCAGCATCGCCCTGCTCGCCGGCATCGGCTGGGCCGTGTACGCCTGGGCAAACGCCAGCCGCTCGTTCGACAGCAGCCGGGTGCGCATCGCCGAAGTGCAACGTGGCGACCTGGTGCGTGACATCGCTGCCGACGGCCGTGTGATCGCCGCCAACAGCCCGGTGCTGTATGCGATCTCCGCAGGTACCGTGGACCTGAAGGTCGTGGCCGGCGACGTGGTCAAGAAGGGACAGGAGCTGGCGATCATCGACAGCCCGGAACTGCGCAGCAAGCTGGCCCAGGAACAGGCCACCCTGGCTGGCCTGGAAGCCGAGGCCAGCCGCGCCGCGCTGGACGCAACACTGGCCCGCGCCAAGTCGCGCAAGGAAACCGATCAGGCCACCATCGAGCGCCAGGCTGCCGATCGCGACCTGCAACGCTACCAGCGCGGCTTCGACGGCGGTGCGGTGCCGCAGATCGACCTGGCCAAGGCCCAGGACAGCCTGAAGAAGGCCGACATCAGCCTTGCCAACGCCACCACCGATGCCCGCCTGCAGAGCCAGGGCGCCGACCTGGATGCACGCAACAAGCGGTTGCTGGCCGATCGCCAGAAGGCGGTGGTGGCCGAAGTTCAGCGCCAGGTCGATGCGCTGACCCTGCGCGCGCCGTTCGATGGCCAGGTGGGCCAGGTACAGGCCACCCAGTCCACCAACCTGGCGGCCAATGCGCCGGTGCTGGGCGTGGTGGACCTGTCCAAGTTCGAAGTCGAGATCAAGGTTCCGGAAAGCTTCGCTCGTGATCTGGCCATCGGCATGCCCGCACAGCTCACCGGCGGCAACGGCCAGCCGTTCCCGGGCGAGATCAGCGCGGTGTCGCCGGAAGTGGTGAACGGCGAGGTCAATGCCCGCGTGCGCTTCGCCGACAAGCAGCCCGAAGGCCTGCGCCAGAGCCAGCGCATGTCGGTCCGGGTGCTGCTGGATACCCGCAAGAACGTGCTGAAGGTCGAGCGCGGCCCGTTCGTCGAACAGGGCAACGGCGTGGCCTACGTGATGGATGGCCGCACGGCGGTGCGCCGTCCGGTGGAACTGGGCGTCAGCAGCCTGGGCGAAGTGGAAATCAAGTCGGGTGTGCAGCCGGGCGACCGTATCGTGGTCTCCGGCAGCGACCTGTTCAAGGACGCCGAACGCGTCTCCGTCAACTGATACATCCTGGAGAGAGGACACCCCATGTACATGCTCGAAATGCGTTCGGTCGCCAAGGTCTTCCGCACTGAACAGGTGGAAACCCATGCACTGCGCTCGCTGGAACTGCAGGTCAAGGAGGGCGAGTTCGTCGCCGTCACCGGTCCCTCCGGCTCCGGCAAGACCACCTTCCTCAACATCGCCGGCCTGCTGGAGACCTTCACCAGCGGCACCTACCTGCTTGATGGCGAGGATGTCAGCCAGCTCGGTGATGATGCGCGCAGCCGCCTGCGCAACCAGAAGATCGGCTTCATCTTCCAGGGCTTCAACCTGATTCCGGACCTGAACCTGTTCGACAACGTCGACGTGCCGCTTCGCTACCGCAAGATGAGTGCCGGCGAGCGCCGTGAGCGCATCGAGAAGGCGCTGACCCAGGTCGGCCTGGGCTCACGCATGAAGCACTACCCGAACGAACTGTCCGGCGGCCAGCAGCAGCGCGCGGCGATTGCCCGTGCCCTCGCCGGCAGCCCGCGCCTGCTGCTGGCCGACGAACCAACCGGCAACCTGGATACGCAGATGGCACGTGGCGTGATGGAGCTGCTGGAGGAAATCAACGCGGCCGGCACCACCATCGTCATGGTCACCCATGATCCGGAACTGGCCGCGCGTGCGCAGCGCAACGTGCACATCGTCGATGGCCAGGTCACCGACCTGGTGCGCGAGCCGGTGCTGGCCACCCCGCGCCGCATCGTCGCCGCCAACGAGTGAGGGCATGCCCATGTTCGCCTACTACGCTCGACTGGCGGTACGCAGCTTCCGCCGCAACAAGGTACTGACCGCGCTGATGGTGGTGGCCATCGCACTGGGCATCGGTGCCTCGATGACCACCCTGACCGTGTTCCATGTCCTGTCCGGCGATCCGATTCCGGAGAAGAGCGACCGCCTGTTCTACGCGCAGCTCGATCCGCGGCCGCGCTCCGGCTACCTGACGGACGAGGAGCCGGAAGGCCAGATGACGCGGTTCGACGCCGAAGCCCTGCTGCGCGAGAAGCGCGCCGTGCACCAGGCGATGATGAGTGGCGGCAGTGCCATCGTCGAGCCGGAGGGCAGCACCCTCAAGCCGTTCTCGGTGGATACGCGCTGGACCTCGGCGGACTTCTTCCCGATGTTCAACGTGCCGATGCAGTACGGCCGCGCCTGGTCTGCCAGCGACGACGATGCACACAGCCGCGTGGTGGTGCTGTCCAAAGCCATCAATGAAAAGCTGTTCCAGGGCGCCAACAGCGTGGGCCGGGAGATACGCGTGAACAGCCAGTCGCTGCGCGTGATCGGCGTGATGAAGGAATGGAATCCCGAACCGCAGTTCTTCGACCTGACCACCGGTTCCTACGGCAAGGACGAGGACCTGCTGGTGCCGTTCTCCACTGCCATGGATCTGGATTTCGGCAACAACGGCAACATGAACTGCTTCCGCGACGGCGGCCCGGGCGGCGACAGCCACTCGCTCAGTGCGGCCTGCACCTGGATCCAGTACTGGGTCGAGCTGGAGCCGGGCAAGGTCGATGACTACCGCCGCTATCTGGTGAACTACTCCGACCAGCAGCGCGCTGCAGGCCGCTTCGAGCGTCCCGCCAACGTGCGTGTGCGCAGCGTCATGGAGTGGCTGGACTTCAACGGTGCGGTGCCCAGCGACGTGCGCCTGCAGATGTGGCTGGCGCTGGGCTTCCTGGGCGTGTGCCTGGTCAATACGGTCGGTCTGCTGCTGGCCAAGTTCCTGCGCCGCAGCGGTGAGATCGGCGTGCGGCGTGCGCTGGGTGCCAGCCGTGGGCAGATCTTCCTGCAGTGCCTGGTCGAAGCCGGTGCCATCGGTGTGGTCGGCGGTGTGCTCGGCATCGGCCTGGCCCTGATCGGTCTGGCCGCAGTGCGCAGGCAGCCGGTGGAGTACGCCCAGCTGGCCCATCTGGACGGCAGCATGCTGCTGCTCGCCCTCGGCCTGACCCTGCTGGCCAGCCTGGCCGCCGGATTCCTTCCGGCCTGGCGTGCCATGCAGGTCACCCCCGCCATCCAGCTCAAGTCGCAGTAAGCACAAGGACACTGCCATGGATATCCGCCCCATCCTCAGCACGCTGCGCCGGCACAAGACCGCCGCTGCCCTGATCGTGCTGGAAATCGCGCTGACCTGCGCCATCGTCTGCAACGCGTTGTTCCTGGTCAGCCAGCGCGTGGAGAAGATCACCCAGCCCAGCGGCCTGGCCGAGAACGAACTGGTGATCGTCCGTACCAGTGGCATCGGTACCCAGACCAATGCCATGGCGCGTACCCAGGAAGACCTGGCCGCGCTGCGCGCCGTTCCCGGTGCGACCAGCGTGACCAAGGTCAACCAGCTGCCGTTCCGCCCCAGCTCGTCCAATACCAGCATCTCGCGCGAGCGCGACCAGGAACGGCCGACGACCTCGGCGACGCTGTACATGTTCAACGAAGGTGCGTTGTCCACCCTGGGCCTGCAGCTGGTGGCCGGCCGTGACTTCCTGCCCGGCGAGTACATCGACTTCGAGGACGCACGCAAGTCGGCCAGCACCACACCGGACAAGGCATCGGCGGTGATCCTCAACCAGGCCGTGGCCGAGAAGATGTTCCCGGGCCAGAACCCGCTGGGCAAGACCTTCTACATGGGTCGGCAGGCGCTGCACGTGGTGGGCGTGGTTGCCCACCTCGCGCCGCCGACGGACTGGAACAACAACACCACCCTGTCGATGATCCTGCCGGTGCGCACCGACTTTGCCAGCGGCGGCCCGTACATGCTGCGCACCACGCCTGAACGCCGCGATGAAGTGCTGAAGGGTGCCCTGGCGGCCCTGGAACGCAACGATCCCAACCGCCTGGTGCGCGAGAAGCTCAGCTATGAGGACCAGCGCAACAACTACTTCAAGAACGACCGGGCGATGGTCGGGCTGCTGGTCACCGTATGCATCGCCCTGCTGGTGGTGACGGCGCTGGGCATCGTCGGCCTGGCCAGCTTCTGGGTGCAGCAGCGCAGCAAGCAGATCGGCATCCGCCGTGCCCTTGGTGCCACCCGCGGCCAGGTGCTGCGCTACTTCCAGACCGAGAACTTCCTGCTGGCCTCGCTGGGCATCGTGCTGGGCATGCTGGCGGCCTACGCCATCAATCTGTGGTTGATGAACATGTACGAGCTGCCTCGCATGCCGCTGCTGTACCTGCCGCTGGGTGCGGTGCTGCTGTGGGCACTGGGCCAGATCGCCGTGTTCGGCCCTGCGCGCCGGGCGGCCGCCGTGCCTCCGGCCGTCGCCACGCGGGGGGCCTGACATGCGCGCACCTTTCCTGGCGATGATGCTGATGCTGCCGCTGCCGGCCCTTGCCGGCAGCAGCAACCAGCAGACCATGAGCTGGCAGGACGACGGCGCCCATGTGGCGCTGGCTTCCTCGGGCGGCCACGTGCGGGTCGATGCGGCGCATCCGGAGGCGCGCTTCGGCGTGCGCCGTGGCGACCGCATCCTGCGCGTGGACGATACCGCCGTGCAGCAGGTCGACCAGCTGACAGCCGCGATGCAGGCCACCGACGCATCCAGCGTACGGCTGCTGCTGCAGCGCGATGGAAAGACGCTGACCGTGCCGGTGTCCCTGGCTGGCTGGCGGCCCCTGCTGTCACCGCCCACCGCACCACCACCGCCGCCGGCTCCGCCGCCGCCACGACGGTGATCCGGCACCGGCTGCAGGGCGGCAGCTTTTAGCTATGCTTGATGGGTGGCGCCGGCTCCTGCCGGCGCCCTGGAACCTACAGCTCTCTCCGGCGCTGCCCATCCCTTTTTCCAGAACCGGTCCATGCCCGCGATCCTCATCATCGACGACAACGCCAGCGTGGGCACCGCGCTGGACGTGCTGTTCTCCCTGCACGACATCGACACGCTGCAGGCACAGAGCCCGGCCGAAGGCCTGGCCCTGCTCGAATCGCAGCCGGTGGACCTGGTGATCCAGGACATGAACTTCAGCGAGGACACCACCTCCGGCGAGGAAGGTGAGGCTCTGTTCGCACAGATCCGCGCACGCCACCCCGACCTGCCGGTGATCCTGCTGACCGCCTGGACCCATCTGAGCAGCGCGGTGGACCTGGTCAAGGCCGGCGCGGCCGATTACCTGGCCAAGCCCTGGGACGACCGCAAGCTGCTGACCACGGTCAACAACCTGCTGGAACTGTCCGAAGCACGTCGCGAACTGGACCGTCGGCGCGAACGCGAGCAGCGCCAGCGCACCGCGCTGGAACAGAAGTACGACCTCAGTGGTGCCGTCTTCGCCGATCCTGCCAGTGAACGCGTGATCACCCTGGCCTGCCAGGTCGCACGCTCCGAACTGCCGGTACTGATCACCGGACCCAATGGCGCCGGCAAGGAGAAGATCGCGCAGATCATCCAGGCCAATTCGCTGGTGGCAAAGGGACCGTTCGTCACGGTCAACTGTGGTGCGCTGCCGTCGGAGCTGATCGAAGCCGAGCTGTTCGGCGCCGAGGCAGGTGCCTACACCGGTGCCAACAAGGCGCGCGAAGGCAAGTTCGAGGCGGCCGATGGAGGCACCCTGTTCCTGGATGAGATCGGCAACCTGTCGCTGGGCGGGCAGATGAAGCTGCTGCGCGTGCTGGAGACCGGTCGCTTCGAGCGCTTGGGCTCCAACCGCGAACGCCAGGTCAAGGTACGCGTGGTCAGCGCCACCAATGCCGACCTGCCGGCGATGATCCGCGACGGCACGTTCCGCGAGGACCTGTACTACCGCCTCAACACCGTGGAGCTGGTGCTGCCGCCGCTGGCCGAGCGGCCCGGCGACATCCTGCCGCTGGCCGAACGCTTCCTGGCGGGCGGCAAGCCGTTGTCCAGCGCCGCCGCTGCCGCGTTGCAACGGCACCCGTGGCCGGGCAACGTGCGCGAACTGCGCAACGTGATCCAGCGCGCCGAGCTGCTGGCCACCGGCAACCGCATCGAAGTGACCGATCTCAACCTGCCACGCGCTCCGGCTGCGCCACGCCCGGCGCCGAGCGCCGGCAACGATCCGGACCGCACGCGCATCGAGGAGGTACTGGCGCGCAATCATGGGGTCATCGCGCAGGCGGCCGCCGAACTCGGTCTCAGCCGCCAGGCACTGTACCGGCGCATGGACCGCCACGGCATTCCGCGCGAATGAAGCGACGCTCGTTCACCTTCCGCCTGTTCCTGCGCCTGCTGCCGGTGCTGGCGCTGGCTGCCGCGCTGCCCTGGCTGCTGGCCTACTGGCTCGACCACGGCTGGGCGGTGGCCATCGTATCCACGGTGATCCTGCTTGCCCTGATGTGGTGGGCGCTGCGCCGCGCCACCGCACCGGTCCGCTCGCTGATGCGTGCGTTGTCCGGCACCACCAGCAGCTACCGCGATGGAGAGTACAACTTCGGCGTTCACTGGGAAGGCAACGACGAACTGGGTGACCTGGTGAAGGCACATCGCGAGCTGGGCGACGTGCTGCGCGAGCAGCGCCAGGGTCTGGTGCAACGCGAACTGCTGCTGGACACGATGGTGCAGAACACGCCCGTGGCGATGCTGCTGATCGCATCAGGCGGCGATGGCATCGCCCGTGTGGTGTTCTCCAACCTGGCTGCGCGCAAGCTGCTGCATGGTGGCTGGAAGCTGGAGGGCCAGCGCCTGGAGGAGGTGCTGGAGCAGGTGCCGGTGGAACTGCGCGACGCCATCGCCCGCGGCGGCGACAGCCTGTTCGCGGTGCAGGCCGAAGGCGAGGACGGCGACGAGGATGACGAGCAGGTCTACCACCTGTCGCGGCGCGCGTTCCATCTCAATGGACGGCCCCATGATCTGCTGCTGGTGCGTCTGCTCACCGCCGAGCTGCGCAGGCAGGAAGTCCAGACCTGGAAGAAGGTGATCCGGGTGATCAGCCACGAGCTGAACAATTCGCTGGCACCGATTGCCTCGCTGGCGCATTCCGGAGGGGAACTGGTCAAGCGTGAGCGGTTCGACCGCCTGCCGGAGATCTTCACCACCATCGAAGATCGCGCCCGCCACCTGGAGGGATTCATCCGCGGATACGCACGCTTCGCCAAGCTGCCACAGCCCCAGCTGCAGACCGTGCACTGGGCCCCGTTCCTGTCCAGCCTGCGCCAGCAGATTCCGTTCGGCATGGAGCAGGAGCCGGACGAGGAGATGAGCAGCCGCATCGATATCGCGCAGTTCGGGCAGGCACTGCTGAACCTGCTGAAGAACGCGCACGAAGCCTGCGCGGAAGCCGATCCGCCCAACGATGACGTGCAGGTGCAGTTGACCCGCCTGCCCCAGTGGCTGCGTCTGGATGTGCTTGATCGCGGCAAAGGCATGAACGAGCAGGTACTGCAGAATGCGTTGATGCCGTTCTATTCGACCAAGCGCAACGGTACCGGGCTGGGACTGGCGCTGACCCGGGAGATCGTGGAGGCGCACGGTGGACGGGTGTCGCTGCAGAACCGCAGTGAGGGTGGGTTGTGTGTTTCGATCCTGTTGCCGGCGGGGTGAGGTGACGCTCCGGGAAGCGGAAGCGGCCGCTCCGCCCGCCGGGCATGACCCGGCGCTGCCCGACATCATTGGCGAAGGCACGCCGGAACGACCTTCAGCCATCCATCGAAGACAGGACACGCCGCATCGCCACCCGTAGATGCATCGGAAACCCCAATGCGGCTTCCTCCGCCATCACGGCCTGCAGCCCGTCACCCCATTCCTCCTGCGCAAGCCCCACGAATCCCTCGCCGGCATAGAACGGCGCATTCCACGGCACGTCTGCCAGCGTGGTCAGCACCGCAGAGCGATAGCCCTGGGTCCTGGCCAATGCCAACGCGTGCCGCAGCAAAGCACGACCATGGCCACGACGCGCATGCGTCGGGTCCACATCCATCTGCAGCACATGGAATTCGCCGCACAGCCCGCCTGCCAGCAGGTAACCGGCGATGCCGCCGCCGTCGGCGTCATCCACCACCCACAGCTGGCCGCGCCGGAGGCCGTCCCGCAGCGCCTGCAGATCCAGGCCGTGGCCGGCGAACACCGGATAGGCTTCGTGGCCCTTCAGCAGTTCGCCGGCACGCTGTTCGATCGCCGGCAGCACGCCGAGCTCGTCGGCATGCGGAACCCGTGGCTCAGGATTTCTTGACCGGCCGCTTCCAGCCATCGATGGTTTCCTGCCGTGCGCGTGCCAGCGTCAGCTTGCCGTCCGGCGCGGTGCGGGTGATGACCGAACCGGCGGCGATGGTGGCGCCCTCGCCGATCAGCACCGGCGCCACCAGCGAGCTGTTGGAACCGATGAAGGCATTGTCGCCGATGGTCGTGGTCGACTTGTTCACGCCGTCGTAGTTGCAGGTGATGGTGCCGGCGCCGATGTTCACCTTGCTGCCGATCACCGCATCGCCCAGATAGGTCAGGTGGTTGGCCTTGCTGCCCACGCCGAGGGTCACTTTCTTGGTCTCCACGAAGTTGCCTACGTGGACGCCATCGGCGAGCACGGTGCCCGGGCGCAACCGGGCGAACGGACCGACCGATGCGGCACCTTCGGTGACCACGCCTTCCAGGTCGCAGTGCGCGCGCACTTCGGTGCCCGGCCCGAGCGTCACGTCCTTGAGTCGATTGAACGGGCCGATGGTCACGCCATCTCCCAGCACCACATTGCCCTCGAGAATGACATCGACATCGATGAGCACATCGCTGCCGACCGTCACGCTGCCGCGGATATCCAGCCGTGACGGGTCCAGCACGCGCGCGCCCTGCGCGCACAGCGCACGTACTGCGCGGCGCTGCCACGCGCGCTCGAGCTGCGCCAGCTGCCAGGGATCGTTCGCCCCTTCTGCTTCCTGCACGTCGGCCACCAGTGCCATCTCGGCCGGGGTGAACTCACGGGCTGCAAAGGCAAATACGTCGGTCAGGTAGTACTCGCCCTGCGCGTTGCTGTTGGACAGCTGCGAGAGCCACCGGCGCAGCGCGGTCGATTCGGCGGTGATGATGCCGGTATTGATCGTGCGCACGCGCAGCTGGTCATCGCTGGCGTCCTTCTGTTCGACGATGGCGCCGACCCGGCCCTCGGCGTCGCGCAGCACGCGGCCATAACCGGTCGGGTCATCGACATCGGCCACAAGCACGGCCAGCCGGCCCGGCTGCGCCAGCAGGTCGCGCAGCGTCTGCGCGCGGATCAACGGCACATCGCCGTACAGCACCAGCACCTGCGCGGCGTCGGGCACCTGCGGCATCGCCTGCGCGACCGCGTGGCCGGTCCCCAGCTGCTGTGCCTGCTCGGCCCATTGCAGGTCGGTCTGGTCGGCGAAGTGGCGCCGCACTGCCTCGCCACCATGGCCGTACACCACGTGGATCGCAGCGGGGTCCAGCTCGCGGGCGGCAGCGATGACATGCGCGAGCATCGGCTGCCCGGCGATCGGCTGCAGCACCTTCGGCAGCACCGACTTCATGCGCTTGCCGGCACCTGCGGCCAGGATGATCACGTGCAGGGGTTGGGTCATGGGGGGAATCCGTGGTTCGATGACACCGATTCTAGAGCGTGGCCCGTTAACATGGATGCCCCTCCTTCTTCAGCATGCCGATGAGCCTCATCCGCCAGGGAAGCACCTACCTCGTCATCGGGCTCGTGCAGCTGCTGGTCGACTGGGTGGTCTTCGTGGCGGCCACCGCACTGGGGTTGCCGGTTGCACCGGCCAACGTCACGGGCCGGCTGGCGGGGATGCTGCTGGGCTTCTGGCTCAACGGTCGCTACACGTTCGCCGAGCCGGGCACGCACAAGCTGGGCTGGAAGCGCTTTGCGCGCTTCTGCGCGCTGTGGCTGCTGCTGACGGCGGCCAGCACGCTGCTGGTCAGCCTGGTCGACCAGGCTCTGGGCCTGCGCTACGCGTGGCTGGCCAAGCCGCTGGTCGAGGGCGGACTGGCGGCGGTGTCGTTCCTGCTGATGCGCCACGTGGTCTACCGCTGACCGGCGGTGATGGCGCACAAACAAAAACGCCGGCACGAGGCCGGCGTTCCTGTGGGTGTGGCGAGCCTCAGTGCTTGAGGTTCTTGCGCAGGCGCTCCAGCGCCTGCAACTGGACCACGGCTTCGGCCAGCTTCTGCTGGGCTTCGGCCACTTCCATGGCTTCACCACGGTTGGCCAGGATGCGCTCGGCTTCTTCCTTGGCCTTGCGGACCGAGGCTTCGTCGATGTCCTGCGCGCGGATCGCGGTGTCGGCCAGCACGGTCACCACCTGCGGCTGAACCTCCAGGATGCCGCCGGAAATGGCGAAATCCAGCTGCTCGCCGTTCGGCGTGGTCACCACCACCTTGCCCGGCTTCAGGCGGGTGATCAGCGGTGCGTGCTTGGGCGCGATGCCCAGTTCGCCCAGCTCACCGGTGGCCACGACCAGGGTCGCTTCGCCACGGAAGATTTCCTGCTCGGCGCTGACGATGTCGCAACGGATCGTGCTCATGCAAATCTCTTCGCTGTTCGCGGTGGCGCGATGCCACCGTGGAGGTCCACCGGCCCGGGCGGCTGCCCGGCGCCGGCGTCAGGTCGGGCAGGATCGCTCCCGCCCCTCCCGGATCAGGCCTTCTCGGCCATCTTCTTGGCCTTCTCGACCGCTTCTTCGATGCCGCCGACCATGTAGAACGCCTGCTCCGGCAGGTGGTCGTACTCGCCATCGACGATGGCCTTGAAGCCACGGATGGTGTCCTTCAGCGGCACGTACTTGCCCGGCGAACCGGTGAACACTTCGGCCACATGGAACGGCTGGCTGAAGAAGCGCTCGATCTTGCGGGCGCGCGACACGGCCTGCTTGTCTTCTTCGGACAGTTCGTCCATGCCCAGGATGGCGATGATGTCCTTCAGTTCCTTGTACTTCTGCAGGGTCTGCTGGACGCGCTGGGCGGTGTCGTAGTGCTCGTGGCCGATGACCAGCGGGTCCATCTGGCGGCTGGTGGAGTCCAGCGGATCGACGGCCGGGTAGATACCCAGCGAGGCGATCGAACGCGACAGGGTCACGGTCGAGTCCAGGTGGGCGAAGGTGGTCGCCGGCGACGGGTCGGTCAGGTCGTCCGCGGGAACGTAGACGGCCTGGATCGAGGTGATCGAACCGTTCTTGGTCGAGGTGATGCGCTCCTGCAGGACGCCCATTTCCTCGGCCAGGGTCGGCTGGTAACCCACGGCGGACGGCATACGACCCAGCAGTGCCGACACTTCGGTACCGGCCAGGGTGTAGCGGTAGATGTTGTCGACGAACAGCAGCACGTCCTTGCCCTTGCCGTTCTCGTCCTTCTCGTCGCGGAAGTACTCGGCCATGGTCAGGCCGGTCAGCGCGACGCGCAGGCGGTTGCCCGGCGGCTCGTTCATCTGGCCGTACACCATCGCCACCTTGTCGAGGACGTTGGAGTCCTTCATTTCGTGGTAGAAGTCGTTGCCCTCACGGGTACGCTCACCCACACCGGCGAACACGGACAGACCGCTGTGCGCCTTGGCGATGTTGTTGATCAGTTCCATCATGTTGACGGTCTTGCCGACGCCGGCGCCGCCGAACAGGCCGACCTTGCCGCCCTTGGCGAACGGGCACATCAGGTCGATGACCTTGATGCCGGTTTCCAGCAGCTCGGTGGCCGGGGACTGGTCTTCGTACGACGGTGCCGCACGGTGGATTTCCCAGTTGTCGCTGGCAGCGACCGGGCCGGCTTCGTCGATCGGACGGCCCAGCACGTCCATGATGCGGCCCAGGGTGCCGGCGCCGACCGGCACCGAGATGCCACGACCGGTGTTGGTGGCGACCAGGTTGCGCTTCAGGCCATCGGTGGAACCGAGGGCGATGGTACGCACCACGCCGTCGCCCAGCTGCTGCTGGACTTCAAGGGTGATTTCGGTGTTGTCGACCTTCAGTGCGTCGTACACCTTCGGCACCGACTCACGCGGGAATTCGACGTCGACGACCGCGCCGATGATCTGAACGATCTTGCCCTGACTCATTGCTGCATCCTCTAAATGTGTGCTTTGAACGAACGCGGTCAGACTGCTGCCGCGCCGCCGACGATTTCGGAGATTTCCTGGGTGATCGCTGCCTGGCGCGCCTTGTTGTAGACGAGCTGCAGCGTACCGATCAGCTTGTTGGCGTTGTCGCTCGCCGCCTTCATCGCGACCATGCGTGCGGCATGTTCGGAGGCGACGTTTTCCAGCAATGCCTGGTACACCAGCGACTCGATGTAACGCGTCATCACGTGCTCGAGCACGGTCGCGGCATCGGGTTCGTACAGGTAATCCCAGTCGTGGTGCGCGACCTGCTTCTCGGCCGCCGGCAGCGGCAGCAGCTGATCGAAGCTGGCCTTCTGCGTCATGGTGTTCACGAAGCGGTTGTAGACCAGGTACACGCGGTCGACCTTGCCTTCAGTGAAGGCGTCGAGCATGACCTTGATCACACCGATCAGCGATTCCAGCTTCGGCACGTCGCCGATGTGGGTCACGCTGCCGACCATGTTGACCTTGACGCGGCGGAAGAAGGTCGATGCCTTCTGGCCGATGGTCACCAGATCCACTTCCGCACCCTTGTCCTGCCATGCCTTGGCTTCGCCCAGCATCTTGCGGAACAGGTTGTTGTTCAGGCCGCCGGCCAGGCCGCGATCGGAGGAGATCACGATGAAACCGACCCGCTTGACCTGCTCGCGCTCGACCAGGAACGGATGCTGGTAATCGGTGCTGGCCTGCGCCAGGTGGCCGATCACCTGCTTCATCGCCTGCGCGTACGGACGCGAGGTCTTCATCCGATCCTGCGCCTTGCGGATCTTGGAGGCCGAGACCATCTCCAGGGCGCGCGTCACCTTGCGGGTGTTCTGCACGCTCTTGATCTTGGTTTTGATTTCGCGTCCGCTTGCCATCTCTTGTTTCCCGTGGCGCGGGGCTGATGCCCCGCGTTGTTCAACGGTGGAACGGGGCCTGGCCCCGTTCCCCATGCGCTGTTACCAGCTGCCGGTGGTCTTGAAGTCGGCGATGCCCTTCTTGAAGGCACCTTCGATATCGTTGTCCCAGCCGCCGGTGGCGTTGACCTTGTTGATCAGCTCGCCCTGGGTGTTGGCGAAGTGGGCGTGCAGGCCCTCTTCGAACGCCAGCAGCTTGTTGACCGGCACGTCGTCGAGGTAACCCTCGTTGACGGCGTAGATCGACAGCGCCTGGTTGGCGATCGACATCGGCGCGTACTGCTTCTGCTTCATCAGCTCGGTGACGCGCTGGCCACGTTCCAGCTGCTTGCGGGTGGCTTCGTCCAGATCCGAAGCGAACTGCGCGAACGCAGCCAGCTCACGGTACTGGGCCAGCGAGATGCGGATGCCGCCCGACAGCTTCTTGATGATCTTGGTCTGCGCCGAACCACCGACGCGCGACACCGAGATACCGGCGTTCACGGCCGGGCGGATGCCGGCGTTGAACAGGTCGGTTTCCAGGAAGATCTGGCCGTCGGTGATCGAGATCACGTTGGTCGGAACGAAGGCGGACACGTCGCCGGCCTGGGTTTCGATGATCGGCAGCGCGGTCAGCGAACCGGTCTTGCCGGTGACCTTGCCCTCGGTGAACTTCTCGACGTACTCCTCGGACACGCGGGCAGCGCGTTCCAGCAGGCGCGAGTGCAGGTAGAACACGTCGCCCGGGTAGGCTTCACGGCCCGGCGGGCGCTTCAGCAGCAGCGAGATCTGGCGGTAGGCAACGGCCTGCTTGGACAGATCGTCGTACACGATCAGCGCGTCTTCGCCGCGGTCCATGAAGTACTCGCCCATGGTGCAGCCCGAGTAGGCGCTGATGTACTGCATCGCAGCCGATTCGGACGCGGTGGCGGCCACGACGATGGTGTGGGCCAGGGCGCCGTTCTCTTCCAGCTTGCGCACGATGTTGGCGATGGTCGATGCCTTCTGGCCGATCGCAACGTACACGCACTTGATGCCGGTGCCCTTCTGGTTGATCACCGCGTCGATCGCCATGGCGGTCTTGCCGGTCTGGCGGTCACCGATGATCAGCTCGCGCTGGCCACGGCCGATCGGGATCATCGAGTCGACCGACTTGTAACCGGTCTGCACCGGCTGGTCGACCGATTTGCGCCAGATCACGCCCGGAGCAACACGCTCCACCGGAGCGGTCACGTCGGTGCCCAGCGGGCCCTTGCCGTCGATCGGCTCGCCGAGCGCGTTGACGACGCGGCCCAGCAGTTCCGGACCGACCGGCACTTCCAGGATGCGGCCGGTGGTCTTGGCGACGTCGCCTTCGCGCAGGTGCTCGTAGTCACCCAGGACCACGGCGCCGACCGAGTCGCGCTCCAGGTTCAGGGCCAGGGCGAAGGTGTTGTTCGGCAGTTCGATCATTTCGCCCTGCATCACGTCGGCCAGACCGAAGATGCGCACGATGCCGTCGGACACGCTGGTCACGGTGCCTTCGTTGCGCGATTCCGCGGCCAGCTTGACCTTCTCGATGCGGTTCTTGATCAGTTCGCTGATTTCGGAGGGGTTGAGCGTGGTTGCCATCGTCAAGTCCTAGTGCCGGCAGCGGGGCCGGACGTTAAATGAATTCAGTTAGCGAGCGCGGTCTGCAGGCGGGCCAGCTTGCCCTTCAGCGAACCATCGATGACCACGTCGCCGGCGTCGATCACGGCGCCGCCGATCAGCGAGGCATCGACCGCAGTGGTCACATCGACCTCGCGGTTGAAGCGCTTGCGCAGCGCGACCTTGATCGCGTCCAGCTCGCCGGCCGACAGTTCGGCGGCCGAGGTCACGGTAGCCTTGACCACGTGCTCGGCTTCGGCGCGCAGGGCGTCGAACATGCCGGAGATCTCCGGCAGCAGCGGCAGACGATGCGATTCGGCCAGGATGGCCAGGAAGCGCGAGAAGCTTTCGCCGTGGGTCGCCGGCGCCAGCAGGGCGACAGCGTCGTCACGACCGAGCTCCGGGTTGGCGAGCAGGGCCGCCACGCGCGGGTCGGCGGCGACGTGGGCGGAGAACGCCAGGGCGTCCGACCACGGCGCGAACGCGCCTTCGTCGCGCGCGGTCGCGAACGCGGCGCGGGCGTACGGGCGGGCAAGCGTGAGGGCCTGGCTCATCCTTAGATCTCCGAGGCCAGCTCGTCGAGCAGCGCCTTGTGGGCGTTGGCGTCGATTTCGCGCTTGAGCAGCTTTTCGGCACCGGTCACGGCCAGCGCGGACACCTGCTTGCGCAGATCTTCACGGGCACGGTTGGCGGCGGCGTCGATCTCAGCCTGGGCCAGTTCCTTCTGACGGGTGGCTTCGGTGATCGCTTCGGTACGGGCTGCGTCGACGATCTGGTTGGCGCGCGCGTGGGCCTGGTCGATGATCTCGTTGGCCTTGGTGCGGGCTTCCTTCAGCGCTTCGTTGACCTTCTCCTGCGCCTGGGCCAGATCTTTCTGGCTGCGGTCGGCAGCAGCGAGGCCTTCAGCAATCTTCTGCTGGCGCTCTTCGATCGCGTTCATCAGCGGCGGCCAGATCTTGGTCGCGATGATCCAGATCAGACCAGCGAAGGCGAGCGCCTGCGCAAGAAGGGTGAAATTGATATTCATGGTTAGCTCGATCGCTGGTTTCGGGGTGGACGCGCCGCCGGGGCGGCGCATCCGGCCTTCATCCGAAACCGGGTGCATCAGCACCCGGTCGTCTCAAACCGCTGTATCAGCCGGCCAGAGCCTTGGTGACGGCACCGGCGAAGGCGGCCGACAGCGGGTTGGCGAAGGCCAGCAGCAGGCCGACGGCGACCGAGATGATGAACGCGGCGTCGATCAGGCCGGCGGTGATGAACATGCGGACCTGCAGGACCGGGATCAGTTCCGGCTGGCGGGCGGCCGACTCCAGGAACTTACCAGCCATGATGGCCAGACCCAGACCGGCGCCCAGCGCGGCCAGGCCGATCATGATGCCGACGGCGAGGGCGGTGGAGCTCTGAATCTGCGCGAAGTTGGTCAGGACGGCGAAGTACATGGTTATCTCCAGGAACTTAAGTTGCTAAGGGTGATGAAACGGATGAAGGTTGAAACGCGTTGAAGCTTGAAACTCAGTGAGCGTCTTCCGACAGGCTCAGGTACACGATCGACAGCATCATGAAGATGAAGGCCTGCAGCGGGATCACCAGCAGGTGGAACAGCATCCAGCCGAGGCCGAACGCACCACCGGCAATGGCGCCGAAGAAACCGGCACCACCCAGCACCCAGATCAGCAGGAACACGATTTCGCCGCCGAACATGTTGCCGAACAGTCGCATCGCCAGGGAGATCGGCTTGCTCAGCCACTCGACGATGTTGAGGATCAGGTTGAACGGCATCATCCACTTGCCGAACGGAGCCGTCAGGAACTCCTTGATGAAGCCGCCCAGTCCCTTGGACTTCAGCGCGAAGAACAGCATCAGGAAGAACACGCTGATGGCCATGCCCAGGGTGGCATTGACGTCGGCGGTCGGCACCGGCTTCCAGTAATGGATGCCCGCCAGCTCCAGCGGCTTGGCGATGAAGTCGGCCGGGATCATCTTGATGAGGTTCATCATCAGGATCCAGAAGAAGATCGTGATGGCGATCGGCGTGACCAGCTTGCTCTTGCCGTGGTAGGTGTCCTTGGCCTGGCGGTCGACGAACTCCAGGCAGATCTCCACGAAGGCCTGCCACTTGCCCGGCACGCCAGCCGTGGCCTTGCGGGTGCCCAGCCAGAAGGCGACCACGATCACCAGGCCCATCAGGACCGCGGTGAGGAAGGTATCGACGTGGATATGCCAGAACATCCCGTCGCCGTTGCCGACCGGTGCGGTCAGGTTCTGCAGGTGATGCTGGATGTAGCTGGTAGGGGTTAGAGCCTCGCCCGCCATGTGTCCGGAACCTTAGTTAATTGAATTCTGTCAACGCCTGGCCATCGCCAGGACCTGGAACATCAAGCCGACGGCGATACCGGCCAACAGCGCCAATGCAGGCAGCTTGAAGACCAGGAACCCCACCAGCAGGACGCCGAAAACGACTACCCACTTCGCCACGATCGCAATGATCAGCCGTGCCATTGCCGACCCCGCAGCCAGGGCACCCCCGCCCAGCGCCATCCGTGCCGCGACCCAGCCACCGGCCGAGATCGCCACGCCGGATGCCAGGGCACCGAGCGCGTACTTCGGCCCTACCAGCAGGAAGGCCAGGGCCAGGACAGCCACTGCGGCCAGCGGGTAGACCGCGGCGCGCAGCATCAGTCGCCGACCCGCTTCAACGGAGTTCAGCACAGGACGTCCCGCGTGGTTGCAAGTGGAGGGCTGAGGCGGCTACAGCAGGGGGGCCTCATCGAGCCGCCAAATTATAGCAATGGGACAATTTGCGAGACAACCGCTGCCTGTTCATCCCGGAAGGGCGCAAGTTGCGGTAACGGTTACATTTTTGCGTGCCGCCCAAGGGACAATGACGTCCACATGATGCTGCGGTGCAGCGCATTGAACTTTGGTCGCACGCCTGGGAACTTTCCGCGACCTTGCCGGTCCGACCTTCCGACCTGCCTGCAGCAACCTCGTCGACGCTTCGCCCCGCAGGTCCTCGATGGCCCCGAAGCCCGGCTCCGGGGCCATCCTTTTTCATGGTCGTGACAGCGCTGAACCGTGCACACGCCATCGACCATACGTTCACGCATGGTGGACGAGTGCGTCCTGCACAGTGGGCTTCATTCTGATGAACCACTGCAAGGACTCTTCGATGCGCTCCGTCCCCACCCTGCTCGCCCTCTCCCTGCTTGCCGCCGGCGCATCGTTCGCCAGCGCCGCCCATGCCGCCGAAGGCGATGACCGTTTCGCCCTGCGCCTGGGTGCGATGAACATCGATTCGGACAACACGCTGCGCGGCAACACCACTGTCGCCGGCCAGGACGTCGGTTTCTCGGAAGATTTCAAGCTCGGCGGCAAGGAATGGGAACCGCGGGTAGACGGCATGTTCCGCCTCAGCGACCGCCAGCGCTTCCTGTTCAACTACTTCAAGTACGACAAGGACCGGCGCGAGACGCTGGGCCAGGACATCTCCTTCGGCGGCGTCAACGTGCCGGCTGACAGCTTCGTCAAGGCCGAGCTGAAGTACCAGGTGGCCAGCCTGGTCTACGACTACTCCGTTGTCGACACCGACACCTTCGATCTGGGCCTGCAGCTGGGTGCGGAGTACGCCAAGGTCAGCACCAAGGGCTATGCGGACCTGGGCACCGTGTATGAAGGCCAGTTCCTGGACGAGAAGACCGACGGTGTGGCACCGGTGGTCGGTGCACGCCTGAGCTTCACCCCGTCCGAGAAGTGGATGATCACCCTGCAGGGTCAGTACCTCAACACCCGCTGGGGCAGCTTCGACGACTACAAGGGTGACCTGAGCCGCGCCAATGCCATCGTCGATTACCGCCTGACCAAGAACTTCGGCCTGTTCGCCGGCTACGACTGGTTCAAGCTGGATGCGGACAAGAAGGGCAGCGACGGCACCATCGGTCTGAAGCAGGAATTCAAGGGCCCGGTGGCCGGCGTCAGCTTCGTGTTCTGATTCCTGCCCCTTCCATCGCACTCTCTCCTGGCGCGGCCTCCGGAACATCGGGGGCCGCGTTTTTTTGTGCTGCTTTGTCCTGCCGGGGTAAAGCGGCATGGTCGAGCGCTGGAGGGAGAGGGGCTGCATGCGAATGTCCCCCGGCGCCGGCCTACCGTCACCTCCTCCTTTACTTCGCACGCAGCCCCCTCTCCCTCCGCGTGTCAGGCCGCCACGCGCCTGTTGAAGTGGCTCTGTGGCTGGACCCTCCGCACGCCGAGCCGCTGCGCGAGTGGCAGGCGTTTGGACAAAGTAAAGGAGGAGGCGACCGCCGCAGGCGGACGGCGGGGGACATTTGTCCAAGCGCCTGCCGCTCACGCAGAGGCCCGGACGCTCGCGATCACACATGCCGCAATCGCAGGATCGCGGGTGCGCAGGAGTGAGAGGAGGCTGCATGCGAATGTCCCCCGGCGCCGGCCTGCGGCCGTCACCTCCTCCTTTACTTCGCATGCAGCCCCCTCTCCCTCCGCGTATCAGGCCTCCACGCGTCTGCTGAAGTGACTCTGCGGCTGGACCGTCCGCACGCCGAGCCGCTGCGTGGGTGGCAGGCGTTTGGACACAGTAAAGGAGGAGGCGACCGCCGCAGGCGGGCGACGGGGGACATGTGTCCAAATGCCTGCCACCCGCGCAGCGGCCCGGAAGCTCGCGACCACAGTCACCGAAGCCACAGAAGCCACCAACAAAAAACCCGGCTTTCGCCGGGCTTTCCGTTTCACCGGGCATGGCCCGGCGCAAGCGCCTTACTTCTTCTTCGGCATGTACAGATCGGTGATCGTGCCGTCGTAGATTTCCGAAGCCATCGCCACCGATTCACTCAGCGTCGGATGGGCATGGATGGTGTGGCCGATGTCTTCGGCTTCCGCGCCCATCTCGATGGCCAGACCGATCTCGGCCAGCAGGTCACCGGCATGCACACCGACGATCGCGCCACCGATGATGCGGTGAGTCTCTTCATCGAAGATCAGCTTGGTGAAGCCCTCGGTACGACCGATGCCGATCGCGCGGCCACTGGCCGCCCACGGGAACTTGGCCACGCCGACCTTCAGGCCCTTGGCCTTGGCCTCGGTCTCGGTCACGCCCACCCAGGCGATCTCCGGATTGGTGTAGGCCACCGACGGAATCACGCGGGCCACCCACTCCTTCTTGTGGCCGGCCGCCACTTCAGCCGCCAGCTTGCCCTCGTGCGTGGCCTTGTGGGCCAGCATCGGGTTGCCGACGATGTCACCAATGGCGAAGATGTGCGGCACGTTGGTACGCATCTGCCGGTCAACCGGGATGAAGCCACGCTCGGTGACCTGCACGCCAGCCTTCTCGGCATCGATCTTCTTGCCATTCGGCGAACGACCCACGGCGACCAGCACGCGGTCGAAGGTCCCCTGCGCCAGCGCCGGCGACTGCCCTTCCTCGGCCGCCTCGAAGGTCACGGTGATGCCCTTGGCATCGGCGGTGACGCCCGACGCCTTGGTCTTCAGGTGAACGTCGATGCCCTGCTTCTTCAGGCGGTCGGCCAGCGGCTTGACCAGGTCCTTGTCGGCGCCCGGCATCAGCTGGTCCATGAATTCGACCACGGTGACCTTGCTGCCCAGCGCACCGTACACGGTCGCCATTTCCAGGCCGATGATGCCGCCACCGACAACCAGCAGCGAACCCGGCACTTCGGCCAGCTCCAGCGCGTCGGTGGAATCCATCACGCGCTTGTCGTCCCATGGGAAGTTCGGCAGCTTCACCGCCTGCGAACCGGCGGCGATGATGCACTTCTGGAAGCGCAGCAGCTGCGTGCTGCCGTCAGCGGCGGTGATCTCCAGCTCGTTGGCCGACAGGAACCGGCCGACACCCTGCACGTTGCGCACCTTGCGCTGCTTGGCCATGCCAGCCAGACCCTTGGTCAGCTGGTTGACGACCTTTTCCTTGTACTGGCGCAGCTTGTCCAGCGTGATCGTCGGCTTGCCGAACTCCACGCCGAAATCGCCGGCATGGGCGACTTCATCGATGACCGCCGCCGCATGCAGCAGTGCCTTGGACGGAATGCAGCCGACGTTGAGGCAGACGCCGCCGAGGCTGGCGTAGCGCTCGACCAGTACCGTATCCAGGCCGACATCGGCTGCGCGGAACGCGGCGGTGTAGCCGCCCGGGCCGGAGCCCAGCACGACCATCTCGCATTCGATGTCGGCCGGCTTGCCGCTGGCCAGCGCCGGCTTCGGTGCGGCCGGTTCGGCCGGGGCACGATGCGACGGGGTGACCGGCGGCTTGCTGGCCGGGGCGGCGGCCGCCGGCGCAGGTGCGGACGCCTTGGCCGGGGCCTCGGCGGCTCCTTCGGTGTCCAGCAGGACCACCACGGCCCCCTCGGACAGCGTATCGCCGAGCTTGACCTTCAGTTCCTTGACCACACCGGCGGCCGAGGACGGCACTTCCAGCGTGGCCTTGTCCGATTCCAGGGTCACCAGGCCCTGGTCCTTCTTCACCGTATCGCCGACGGCGACCAACACTTCGATCACCGGCACATCGCTGTAATCGCCGATGTCGGGAACCTTGACTTCAATCGTGGCCATGGTGGTTTTCCTCATGCCCGGCCGGGGTGGCCGGCGGGCTGTCACTGCGTTTCGTCAGGCGGCCGCGCCAAGGGCGACGGCCACACGGTGGGGGCGAAGCGGGTGCCTTACAGCAGCACGCGACGCATGTCGGCCAGTACCTGCGACAGGTACGTGGTGAAGCGTGCGGCCAGGGCGCCATCGATGACGCGGTGGTCGTAGCTCAGCGACAGCGGCAGCAGCAGCTTCGGTGCGAATTCCTTGCCATTCCAGACCGGCTGGATGGAGGACTTGGACACGCCCAGGATGGCCACTTCCGGGGCATTGACGATCGGGGTGAACGCGGTGCCACCGATCCCGCCCAGCGAGCTGATCGAGAAGCAGCCGCCACTCATGTCGGCCGGGCCCAGCTTGCCGTCGCGCGCCTTCTTGGCCAGCTCGCCGGTTTCCTGCGCGATCTGCACCACGCCCTTCTTGTCGACGTCGCGGATCACCGGCACGACCAGGCCGTTCGGCGTATCGGCGGCGAACCCGATGTTGAAGTACTTCTTCAGGGTCAGGTTCTCGCCGCTGGCGTCCAGCGAGGCGTTGAACTCCGGGAACTTCTTCAGCGCCGCGGCGCTGGCCTTGATCAGGAAGGCGAGCATGGTCAGCTTGATGCCGGCCTTCTCGTTCTCCTTGTTCAGTGCCACGCGCAGTGCTTCCAGATCGGTGATGTCGGCCTGGTCGAACTGGGTGACGTGCGGAATCATCGCCCAGTTGCGGGCCAGGTTCGCGCCGGAGATCTTCTTGATGCGCGACAGCGGCTGCACTTCGGTCTCGCCGAACTTGCTGAAATCGACCTTCGGCCACGGCAGCAGGTTCAGCCCACCGCCTGCGGCGGCAGCGGTGCCGCCCGCGGCCGGAACGCCACCACTGAGCGCGGCCTTGACGAATTTCTGCACGTCACCCTTGGTGATGCGCCCGCCCTTCTCGGTACCGCTGATCTGCAGCAGGTCCACGCCCAGCTCGCGGGCAAACACGCGCACCGCCGGGGTGGCATACGGCACCTTGGCCGGCAGCACGCCATCGGCGTTGAACTGTACGGGCGGGCTGGACGGAGCGCCGGCCGACGCGATCTCACGAGCCGCCAGCTTGTCCGGCTGGGCGGGCACAGCGACCGGCTCGACCTTGGTGGCGGTCTCGGCAGCGGCCGGGGCCGCCGCAGCCGCTTCGCGGGTCGGCGCCGGCGCAGCAGCACCCTCGGCTTCGATGATGGCCACCACATTGCCCTGCGACAGGGTGTCCCCCACCTTGACCTTCAGTTCCTTGACCACACCGGCCACCGAGGACGGCACTTCCATGGTCGCCTTGTCGCTTTCCAGCGTGACCAAGCCCTGATCCTTCTTGACGGTGTCGCCCACGGCGACCAGCACTTCGATGACCGGGATGTCGGTGTAATCGCCGATGTCCGGCACCCGGGCTTCAACCGCACCGCCACCGGCAGCCGGGGCGGCCGGCGCGGCAGCCGCCGGGGCCGGGGCGCTCTGGGTGGCAGCCGCCGGGGCAGCGGCCTTGGCCGGGGCCGGGGCCGGAGCGGCCGGCGCTGCGGCCTCGTCTGCCGCCACTTCGATCAGCGCCACGACCTTGCCCTCGGACAGGGTGTCACCCACCTTGACCTTGATCTCCTTGACCACACCGGCCACCGAAGACGGCACTTCCATGGTCGCCTTGTCGCTTTCCAGCGTCACCAGGCCCTGGTCCTTCCTGACCGTATCGCCAACGGCGACAAGCACCTCGATTACCGGGATATCGCTGTAGTCACCGATATCGGGGACAAGTGCTTCCTTGATTTCGGCCATGGGGATAACTCCGGCAATCTGGTGTAGGGAAACGTCTATTGTGCGGCCAGCGGGGGCCAGCGCCAACCGTTACAGGTGTTTTCAGTACGCACGCAGTCGGGACACGCTGTTGCCCATGGGGCGCAGGCACCTCCAGTGGGTAGCGTATTGTCCGCACGATGTCCGCTTCATGTCGCCAGTGCATCGGCCACCGGCTGCCAGGCCTGACGCAGGCGCTGCAGCGACCAGGCCGCATTGGCCGGGCTGGTCGAGGGCAGCGCCAGCACACGCGGTGGCTCCCCCAGGACAGGCAGCACCCAGCGCTGGAATGCCTGCATCGACGCAGCACCATTGCAGCCGATCAGCTGCAGCTCAGGCAGCAGGGCGATCAGTTCCGGCAGCGCGTTGGCCACTTCCGTGCCACGCACGATGTCCGCATCCAGGCTGCCCCGGCGCTCGCATCGGCCGATCACATCCCACACCCCGACACCGGCGGCGTTCAGGGCGCGCATGCGTTGCGGATAGGGCAAACCAGCGTCAAAGCCGCAGATATCGGACATGAGCGGCCAGAAACGATTGCGTGGATGCGCGTAGTACTGGCCAGCGTGCAGCGACGCAGCACCCGGCATCGAACCAAGCAGCAACACGCGCGATCGCGCGTTCACCTGCGCGGGCAGGCCGGTGCAGAGCGTTGGCGCGCTCACGGTTTGTGCAACTGCATGAACATTCCTCCAGAGCAAAAACCCCATGAAAACAGGCTTTTCGAACTCATCGCTGAACAGAGCGAACTATTTTTTAACGCGCGTCGGATTCGATTCATGTTGAGGCGACTACGGTGTGCTCGCCCCGCAACCGGGGGCCCAAAAACAAGAAACATTAGGAGATACCCCCATGCGCTCCATCCGTATCCTGAGTCTCGCCCTGCTGACCTCCGCCGCCTTCGCGCCGGCCGCTTTCGCCCAGGACAGCAGCACCACCGACACCGCCTCGGGCAAGCATTTTGCCGTGGTTGGCGGCGTCACGCTGCTGCAGCCGAAGAATGATCCGATCACCGGCGTCAAGAAGCTCGATGGCGGCCCGGCGCCGACCGTCAGCTTCAGCTACTACGTCAACGACAACTGGGCCGTTGAGCTGTGGGGCGCTGCCGACAAGTTCGATCACCGCGTCAAGGGTCCGGGCAACACCCGCCTGGGCAGCGTCGAGCAGCAGCCGGTCGCGCTGAGCGGCCAGTACCACTTCGGCCAGGCCGACAACGTGTTCCGCCCGTTCGTGGGCGTGGGCTACTTCCAGTCGGCCTTCAGCAACGAATCGCTGGCTGACGGCAGCAGCTCCGACATCCGCCTGAAGGATGCCAAGGGCGTGATCGGCACCGTCGGCGTCGACATGAACATCAACTCCACCTGGTTCGCCCGTGCTGATGCCCGCTACATGCGCGCCCGCCCGGACGTGAAGGTTGGTGGCGAGAAGATCGGCGAAGCCAAGCTGGATCCGTGGACTGTCGGCGTGGGTATCGGCGCCCGCTTCTAAGCACCGTCTGCTTCACTGTCTGTACGCGACGGGCCCTTCGGGGCCCGTCGTCGTTTTCGTCACCCGCGTTCTGTGTAGAGTCGGGTCGTGCTCGACTGCTTTTTTCCGGACGTCGAGCAGGGCTTGACTCTGCAAAGGACGGAAGGCCGGTGATCGGGATGGACAATGTCGACCTGCTGGTGATCGGAGGTGGCATCAACGGCGCCGGCATCGCACGCGACGCCGCAGGCCGCGGCCTGCGCGTGCTGCTCTGCGAGCAGCACGATCTTGCGTCACATACCTCCAGCGCCAGCAGCAAGCTGGTCCATGGCGGGCTGCGCTACCTGGAACAGGGCGAGTTCGGCCTGGTGCGCAAGGCGCTGGGCGAACGCGATGTACTCCGCAGGCAGGCGCCCTGCCTGGTCCGGCCGCTGCGCTTCGTGCTGCCCTGGGAACCCCACCTGCGGCCACGCTGGATGCTGCGGCTCGGCCTGTGGCTGTATGACCACCTCGGCCATCGCGGCGCAGCGTTTCCGGCTTCGCGCGCACTGCACCTGCCACACGACCCGTTGGGCACGTGGCTGTCGCCATCGTTGCACCAGGCCTTCAGCTATACCGACGCGCAGGTGGACGATGCACGCCTGGTATTGCTCAACGCGCTGGATGCCGCGCAACGCGGCGCGCGTGTACAGGTTCGCACCCGCTGCGTCGAACTGCACGGCGAGCAGGGCCACTGGCGGGCGGTACTGGTCGATGCAGCGGGACAGCAGCAGACGGTGCATGCACATGCCGTGGCCAACGCGGCCGGTCCCTGGGCCGGAGGCCTGCTGCAACGCATGCAGGCGCGCAGCGGCACACCGGCCCTGCGCCTGGTGCAGGGCAGCCACATCGTGCTGCGCCGGCCCTGGCCCGATGACAGCGCCTGCCTGCTGCAGCAGCCCGACGGACGGGTCGTATTCCTGCTGCCCTTCACCCACGACCACCTGCTGGTGGGTACCACCGACACCGACTATCAGGGCGATCCGGCGCGCTGCCACGTGCTGCCTTCGGAAGTGACATACCTGTGCGAGGCGGCCAACCGCTATCTGCGCCAGCCGATCACGGCGACGGAGGTGGTCTGGCAGTTTGCCGGCGTGCGCCCGCTGCTGGCCGACCCGGATCCGCGCGCGGCACGACTCAGCCGCGACTATCGCCTGCAGTTGCAGGTGCAGGGCGCGCCCGCCGTGCACGTGCTGGGGGGGAAGCTGACCACCTACCGCGTTCTGGCCGAAGAAGCGCTGGATCTGCTGCGGCCCCACCTGCCGCAGATGGGGCCGGCATGGACGGCAGCCGGGACGCCGCTGCCGGGCAGCGACTGGGGCGATGCCGTGCAGGCACGCTCTCACCTGCGGAGACTCGCACCGTGGTTGCCTGAGGACACTACGCGGCGCTGGGCCGAGGCCTATGGCAGCCGCAGCACCGAGCTGCTGCACGGGGTGCAGGGCATGGACGATCTCGGCGAACACTTCGGCGGTGGGCTGCACGCCCATGAGGTCGTGTTCCTGCGCGATCACGAATGGGCGCATACCGCCGAGGACATACTGTGGCGGCGGAGCAAGCTGGGACTGCGGCTGGACACCGCACAGGTGGCACGCCTGCAGGACTGGTTGGAGGAACAGCAGCACCAGGCCATGCCCGGCCGATCGCGGTGACACCCGGCATGGCCCGTCGCTGCCGATGCAGTAGGATTTCCCCATCGCTACCGGAGACGCCGCATGACGCCCCGCTACGTGCTGGCCATCGATCAGGGCACCACCAGTTCGCGCGCGATCCTGTTCGATCACGCCGGCGACATCGTCGGCAGCGCGCAACGTGAGTTCGCCCAGATTTTCCCGCAGCCCGGTTGGGTGGAACATGACCCGCGCGAGATCCTCACCAGCGTCTACGCCACGCTGACCGAGCTGCTCAGCCGCGAACAGATCGACCCGCGCCACATCGCCGCACTGGGCATCACCAACCAGCGCGAGACCACCGTGGTCTGGGAACGCGCCACGGGCCAGCCGATCCACAACGCCATCGTCTGGCAGTCCCGGCAAAGCCAGGCCATCTGCGAGCGGTTGCGCTCGCAGGGGCACGAAGCGCTGATCCGTGAACGCACCGGCCTGCTGATCGATGCCTACTTCTCGGCCACCAAGGTGCGCTGGATCCTCGATCACGTGGAAGGCGCACAACAGCGCGCGGAGCGTGGCGAACTGCTGTTCGGCACCATCGACAGCTGGCTGGTCTGGAATCTCAGTGGCGGCCAGGCACACGTGACGGACTACAGCAACGCCGCACGCACGCTGCTGTTCAACATCCACACCCTGGACTGGGACGACGAGCTGCTCGCGCTGCTGGACATTCCGCGCGCCATGCTGCCGCAGGTGCGTGACTCCAGCGCGGTGTACGCGCACACCCGGCCGCAGTTCTTCTTCGACCACCCGATTCCGATCGCCGGTATCGCTGGCGACCAGCAGGCCGCGCTGTTCGGCCAGGCCTGCTTCCAGCCGGGCATGGTGAAGAACACCTACGGCACCGGCTGCTTCATGCTGATGCACACCGGAACGCAGGCCGTGCGTTCGCACAATGGCCTGCTGACCACCATCGCCTGGGGCCTGGACGGGCGCGTGGAGTACGCACTGGAGGGGTCGATCTTCATCGCCGGCTCGGTGGTGCAGTGGCTGCGCGACGGCCTGCGCATGATCGATCGGGCCAGCGACAGCCAGGCGCTGGCCGCGAAGGTCGGCGACAGCGCTGGCGTCTATCTGGTGCCGGCGTTCGTGGGCCTGGGTGCGCCTTACTGGCGCAGCGACGTGCGTGGAGCGATGTTCGGCCTGACCCGGGGCACCAGCAGGTCGCACTTCGTGCGTGCAGCATTGGAAGCAATGGCTTACCAGACCCGCGATGTACTCGATGCCATGCAGTCCGATGCTGGCATCGGCCTGAGCGAGCTGCGCGCCGACGGCGGCGCGATCGGCAACGACTTCCTTGCCAGCTTCCAGGCCGACATTCTCGGCGTTCCGCTGCTGCGGCCACGGCTGACCGAGACCACGGCGCTGGGCGCGGCCTACCTGGCCGGGCTGGCGGTGGGATTCTGGGAAAGCCGTGAACAGATCGCCGCGCAATGGGGACTGGACCGCCGTTTCGAGCCGCAGATGCCGGCATCACGGCGCGAGACGCTGTATGCCGGGTGGCAGCAGGCGGTCGCCGCCACCCTGGCCTTCCACGTCGATTGAGGGCGGCAGCGGGGGGGGCCGGCCCCCCGCGACCAAACCCACACCCCCCGCCCGGGCCCCCCCGCCCCCCCCCACACAAACCCCCGCCCCCCG